>NZ_JBYSYC010000009.1:0-201444 GCF_058782875.1 Cupriavidus sp. FW305-F7 | reverse complement strand
AACAGGTCCGTGAAACAGCTCCGCGCCGATGATAGTGCGGATACCCGTGTGAAAGTAGGTCATCGCCAGGCTCTTATTCCCAAAACCCCTCGACAGCGTGTGCTGCGAGGGGTTTTGTCTTTTCCGGCCGTCGCCGCGCGTGGCCCCGCGGCCCTGCCAGGCCGCCTCAGAGCCTCCAGGAGCCGCGCTGGAAAGCCCCTATAGGGTGAGAACGCAGAAATCTAAACTGCGCTTGTGGGAGCGATCAGGCGGTTCAAGCGCCACGCTGGAACGCCTTCCCTGGTCTGCCCAAGTACAGCATCCGCAACGGAAAGTGCTTGACAGGCAAGGTGAGAAGCCCCATAATCGATAGTTCTCTGCGGAGAGGTGCCCGAGTGGCTAAAGGGGGCAGACTGTAAATCTGTTGGCTTACGCCTACGCTGGTTCGAATCCAGCCCTCTCCACCAGAATGCAAGACAGCAGCCGGCAGTGCCGGTGAAGAAGCAGGAAAGAACCGGGCGGGTGTAGCTCAATGGTAGAGCAGAAGCCTTCCAAGCTTACGACGAGGGTTCGATTCCCTTCACCCGCTCCAGTCGCGCGGTTGCTGTCAGAGTAGTACGTCAAGTTTCGCCCATGTGGCTCAGTGGTAGAGCACTCCCTTGGTAAGGGAGAGGTCGGCAGTTCGATCCTGCCCATGGGCACCAAATACCACGCACTGGCAATATCGCTACCGAGACAGGAGTCGCGAAATGGCAAAGGAAAAGTTCGAGCGGACCAAGCCGCACGTGAACGTTGGCACGATTGGTCACGTTGACCATGGCAAGACCACGTTGACGGCAGCGATCGCTACGGTGCTGGCAGCCAAGTTCGGCGGTGCCGCCAAGAAGTACGACGAAATCGACGCAGCGCCGGAAGAAAAGGCACGCGGTATTACCATCAATACCGCCCACGTCGAGTACGAAACGGCCAACCGCCACTACGCGCACGTTGACTGCCCGGGCCACGCTGACTATGTGAAGAACATGATCACGGGTGCCGCCCAGATGGACGGCGCAATCCTGGTTTGCTCGGCCGCTGACGGCCCGATGCCGCAAACGCGCGAGCACATCCTGCTGGCCCGTCAGGTTGGCGTGCCTTACATCATCGTGTTCCTGAACAAGTGCGACATGGTGGACGACGCTGAACTGCTCGAGCTGGTCGAGATGGAAGTTCGCGAGCTGCTGAGCAAGTACGAGTTCCCCGGCGACGACACCCCGATCATCAAGGGTTCGGCCAAGCTGGCGCTGGAAGGCGACAAGGGCGAGCTGGGCGAAGTGGCCATCATGAACCTGGCCGACGCACTGGACACCTACATCCCGACGCCGGAGCGTGCCGTTGACGGTACCTTCCTGATGCCGGTGGAAGACGTGTTCTCGATCTCGGGTCGCGGCACCGTGGTGACCGGCCGTATCGAGCGCGGCGTGGTGAAGGTCGGTGAGGAAATCGAAATCGTCGGTATCAAGCCGACGGTGAAGACCACCTGCACCGGCGTGGAAATGTTCCGCAAGCTGCTGGACCAGGGTCAAGCCGGCGACAACGTTGGCCTGCTGCTGCGCGGCACCAAGCGTGAAGACGTCGAGCGCGGCCAGGTGCTGTGCAAGCCGGGTTCGATCAAGCCGCACACCCACTTCACCGGCGAGGTGTACATCCTGTCGAAGGACGAAGGCGGCCGTCACACCCCGTTCTTCAACAACTACCGCCCGCAGTTCTACTTCCGTACCACCGACGTGACCGGCTCGATCGAGCTGCCGAAGGACAAGGAAATGGTCATGCCGGGTGACAACGTGTCGATCACCGTCAAGCTGATCGCCCCGATCGCCATGGAAGAAGGCCTGCGCTTCGCTATCCGTGAAGGCGGCCGTACCGTCGGCGCCGGCGTCGTGGCAAAGATCCTCGACTAAGTTGTTTGATAGCGAACGCGGCACCAACCGGCCGCGTTCGTTGCCAGAAGGGGTTGGCGCCAGCGCCGGCCCCACAGTTGTTTTAGGGGTATAGCTCAACTGGCAGAGCGTCGGTCTCCAAAACCGAAGGTTGGGGGTTCGATTCCCTCTGCCCCTGCCAAATCAATCAGCCGCGTCGCGAAGAGCAATCGTGACGCGGCTTAGTCTCGTTTGCGAAACATGGCCAATCCCAATGTTGAAACCGTGAACGCCAGCAGCGGCAAGTGGATGCTTGGCGTGGCGGTGCTGCTGGTGGTTGCGGGCGTCATCGGTTTCTATGCACTGGCACAGCAACCGTCTTATGTACGTGGCGCCGCACTGTTCGGTGGTATTGCACTGGGTATCGTGGTTGCACTGGTGTCTGTACCAGGCAAGGACTTTATCGGGTTCGCCAAGGAATCGTATCGGGAAGTTCGCAAGGTCGTCTGGCCGACGCGCAAGGAAGCCGGGCAAATGACGGGGCTGGTCTTCGTCTTTGTCGTCGTCATGGCGCTGTTCCTGTGGTCGGCTGACAAGCTCATCGAGTGGGTCGTCTTCTCGCTCGTGCTGGGCTGGAAATAAGAGGTAGCACATGACGGATAACGCTCAGCAGGAAACCACCGCGCCGGAATCGCCTTCGTCGAAGAAGCGCTGGTATGTCGTGCATGCCTACTCCGGCATGGAGAAGAGCGTGCAGCGCGCGCTGCAGGAGCGCATCGAACGCGCCGAGATGCAGGACAAGTTTGGCCGCATCCTGGTGCCGTCCGAAGAAGTCGTGGAAATCAAGGGCGGCCACAAGTCGGTCACGGAGCGTCGTTTCTTCCCGGGCTATGTGCTGGTGGAAATGGAAATGACCGACGAGACCTGGCACCTGGTGAAGAACACCAGCAAGGTCACCGGTTTCGTGGGCGGCGCCCGCAACCGCCCGAGCCCGATTTCGCAGCGCGAAGTCGACAAGATCATGACCCAGATGCAGGAAGGGGTCGAGAAGCCGCGTCCCAAGACGCTGTTCGAAGTGGGCGAAATGGTGCGCGTCAAGGACGGCCCGTTCACCGACTTCAACGGCAACGTGGAAGAAGTGAACTACGAGAAATCGCGCCTGCGCGTCTCGGTCACGATCTTCGGGCGTGCCACGCCGGTCGAGCTCGAGTTCGGCCAGGTCGAGAAGGTTTAAGGAATTTGCCGGCTGCGGCCTGAAAGGGCGGCAACTGGCAACGGCGACGCCCCGGTGGCGGCGCCAAGAGGAGCGTGAGGCCGTGCCGAAGGTGCGGCGACAGCGCGTTACGACTCAACAGGATCGCATCCCGAAAGGGCGATCCGGATTGGAGTAGAGATGGCCAAGAAGATCATTGGCTTTATCAAGCTGCAGATTCCGGCTGGTAAGGCAAATCCCTCCCCGCCCGTTGGTCCCGCACTGGGTCAGCGTGGTCTGAATATCATGGAGTTCTGCAAGGCGTTCAACGCCCAGACCCAGGGTATGGAACCCGGTCTGCCGGTGCCGGTGGTGATTACCGCCTTCGCCGACAAGAGCTTCACCTTCGTGATGAAGTCGCCCCCGGCGACCGTGCTGATCAAGAAGGCAGCTGGCATCACCAAGGGTTCGCCGAAGCCCCATACCGACAAGGTTGGCAAGATCACCCGCGCCCAGGCTGAAGAAATCGCCAAGGCCAAGAACGCTGACCTGACCGCCGCCGACCTGGACGCCGCCGTGCGTACCATCGCCGGTTCGGCTCGTTCGATGGGCATCACCGTGGAGGGTCTGTAAATGGCTAAGGTTTCCAAGCGCGTCGCCGCCAACAAGGCGAAGATCGAGCGTACCAAGTTCTACCCGATCGACGAGGCCCTGGGCCTGGTGAAGGGCTGCGCTTCGGCGAAGTTCGACGAGTCGATCGACGTGGCTGTGCAGCTGGGCATTGACGCCAAGAAGTCGGACCAGGTGGTTCGTGGTTCGGTGGTGCTGCCCGCAGGTACCGGCAAGTCGGTTCGCGTGGCTGTGTTCGCCCAAGGCGAAAAGGCCGAAGCCGCCAAGGCCGCCGGTGCTGACATCGTCGGCATGGAAGACCTGGCTGAGCAAGTCAAGGCCGGCAACCTGAACTTCGACGTCGTGATCGCTTCGCCGGACACGATGCGTATCGTCGGTACGCTGGGCCAGATCCTGGGCCCGCGCGGCCTGATGCCGAACCCGAAGGTCGGTACCGTGACGCCCGACGTGGCCCAGGCCGTGAAGAACGCCAAGGCTGGTCAGGTGCAGTTCCGTGTCGACAAGGCCGGTATCATCCACGCCACCATCGGCCGCCGCTCGTTCGAAGACGCAGCGCTGAAGAGCAACCTGTCCGCACTGCTGGAAGCCCTGGTGAAGTCCAAGCCGGCTACGAGCAAGGGCGTGTACCTGCGCAAGATCGCCGTCTCGTCCACCATGGGCGTTGGCGTGCGCGTGGAACAAGCTTCGCTGTCGGCCTGAGCTGACGGCATGGGCTGACCGGACCCGATAACACCGGTCGGCCACGAATTGAAGATCCTGGCGTTAGCGGGGATCGGCTCCGGACCTGGTTCTGTCAAGCGGCGGGACAAGGATAGGGAGCAAGGCTTTGGGCAGTGGCGGCAGCCGGACACATGGTGTTCAGGCAGTCGCCGCTGGTTATCAAAGACCGCTGGTGTCCACATGACCGCAGTCAGGCATGCGGGCTTAATCGGCCGGGACGTACAGGCAGGGCCAGGTGCCGTGCATGACCAACCCCGGGCAACCAGCGCAGATGGCGCACCCGAAGGGATTGATGAATCCGGGCCTGTCCCGGGTGATTCGGGCCAATCGGACGCCGTTCGTTTGTGCTGACGTGAAGACTCCGGTATTGCCGGAGGGCTAGCGTCATTTTGGAGCTTAACCGTGCCACTCAATATTGAAGATAAGAAGGCCGTCGTTGCTGAGGTTTCGGCGCAAGTCGCCAAGGCCCAGACCATCGTCGTGGCCGAATATCGCGGCATTACGGTTGGCGATCTGACCAAGCTGCGTTCCACCGCTCGGCAGCAAGGCGTGTACCTGCGTGTTCTGAAGAACACGCTGGCCCGCCGTGCCGTCGAAGGTACGCCGTTTGCAAGCCTCGCAGAGCAGATGACCGGTCCGCTGATCTACGGTATTTCCGAAGATGCAGTGTCGTCGGCCAAGGTTCTGAACGACTTTGCCAAGACCAACGACAAGCTGGTCCTGCGCGCTGGGTCGTATGACGGCAAGGTTCTCGACGCTGCCGCCGTGAAGGCGCTGGCATCGATCCCGAGCCGCGACGAACTGATTGCTCAGCTGCTGGGCGTGATGCAGGCACCGGTGTCGGGCTTCGCCCGTCTGCTGGCTGCACTGGCTGCCAAGAACGCCGAAGGCGCTCCCGCGGAAGCGGAAGCTGCTGGCGCCTAAGGCAATCCAGGCCTCGCATCGAAAGATCGCATTACCGATACCGAATCAAATCTAGTAGGAGTATTTCAAATGGCAATCACCAAAGACGACATCCTGGAAGCCGTTGGCGCGATGTCCGTGATGGAACTGAACGACCTGGTCAAGGCGTTTGAAGAGAAGTTTGGCGTGTCCGCCGCTGCCATGGCCGTGGCAGCTGCCCCGGGCGCCGGCGGTGCCGCCGCTGCTGAAGAGCAGACCGAGTTCAACGTGATCCTGGCCGAAGTCGGCGCCAACAAGGTTGGCGTGATTAAGGCTGTTCGCGAAATCACCGGCCTGGGCCTGAAGGAAGCCAAGGACCTGGTCGATGGCGCACCGAAGCCCGTCAAGGAAGGCGTGGACAAGGCTGCAGCTGCCGAAGCCAAGAAGAAGCTGGAAGACGCTGGCGCAAAGGTCGACGTCAAGTAAGGCATTGCTCGCGTGCCCTTCCGGCACGCGGATGGGGCTGGCAAAGGGAAATTCCCGGCGCCAGCCTTTTTGCGCTTGTGCGAAAGTGTTTTGAGAAGCACTCTTCGCGCCAAAAAGTGATGTTTGCGAGCCCCGGTGCCTTTGGGCATGCCGGAGTCTCAGCAGAGGCCAAACATCAGTGGCACACTAAGGGGTTGCTGCTGATGTTTGTCTTCTGAACCGACTGCAGAAGACAAGTTTGGTCGGGTGTCCCCCGGGCGAGTACAGGCGTTGCGCTTGATGCGACGACCACACCGCCCGCAGCGTGCGGACACCGTCAGCCAGAGGTTGGTAGCGGCCAACCGCCAAATCCCCTCCCAGTCGCTGAACACCTCAGGTCCGGCCAGGTCCAGCCAGCCCTGCGATGATTCGGAGATCCCATGGCGTACAGCTTCACCGAAAAGAAGCGCATTCGCAAAAGTTTTGCGAAGCGCGCGACGGTACATCAGGTTCCATTCCTGCTTGCCACCCAGATTGAATCCTACACTCAGTTCTTGCAAGCGGAAACGCCGACCGCGCGTCGCAAGACCGAAGGCCTCCAGGCCGCTTTCAACGCAATCTTCCCGATCTCCTCGCATAACGGGCTTGCCCGTATGGAGTTCGTCTCGTATCACCTGTCCAACCCGCCGTTCGACGTCAAGGAATGTCAACAGCGTGGCCTGACCTTCCACTCGGCGCTGCGCGCCAAGGTTCGCCTGATCATCAACGATCGCGAGAATCCTGGCAAGGTCAAGGAAGTGAAGGAGCAGGAAGTCTACATGGGCGAAATCCCGCTGATGACTTCCACGGGTTCGTTCGTCATCAACGGCACCGAGCGTGTCATCGTCTCGCAGCTGCACCGCTCGCCGGGCGTGTTCTTCGAGCACGACAAGGGCAAGACCCACAGCTCGGGCAA
The DNA here is from genome assembly GCF_058782875.1 of Cupriavidus sp. FW305-F7. Taxonomy (NCBI): domain Bacteria; kingdom Pseudomonadati; phylum Pseudomonadota; class Betaproteobacteria; order Burkholderiales; family Burkholderiaceae; genus Cupriavidus; species Cupriavidus sp. FW305-F7. The sequence goes on along the minus strand of NZ_JBYSYC010000009.1, from coordinate 194,723 downwards.
GCTGCTGTTCTCGGCACGTATCATCCCCTACCGCGGTTCGTGGCTGGACTTCGAGTTCGACCCGAAGGACATCCTGTACTTCCGCGTCGACCGCCGCCGCAAGATGCCGGTGACGATCCTGCTGAAGTCGATCGGCCTGACCCCGGAACAGATCCTCGCGCACTTCTTCGTGTTCGACAACTTCACGCTGCAGGCCGAAGGCGCGCAGCTGGAGTTCGTGCCCGAGCGCCTGCGCGGTGAAGTCGCGCGCTTCGACATCGCCGACAAGAACGGCCGCGTGGTGGTCGAGAAAGACAAGCGGATCAACGCCAAGCACATCCGCGACCTGGATTCGGCCGGCACCAAGCTGATCAGCGTGCCGGAAGACTACCTGCTGGGCCGCGTGCTGGCCAAGAACATCATCGACCCGGATACCGGCGAGGTGATTGCCAACGCCAACGACGAACTCACCGAAACGCTGCTGGAAAACCTGCGCGAAGCCGGCGTCAAGCAGATCCAGACCCTGTACACCAATGACCTGGACCAGGGCCCGTACATGTCGCAGACCCTGCGCGTGGACGAGACCGCCGACCAGACCGCTGCGCGTATCGCGATCTACCGCATGATGCGCCCGGGCGAGCCGCCGACCGAGGAAGCCGTGGAAGCGCTGTTCCAGCGCCTGTTCTACAGCGAAGAGTCGTACGACCTGTCGCGCGTTGGCCGCATGAAGGTCAACAGCCGCCTGGGCCGCCCCACCGGCGAAGGCGCCATGGTGTTGCAGGACGAGGACATCCTCGAGACTATCAAGATCCTGGTCAACCTGCGCAACGGCAAGGGCGAGGTCGATGACATCGACCACCTGGGCAACCGTCGCGTGCGTTGCGTCGGCGAACTGGCCGAAAACCAGTTCCGCGCCGGCCTGTCGCGCGTGGAGCGTGCCGTCAAGGAACGTCTGGGCCAGGCCGAGACCGAGAACCTGATGCCGCACGACCTGATCAACTCGAAGCCGATCTCGTCGGCGATCCGCGAGTTCTTCGGTTCGTCGCAGCTGTCGCAGTTCATGGACCAGACCAACCCGCTGTCCGAGATCACGCACAAGCGCCGTGTCTCCGCACTGGGCCCGGGCGGTCTGACGCGCGAGCGCGCCGGCTTTGAAGTCCGTGACGTGCACCCGACCCACTATGGCCGCGTGTGCCCGATCGAAACGCCGGAAGGTCCGAACATTGGTCTGATCAACTCGCTGGCACTGTATGCCCGCCTGAACGAATACGGCTTCCTGGAAACGCCGTACCGCAAGGTGGTCGACAGCAAGCTGACCGACCAGGTCGACTACCTGTCCGCGATCGAGGAAGGCAAGTACGTGGTGGCGCAGGCTAACGCGACCGTTGACGCCGAGGGCAACCTGACCGACGAACTGGTGTCGGCGCGTGAAGGCTCCGAGCGTGAAACCCGCATGGTCACGCCGGACCGCGTGCAGTACATCGACGTGGCACCGTCGCAGATCGTGTCGGCCGCTGCCTCGCTGGTGCCGTTCCTGGAACACGATGACGCGAACCGTGCACTGATGGGCGCCAACATGCAGCGCCAGGCCGTGCCTTGCCTGCGTCCGGACAAGCCGCTGGTCGGCACCGGCATCGAGCGTACCGTTGCGGTCGACTCGGGTACGGCCGTGCAGGCGATGCGTGGCGGCGTGGTCGACTACGTCGACGCGATGCGTATCGTGATCCGCGTGAACGACGACGAAGCCGTTGCCGGTGAAGTCGGCGTGGACATCTACAACCTGATCAAGTACACGCGCTCGAACCAGAACACCAACATCAACCAGCGTCCGATGGTCAAGGTTGGCGATATCGTTGCCCGCAACGATGTGATCGCCGACGGCGCCTCGACCGACCTGGGTGAACTGGCCCTGGGCCAGAACATGCTGGTGGCGTTCATGCCGTGGAACGGCTACAACTTCGAGGATTCGATCCTGATCTCGGAGCGTGTGGTGGCCGAAGACCGCTATACCTCGATCCACATCGAGGAACTGTCGGTCGTTGCCCGCGACACCAAGCTGGGACCGGAAGAAATCACGCGCGATATCTCGAACCTGGCCGAGGCCCAGCTGGCTCGCCTGGACGAGTCGGGCATCACCTACATCGGCGCTGAAGTCGAAGCCGGTGACGTGCTGGTGGGCAAGGTCACGCCGAAGGGCGAGACCCAGCTGACCCCGGAAGAGAAGCTGCTGCGCGCGATCTTCGGCGAGAAGGCTTCGGACGTGAAGGACACCTCGCTGCGCGTGCCGTCGGGCATGAGCGGCATCGTGATCGACGTCCAGGTCTTCACCCGCGAAGGCGTGACGCGCGACAAGCGTGCCCAGTCGATCATCGACGACGAACTGAAGCGCTACCGCCTGGACCTGAACGACCAGCTGCGTATCGTGGAAGGCGACGCGTTCCAGCGTCTGGAGCGCCTGCTCATCGACAAGACCGTCAACGGCGGTCCGAAGAAGCTGGCCAAGGGTGCCAAGATCACCAAGGAATACCTGGCGGACATCGACAGGTACCACTGGTTCGACATCCGTCCGGCCGACGAGGAACTGGCTGCCCAGCTGGAAGCCGTCAAGGAAGCCATCGAGCAGAAGCGCCACGAGTTCGACCTGGCCTTCGAAGAGAAGCGCAAGAAGCTCACGCAGGGCGACGAACTGCCGCCGGGCGTGATCAAGATGGTCAAGGTGTACCTGGCCGTCAAGCGCCGCCTGCAGCCTGGCGACAAGATGGCAGGCCGTCACGGCAACAAGGGTGTCGTGTCCAAGATCACTCCGATCGAAGACATGCCCTACATGGCCGACGGCACGCCTGCCGACATCGTGCTGAATCCGCTGGGCGTGCCTTCGCGGATGAACGTGGGTCAGATTCTCGAGACCCACCTGGGCTGGGCCGCGCGCGGTCTGGGCGAGCGCATCGGCAACATGCTGAAGGCGCAAGCCAAGGCAGCCGAAGTGCGCAAGCTGCTCACGCAGATCTACAACGAGAGCGGCAAGGTCGAAGACCTCGACAGCCTGTCGGATTCGGAAGTCCTGGAACTGGCCGAGAACCTGAAGAAGGGCGTGCCGTTCGCGACGCCGGTGTTCGATGGTGCGCATGAGGACGAAATCCGCCGCATGCTGGACCTCGCCTATCCGGAAGAGATCGCGAAGGAGAAGGGCCTGACGGCTTCCAAGCAGCAGGTCACGCTGTTCGACGGCCGCACCGGCGAGGCGTTCGAGCGTCCGGTCACGCTGGGTGTGATGCACATGCTGAAGCTGCACCACCTGGTCGATGACAAGATGCACGCGCGTTCCACCGGCCCGTACTCGCTGGTGACGCAGCAGCCGCTGGGTGGTAAAGCCCAGTTCGGTGGCCAGCGTTTCGGTGAGATGGAAGTTTGGGCACTGGAAGCCTACGGCGCGTCGTACGTGCTGCAGGAAATGCTGACGGTCAAGTCCGATGACGTGAACGGCCGTACCAAGGTGTACGAGAACATCGTCAAGGGCGAGCACTCGATCGATGCCGGCATGCCGGAATCGTTCAACGTGCTGGTGAAGGAAATCCGCTCGCTGGGTATCGACATCGACCTCGATCGCTACTGATCGGGCAGGTGAGGGGAGCCGGTTGCGGCCGGTTCCCCGTCGACACTACAGGCGAAGGATTTCCCACAGGATGAATGCCATCGACCCGGACCAAATCCGGGGCGGTGGCGAAACAAGGAGTTGCAATGAAAGCATTGCTCGATCTCTTTAAGCAGGTACAGCAGGAAGAGCAGTTCGACGCGATCAAGATCGGCTTGGCCTCGCCCGAGAAGATCCGTTCGTGGTCGTACGGCGAAGTCAAGAAGCCGGAAACGATCAACTACCGTACCTTCAAGCCGGAACGCGACGGCCTGTTCTGCGCCAAGATCTTTGGCCCGATCAAGGACTACGAGTGCCTGTGCGGCAAGTACAAGCGCCTGAAGCACCGTGGCGTGATCTGCGAGAAGTGCGGCGTTGAAGTGACGCTGGCCAAGGTGCGCCGCGAGCGCATGGGCCACATCGAACTGGCCGCGCCGACCGCGCACATCTGGTTCCTGAAGTCGCTGCCGTCGCGCCTGGGCATGGTCCTGGACATGACGCTGCGCGACATCGAGCGCGTGCTGTACTTTGAAGCATTCGTGGTGATCGAACCCGGCATGACCCCGCTCAAGAAGAGCCAGATCATGTCCGAAGACGACTACCTGGCGAAGTGCGACGAGTACGGCGAGGGCGAGTTCGTCGCCATGATGGGTGCCGAGGGCATCCGTGAGCTGCTGCGCGGCATCGACATCGAGAAGCAGATCGAACAGATCCGCGCCGAGCTGCAGGCCACCGGCTCCGAAGCCAAGATCAAGAAGTTCGCCAAGCGCCTGAAGGTGCTCGAGGCCTTCCAGCGTTCGGGCATCAAGCCCGAGTGGATGATCCTCGAAGTGCTGCCGGTGCTGCCGCCCGAGCTGCGCCCGCTGGTGCCGCTGGACGGCGGCCGCTTCGCGACCTCGGACCTGAACGACCTGTATCGCCGCGTCATCAACCGTAACAACCGCCTCAAGCGCCTGCTGGAGCTGAAGGCGCCTGAAATCATCGTGCGCAACGAAAAGCGCATGCTGCAGGAAGCGGTTGACTCGCTGCTGGACAACGGCCGTCGCGGCAAGGCGATGACTGGCGCCAACAAGCGTCCGCTGAAGTCCCTGGCTGAAATGATCAAGGGCAAGGGCGGCCGTTTCCGTCAGAACCTGCTGGGCAAGCGCGTCGACTACTCGGGCCGTTCGGTCATCGTGGTGGGCCCGACCCTCAAGCTGCACCAGTGCGGCCTGCCCAAGCTGATGGCGCTCGAGCTGTTCAAGCCCTTCATCTTCCACAAGCTGGAAACGATGGGCATCGCCACCACCATCAAGGCGGCGAAGAAGGAAGTGGAAAGCCAGACCCCGGTGGTGTGGGACATCCTCGAAGAGGTGATCCGCGAGCACCCGGTGATGCTGAACCGTGCGCCGACGCTGCACCGCCTGGGTATCCAGGCGTTCGAGCCGGTGCTGATCGAAGGCAAGGCCATCCAGCTGCACCCGCTGGTCTGCGCGGCGTTCAACGCCGACTTCGACGGTGACCAGATGGCTGTTCACGTCCCGCTGTCGCTGGAAGCGCAGATGGAAGCTCGCACGCTGATGCTGGCTTCCAACAACGTGCTGTTCCCGGCCAACGGCGACCCGTCGATCGTGCCGTCGCAAGACGTGGTGCTGGGTCTGTACTACACGACCCGCGACAAGATCAACGGCCGCGGCGAGGGCATGACCTTTGCCGACATCAGCGAAGTGATCCGCGCCTACGAGAACAAGGAAGTCGAACTGGCTTCGCGCGTGAACGTGCGTATCACCGAGTATGAGCTGGTCGACAAGGACGCCGAGGGCGACGCCCGTTTCGCACCCAAGATCACGCTGCAGGCCACCACGGTCGGCCGCGCGATCCTGTCCGAGATCCTGCCCAAGGGCCTGCCGTTCTCGGTGCTGAACAAGCCGCTCAAGAAGAAGGAAATCTCGCGCCTGATCAACACCGCGTTCCGCAAGTGCGGTCTGCGCGAGACCGTGATCTTCGCCGACAAGCTGCTGCAGTCGGGCTTCCGCCTGGCAACCCGCGCCGGTATCTCGATCGCCATCGACGACATGCTGGTGCCGCCGCAGAAGGAAAAGATCATCGCCGAGGCCTCGGCCAAGGTGAAGGAATACGACAAGCAGTACATGTCGGGTCTGGTGACCGACCAGGAACGCTACAACAACGTCGTGGACATCTGGGGCGCCGCCGGCGACCAGGTGGGCAAGGCGATGATGGAGCAGCTCCAGCACGAAGACGTGGTCGACCGCGAAGGCAAGACCGTGAAGCAAGAGTCGTTCAACTCCATCTACATGATGGCCGACTCGGGCGCACGGGGTTCCGCCGCGCAGATCCGCCAGCTGGCCGGTATGCGTGGCCTGATGGCAAAGCCGGACGGCTCGATCATTGAAACGCCGATCACGGCGAACTTCCGTGAAGGCCTGAACGTTCTGCAGTACTTCATCTCGACCCACGGCGCACGTAAGGGCCTGGCCGATACGGCACTGAAGACCGCGAACTCGGGTTACCTGACCCGTCGTCTGGTCGACGTGACGCAGGATCTGGTTGTGGTGGAAGACGATTGCGGCACCTCCAACGGCGTGGCCATGAAGGCCCTGGTCGAAGGCGGTGAAGTGATCGAAGCCCTGCGCGACCGTATCCTCGGCCGTGTGACCGTGGCCGACGTGGTGAACCCTGAAACCCAGGAAACCGCGATCGAAGCCGGCACGCTGCTGGATGAAGACCTGGTTGAGCTGATCGACAACATCGGCGTGGACGAAGTCAAGGTCCGCACCCCGCTGTCGTGCGACACGCGCTACGGCCTGTGCGGCAAGTGCTACGGCCGCGACCTGGGCCGCGGCGTGCTGGTGAACTCCGGCGAAGCGGTTGGCGTGATTGCCGCCCAGTCGATCGGTGAGCCGGGCACGCAGCTGACCATGCGTACGTTCCACATCGGTGGTGCGGCATCGCGTGCGGCAGTGGCGTCGAGCGTGGAAGCCAAGGCAACCGGTACCGTGCGTTTCACGGCGACCATGCGTTACGTCACCAATGCGAAGGGCGAACTGATCGTCATCTCGCGTTCGGGCGAGGCGCTGATCACCGACGACCACGGCCGCGAGCGCGAACGCCACAAGATCCCGTACGGCGCCACGCTGCTGGTGCAGGACGGCCAGGCCATCAAGGCTGGCACGCAGCTGGCCACGTGGGACGCGCTGACTCGCCCGATCGTTTCGGAATACACCGGCACGACCAAGTTCGAGAACGTCGAAGAAGGCGTGACCGTCGCCAAGCAGATGGACGAAGTCACCGGCCTGTCGACCCTGGTGGTGATCGACGCCAAGCGCCGCACGGCTGCAACCAAGGGCATCCGCCCGCAGGTGAAGCTGCTCGACGCCAGCGGCCAGGAAGTGAAGATCCCGGGCACGGACCATTCCGTGACCATCGGCTTCCAGGTCGGCGCGCTGATTACCGTGAAGGATGGCCAGCAGGTGCACGTGGGTGAAGTGCTCGCGCGTATCCCGACCGAATCGCAGAAGACCCGCGACATTACCGGTGGTCTGCCGCGTGTGGCCGAGCTGTTCGAAGCGCGTTCGCCGAAGGACGCCGCCGTGCTGGCGGAAGTCACCGGCACGACCTCGTTCGGCAAGGACACCAAGGGCAAGCAGCGTCTGGTCATTACCGACCTGGACGGCAATGCCCACGAGTTCCTGATCGCGAAGGAAAAGCAGGTGCTGGTGCACGACGGCCAGGTGGTGAACAAGGGCGAAATGATCGTGGAAGGTCCGGCGGACCCGCACGACATCCTGCGCCTGAAGGGCATCGAAGAGCTGGCGCACTACATCGTGGACGAAGTCCAGGACGTGTACCGTCTGCAGGGCGTGAAGATCAACGACAAGCACATCGAAGTGATTGTTCGTCAGATGCTGCGCCGCGTGCAGATCGCCGATGTCGGCGACACCAAGTTCATCCCGGGTGAACAGGTGGAGCGTTCGGAACTGCTCGACGAGAACGACCGCGTGATCGCCGAAGGCAAGCGTCCGGCCACGTACGAGAACCTGCTGCTGGGTATTACCAAGGCGTCGCTGTCGACCGACAGCTTCATCTCGGCGGCATCGTTCCAGGAAACCACGCGCGTGCTGACCGAAGCCGCGATCATGGGCAAGACCGACGACCTGCGTGGTCTGAAGGAAAACGTGATCGTCGGCCGTCTGATCCCGGCCGGTACCGGCCTGGCCTACCACCGCGCCCGCAAGGCGCGCGAGGCCTCCGAGCGCGAACGCGCCCAGGCGATCGCCGAAGAAGAGCAGTCGCTCTTCATCGAGCCGGCGCCGGTGGTGCAGGCGACGACCGAAGGCGAAGGCGACAACGTCTGATCGCAGTAAGCTGTTTGCCGCCGCAAGGCGGCCCGAAAGCCCGGCTGATCCAGCCGGGCTTTTTTTGTCTGCACGCGGCGTTTGCTTTCGTGAGAAACGTCGCAGAGTTTGCCCTGCGGTCGCTGAAGCCGGGTCCCTTAGTGGTATGGTTACGGCTTTTCCGGCTTCAGCAATTCCGTTGTCTATGTCGCACGCGCTGGCGATCCTCAAAGATGTGTTCGGCTACCACGCCTTCCGTGGGCGCCAGGCCGAGATCATCGACCACGTTGCGACGGGCGGCGACTGCCTGGTGCTGATGCCAACCGGCGGCGGCAAGTCGCTGTGCTACCAGATCCCGGCGCTGCTGCGCCAGCGTGCCGGCGACGGCGTCGGCATCGTGGTGTCGCCGTTGATCGCGCTGATGCAGGACCAGGTCGCGGCACTGACCGAAGCCGGCGTGCGCGCCGCGGTGCTCAATTCGACGCTGACCGGGGCCGAGGCCTCGGCGGTCGAGCGCGACCTGCTGGCCGGGCGCATCGAGATCCTCTACGTGGCGCCGGAACGGCTGATGACGCCGCGCTTCCAGGACTTGCTCGAGCGCATTCGGGTCGGGCTCTTTGCCATCGACGAAGCGCACTGCGTGTCGCAGTGGGGCCACGACTTCCGCCCCGAGTACATCCAGTTGTCGGTGCTGCATGAGCGCTTCCCGTACGTGCCGCGCATCGCGCTGACGGCAACGGCCGACGCACTCACGCGCAATGAGATCATCGAGCGCCTGGCGCTGGACAACGCCCGCGTCTTCATCTCCAGCTTCGACCGGCCCAATATCCGCTACCGCATCGTCGAGAAGGACAATGCGCGCCAGCAGCTGCTGGCCTTCATCAAGGCCGAGCACACCGCGGCCGACGGCACCCATGACAGCGGCATCGTCTATTGCCTGTCGCGCAAGAAGGTGGAAGACACGGCACAGTGGCTGAGCGGGCAGGGCATCAATGCGCTGGGCTACCACGCCGGCATGGATGCCCAGGTGCGCCAGCACCACCAGGCGCGCTTCCGCGAGGAAGAAGGGCTGGTGATGGTGGCGACGATCGCCTTCGGCATGGGCATCGACAAGCCCGACGTGCGCTTTGTCGCCCACCTGGACCTGCCCAAGAGCATGGAAGGCTACTACCAGGAAACCGGGCGCGCCGGCCGCGACGGCCTGCCGGCCAATGCCTGGATGGCCTACGGCCTGGGCGACGTGGTGCAGCAGAAGCGCATGATCGACGAGTCCGAGGCGGACGAGGCCTTCAAGCGCGTGTCGTCGTCCAAGCTCGATGCGCTGCTGGGCCTGTGCGAGACCGCGGGCTGCCGGCGCGTGCGCATCCTGGCGTATTTCAACGAGGCCAGCGAACCCTGCGGTAACTGCGATACCTGTCTGGAGCCGCCGGCGACCTGGGACGGCACGCGTGAGGCGCAGATGGCGCTGTCGTGCGTGTACCGCACTGCGCAGGCGAGCCGGGTTCACTTCGGCGCCACCCACCTGATTGACGTGCTGCGCGGCAACAGCTCGGAGAAGATCCGCCAGTGGGGGCACGACAAGGTGTCCACCTTCGGCATCGGCAAGGACCGCTCGGTGCATGAATGGCATACGGTGTTCCGCCAGCTGATCGCCCAGGGGCTGCTGACCATCGACCATGGCGGCCATGGCGCGCTGCTGCTGGGCGAGGACGCGCGCGCGGTGCTCAAGGGCGAGCGCCAGATCATCTTGCGTCGCCAGGCCACCAAGCCGGGCAAGTCCGGCGAGCGTGCCGCACGCGGCACCCGCACCGACCACACCGCGGACATGGATGCCGACATGCTGGCCAACTGGGAGGCGCTGCGCCGCTGGCGCACCGAGGCCGCGCGTGAGCACGGGGTGCCGGCCTATGTCATCTTCCACGATGCAACGCTGGCGGAGCTGGCCCGGACCGCGCCGGGATCCCTGTCGGCGATGCAGGGCATTCCCGGGATTGGTGCCTCCAAGCTTGAGCGCTACGGGCAGTCCATCCTGGAAGCGCTCCGCGGGGTCTGAGCGGGAGGGCAGCGTCAGCGCGTCCCGGAAAGGGTATACGGCTTGACGGTATACGATTCCCCTGCTAGGATGCCAGATTCGAGTTTTTGGCTTTGGATTTCGCTCGCCCGTCGGACAAGTGGCCTTTAGGCCGCTGCCGGCAAGCCTTCCGGACTGGGTTTCCATGGACCGGTGGCGGCAGACGCGGGATCCGGGTGCCGGCTCGCGCTCTTTGGCATGCTGTTACCGCACAGTCCCGTCTCCAGAGCGCGTCCGCTCACCTCTCCCGCCCAAAACCCGTAGTTGCCTCTCCATCCTGGCGCATGCCGGTGCGAGTGGCGTTTTTCGTCAAACCAAGCTGGATTGAACAATGCCAACTATCAACCAACTGGTTCGCAAGCCGCGCGTCTCTGAAGTCGTCAAGAGCAAGAGCCCGGCGCTTGAGAACTGCCCCCAGCGCCGTGGCGTGTGCACCCGCGTGTACACCACGACGCCGAAGAAGCCGAACTCGGCACTGCGTAAGGTTGCCAAGGTGCGCCTGACCAACGGTTTCGAAGTCATTTCGTACATCGGCGGTGAAGGCCACAACCTGCAGGAACACTCGGTCGTGCTGATCCGCGGCGGCCGTGTGAAGGATTTGCCGGGTGTGCGTTACCACATCGTCCGTGGCTCGCTCGACTTGCAAGGCGTGAAGGACCGCAAGCAGGCTCGTTCGAAGTACGGCGCGAAGCGTCCGAAGGCAGCCTAAGCTTAAGCAGCCTGGGTCGGAAAGACCCGAAGCAACAAACGATAGCCTGTGGCGCGAGTCATGGTGCTGTCACCAGGCGGCGGTACAACGGAGCGCCTTTTTGGCAACCGTGCCGTCGAGTAAGTGGTCACCCGGCGAATTTGCTGTCTATCGCATGCAAGCTAGTTGGTGGCCGGAGAGCGGGAAAAACTGACCGCGCTCTCAACTGAATCTAAAGGAAAGAAGATGCCACGTCGTCGTGAAGTCCCCAAGCGGGATGTTCTGCCTGATCCGAAGTTCGGCAACGTTGAAGTTGCCAAGTTTATGAACGTGCTGATGCTGGACGGCAAGAAGTCGGTTGCCGAACGTATCGTCTATGGCGCGTTCGACCAGATCGAAAAGAAGGCAGGCAAGGCCCCCATCGAAGTGTTCTCCGTTGCCATCAACAACGTGAAGCCGGTGGTGGAAGTGAAGAGCCGTCGCGTGGGCGGCGCCAACTATCAGGTTCCGGTCGAAGTCCGTCCGTCGCGTCGTCTGGCATTGGCGATGCGTTGGCTGCGCGAGGCCGCGAAGAAACGCAGCGAGAAGTCGATGGCGCTGCGCCTGGCAGGTGAGCTGCTGGAAGCATCGGAAGGCCGTGGCGGCGCAATGAAGAAGCGCGACGAAGTGCACCGCATGGCCGAAGCCAACAAGGCGTTCTCGCATTTCCGCTTCTAAGCGCGCGATAGCGTTTGTTGGTTGCCGGGCGGGCTGTGTTTTTACACATCTCGCCCGTTTGTGTTAGGGGCGCGGGCCATGAGATGCCGGCGCCTCACGGACGAATAGAGGATTAAAGTGGCTCGTAAGACTCCTATTGAGCGCTACCGTAACATCGGTATTTCGGCTCACATTGACGCGGGTAAAACCACCACGACCGAGCGGATCCTGTTCTACACCGGTGTGAACCACAAGATCGGTGAAGTGCATGATGGCGCGGCCACCATGGACTGGATGGAGCAGGAGCAGGAGCGCGGCATCACCATCACGTCTGCTGCGACCACCGCCTTCTGGAAGGGCATGGCCGGCAACTACCCCGAGCATCGCTTCAACATCATCGACACCCCGGGCCACGTGGACTTCACCATCGAGGTGGAGCGTTCCATGCGCGTGCTGGACGGCGCGTGCATGGTGTACTGCGCAGTGGGTGGCGTGCAGCCGCAGTCGGAAACCGTCTGGCGTCAGGCCAACAAGTACCGCGTGCCGCGTCTGGCATTCGTCAACAAGATGGACCGTACCGGCGCGAACTTCTTCAAGGTCTACGACCAGCTGAAGACCCGCCTGAAGGCCAACCCGGTGCCCGTCGTGGTGCCGATCGGCGCTGAAGACGGCTTCCAGGGCGTCGTCGATCTGCTGGAAATGAAGGCGATCATTTGGGACGAAGCCAGCCAGGGCGTGAAGTTCGAATACCAGGACATCCCGGCTGAGCTGCAAGCCACCGCTGAAGAATGGCGCGAGAAGATGGTCGAGTCCGCCGCCGAAGCCAGCGAAGAGCTGATGGAAAAGTACCTGGGCGGCGAAGAGCTGACCCGCGCCGAGATCGTCAAGGCGTTGCGTGACCGTACCATCGCCTGCGAAATACAGCCGATGCTGTGCGGCACCGCGTTCAAGAACAAGGGCGTGCAGCGTATGCTCGACGCCGTGATCGACTTCCTGCCGTCGCCGGTCGACATTCCGCCGGTTACGGGCACGGACGAGGACGACAGCGAGAAGAAGCTCGAGCGCAAGGCTGACGACAACGAAAAGTTCTCGGCACTGGCGTTCAAGATCATGACCGACCCGTTCGTTGGTCAGCTGATCTTCTTCCGCGTCTACTCGGGCAAGATCAATTCGGGCGACACCGTGTACAACCCGGTCAAGAGCAAGAAGGAACGCCTGGGCCGTATTCTGCAGATGCATGCCAACCAGCGCGAAGAAATCAAGGAAGTGCTGGCCGGCGACATCGCCGCTGCAGTGGGTCTGAAGGACGCCACCACGGGCGACACGCTGTGCGATCCGGCTGCACCGATCGTGCTCGAGCGCATGGTGTTCCCGGAGCCGGTGATCTCGCAGGCTGTCGAGCCGAAGACCAAGGCTGACCAGGAAAAGATGGGCATCGCCCTGAACCGCCTGGCCGCTGAAGATCCGTCGTTCCGCGTGCGTACCGATGAAGAATCGGGTCAGACCATCATTTCGGGCATGGGCGAGCTCCACCTCGAAATTCTGGTCGACCGCATGAAGCGCGAATTCGGCGTGGAAGCCAACATCGGCGCGCCGCAGGTGGCCTACCGCGAAACCATTCGCAAGACGGCCGAAGGCGTCGAGGGCAAGTTCGTCAAGCAGTCGGGCGGCCGCGGCCAGTACGGTCACGCTGTGATCACGCTGGAACCGCAAGAGCCGGGCAAGGGCTTCGAGTTCATCGACGCCATCAAGGGCGGTGTGATTCCTCGCGAATACATCCCGGCGGTCGAAAAGGGTATCGTCGACACGCTGCCGAACGGCATCCTGGCTGGCTTCCCGGTGGTAGACGTGAAGGTCACGCTGACGTTCGGTTCGTACCACGACGTGGACTCGAACGAAAACGCGTTCCGCATGGCCGGCTCGATGGCTTTCAAGGAAGCCATGCGCAAGGCCAGCCCGGTTCTGCTTGAGCCGATGATGGCCGTGGAAGTGGAAACGCCGGAAGACTACACGGGTACCGTGATGGGCGACCTGTCGTCCCGCCGCGGCATCGTGCAGGGCATGGACGACATGGTGGGCGGCGGCAAGATCATCAAGGCCGAAGTCCCGCTGTCGGAAATGTTCGGTTATTCCACGTCGCTGCGCTCGGCCACGCAAGGCCGCGCCACGTACACCATGGAATTCAAGCACTACGCTGAAGCACCGAAGAACATCGCCGAAGCCGTGATGACGGCCAAGGGCAAGTAATAAGCTGTTTGCCGCCGCACCCCGCGTGGGGCGCGGCGGCGTGATGAATCGACAAGACTGAATTCCATTAGGAGCTGAAAAATGGCAAAGGAAAAGTTCGAGCGGACCAAGCCGCACGTGAACGTTGGTACGATTGGTCACGTTGACCACGGCAAGACCACGCTGACCGCGGCGATCGCCACGGTGCTGGCAGCCAAGTTCGGCGGTGCCGCCAAGAAGTACGACGAAATCGACGCAGCGCCGGAAGAAAAGGCACGCGGTATTACCATCAATACCGCCCACGTCGAGTACGAAACGGCCAACCGCCACTACGCGCACGTTGACTGCCCGGGCCACGCTGACTATGTGAAGAACATGATCACGGGTGCCGCCCAGATGGACGGCGCAATCCTGGTTTGCTCGGCCGCTGACGGCCCGATGCCGCAAACGCGCGAGCACATCCTGCTGGCCCGTCAGGTTGGCGTGCCTTACATCATCGTGTTCCTGAACAAGTGCGACATGGTGGACGACGCTGAACTGCTCGAGCTGGTCGAGATGGAAGTTCGCGAGCTGCTGAGCAAGTACGAGTTCCCCGGCGACGACACCCCGATCATCAAGGGTTCGGCCAAGCTGGCGCTGGAAGGCGACAAGGGCGAGCTGGGCGAAGTGGCCATCATGAACCTGGCCGACGCACTGGACACCTACATCCCGACGCCGGAGCGTGCCGTTGACGGTACCTTCCTGATGCCGGTGGAAGACGTGTTCTCGATCTCGGGTCGCGGCACCGTGGTGACCGGCCGTATCGAGCGCGGCGTGGTGAAGGTCGGTGAGGAAATCGAAATCGTCGGTATCAAGCCGACGGTGAAGACCACCTGCACCGGCGTGGAAATGTTCCGCAAGCTGCTGGACCAGGGTCAAGCCGGCGACAACGTTGGCCTGCTGCTGCGCGGCACCAAGCGTGAAGACGTCGAGCGCGGCCAGGTGCTGTGCAAGCCGGGTTCGATCAAGCCGCACACCCACTTCACCGGCGAGGTGTACATCCTGTCGAAGGACGAAGGCGGCCGTCACACCCCGTTCTTCAACAACTACCGCCCGCAGTTCTACTTCCGTACCACCGACGTGACCGGCTCGATCGAGCTGCCGAAGGACAAGGAAATGGTCATGCCGGGTGACAACGTGTCGATCACCGTCAAGCTGATCGCCCCGATCGCCATGGAAGAAGGCCTGCGCTTCGCTATCCGTGAAGGCGGCCGTACCGTCGGCGCCGGCGTCGTGGCAAAGATCCTCGACTAAGCACTTCCTGGGACATGCCTGTCGGGCATGTCCCCATTCAACGGGCACGTTGCCCAATCGCTCTTTTAAGGAAATATCATGCAGAACCAGAAGATCCGTATCCGCCTGAAGGCTTTCGACTACCGCCTGATCGACCAGTCGGCTGCGGAAATCGTGGATACCGCCAAGCGTACCGGCGCGATCGTCAAGGGCCCGGTGCCCCTGCCGACCCGCATCCAGCGCTTCGACATCCTGCGTTCGCCGCACGTCAACAAGACCAGCCGCGATCAGTTCGAGATCCGCACGCACCAGCGCCTGATGGACATCGTCGACCCGACCGACAAGACGGTTGACGCGCTGATGAAGCTCGACCTGCCGGCAGGCGTGGACGTCGAGATCAAGGTGTAATCATGCTTCGGGCCGCGCCCGCGGCCTGCTGCAGCAAAACGGCGAACCGTATGGTTCGCCGTTTTTGTTTTCAAGGCTTGCATACAGCTGCCTTGCTCGCCCGATTGCTCCCGTACCGTGCGAGCGAGGGCGACGAATCGATCCGGTTGCCGCCGCCATCTCGCGCCGCAAAGTGATACATAAGCACTGATTGATTGAATCATGTTGTATCACTAACGTCGATTGCAACTGGCGCAAGTGATGCAAATCAAAGCCGCGACGCCAACGCTGCCACGCTGATCGGCGTGTCCGTCATGGTGCCCGGCGCCCTGCCCGAGAAGCAGCAATCCCCGCACCGCTCAACGTCCCGGTGCTGGTCCTCTTCATGCGTTCGAAATCTTGAAAAAGGGGAGCGCGAAATGGCGCTCCGGCGCGTCCCCCGCAGCGGCTTTACCTTATTTCAGTCGTGACGGCAAAGCCGCAACCCTAAGCGTGGCGCCCCCCAGAGGAGACAATCATGTTTGAAAGGACTCACCGGACCCGTGCGTCCGCGCTCGGGCAATGCCATCGGCATTGCCCTGGCGTTGGGCATCGGACTCACGCTCAGTGAGTGCGGCGGCGGCGATGGGCAGCCTGAAGCTTCAACCGTGGCCGCGGTCGACTACACGGCGGCGTGCGCTACGCTGTAAGGCAGGGCCATCGGCGGGGCCAGCATAACGGCGGTAAAGCGCATCGAGGCGGCGGGCGGGCTGCCGGGCTACTGCAAGGTTTCGGCAACCAGCGGCACGTTGCTCGACATCGAAGTGGATCTGCCGGACAACTGGACGGGCAGGCTGATGCACCAGGGTGGCGGAGGTTTCGATGGGCAGGTGAAAACCGTGGAGAGCTTCAGCGCCGGCTTCCCCCTGTACCAGCCGCTCCAGCGGGCCGTTGCGTACGCCGCGTCGAATGGCGGCAACCGTACTGGCGACCCCTCCGAATTCCTGACGAGCCAAACCGAGAAGTCCGACTATGCCTATGCCGCGGTCGGCACCACGATCGCTTTCGCCAAGGCAGCAGTCAAGGCGTTCTACGGGCGCGCACCCAGCTATACCTACTTCAACGGCGCGTCCAATGGCGGGCGCAATGCCTATATCGCGGCGCAGCGCTGGCCGGACCAGTATGACGGGATCATCGCCGGCGCGGAAACCATGAACATGGCCACGCAGACAGCAGCGTGGCTCAACCTGGCCCGGCGTGCCGGTTCCGACCGACATGCCGGCCGCGGCCCAGTGGACAGCGCTGAACGCTGCCGCGATCGCAGCATGTGACGGGCTGGGCGGGATCAGGGACGGCATCATCGCCAACCCCAACGCCTGTACCTTCAGTCCGGCCGCGCTGGCGTGCGGTGCCCCCGGGGCTGACGCGGCCACCTGCCTGACCCCCGGGCAGCTGCGCACCGTTCAGGAACAGGTCGGGCCGCTGAGCGACGCGGCGGGCGCGCTGGTCTACGCGGGCTACTACTGGGCCGATTTTGGCGAATTCTTGCCATACTACGTGGGCCTCGGCGGCGGCTTCGCCGCCATCGCCACGGGCAACGCGGCGTAGATGTTGCCCGCCACGCAGCCGGGCAGCTTGCAGGCAACGTTCGACGTGACGCGGGACTTGCCGCCGATCGCCGCCGGCTTGCAGCAGGCTGGGGCGGATCACCATATGCGTGCCATCGCGCAATTCGTGTCATCGGGCAAGTAGCTGATTTCGTGGCACGGCGGCGCCGACTCGCCGCTCAGCGGCAGGGACCACGTTCGCAATTTCATGGCGATGACCCAGCTTGCTGGCGCCGGTGCGGCCAATGCACGCTTCTACCTCGAGCCGGGTGTCGGGCATGTGCAAGGCGGTGTCGGCCCGGATCAGGTCGACTATCTCGGGGGCATGATCGACTGGGTCGAGAAATCGGTGGCCCCTGAACAGCTGCAGAGTTCGAAGATGGACGCGCGGCAGACCGTGGTGCGCACCATGCCGCTGTGCGTGTACCCGAAATTCCCGAAGTACTCGGGGTCGGGAGATGCCAGTCTTGCTGCCAGCTACAGTTGCGCGACGAACTGAGCGATCACCAGCCTAGCCCGCCCCGCGCCGCCGCAACGTCTGCGCGGGGCACTCCCCGAACGCGCGCCGGTACTCCGCGCTGAAGCGCCCCAGATGGGCAAAGCCCCAGCGCAGCGCTGCCCCGCTCACTGACGACACCGACGCGTCGTTCAGCAGGTCGTGCCGCACGCGCTCGAGGCGCACCGTGCGCAGATAGGCCATCGGCCCGGTGCCGCGATGCTCGCGGAAGCCGGCGAACAGGCTGCGTACGCTGACGCCGGCAACCTCGGCCAGCAAGGCCGGCGTCAGCTCCGCAGCGGCGTTCGCGTGAATGTACTCCTCTACCACCTTCACATGGCGTGGTGCCAGCGGTTTGCCGTGCTCGCGCAAAGCGTCCGACAGGCTGTGCGGCTGCCAGGTCAGCAGCGTGCCGATCACCAGCTGTTCCAGCTGGCAGGCGGTCAGCGGATGGCGCGCGGTCTCGGGCGCGGTCTCCAGCATCGCGGCGAGATAGCGCATCAGTTCGTACCAGGCGCCGCTGCGCCAGGCCATGCCGAGCGCGAAGCGCAGCGGCTGCTCGGGGCGCCGGCCCAGGTGGGCGGCGCAGACGCGTTCCAGCGCACTGCGTTCGATGCGCACGATCAGCTGGTCGTTGTCGGCGCTCCAGCGCATGGCCAGCGCATCGCTGGGCGTCAGCACCGAAGCGCAGTCGGGCGTGGAGACGATGTGCTGGTCGCCGCAGCGGATCTCGGCCTGTCCTTGCAGCGGCATCTGCACCAGCAGGAAGTCGCCGAGCGGGCCGGGGTCGATGGTGACGTCGGCGCCGTAGGCCAGGCGGTTGAACGAGACCGCGCCAAGCGGCGCATGGTGCATGCGTGCCTGCAACCGGGGGCCGCGTATCTCGAGCCGGTGCGGCTTGAACACGCGCCCGACCGCGGCGCGCGTCTCGGCCAGGTCGGTCGAGGCGAACACGCACCGGGCGGGATCGCCGAGCAGGGCGCTCGCCAGCGGTCCGGCGGCGGGGGGCAGCTGCATTGTCTCGCTCCTCTGGCGGGGCCGCGGCGCTGCCGGTGACCGTGCGCGCCGCTGGTTCCGGGGCCGGCCCGGCATGACGGCCGGGCACGGTTTCCCACGCGATCCACTATAGCGGATGGCCCCGCTGTCAGCGCTGCGGCGTTGACCGATTCCGAAGTTTCCTGCACTAATCGGATAGCCGCTGCGTCCAGCGGCTAGTTTGCTGCGGTGCGGAGCCACCATCATGGAAGCCAGCACGGCAGTCCCACCAGATACTGGAAAGAGAACGACAAGGAGCGCAGGCCATGGGCCAGACCATCCAGATCCAGACCCCCGAAGGCAGTTTCAGCGGTTATCTCGCCACCCCGGCGGCAGGCAAGGGCCCCGGCATCGTGCTGTGCCAGGAGATCTTCGGCGTCAACGCGACCATGCGGCAGGTGGCGGAATACTACGCCGAGGAGGGCTATACGGTGCTGGTGCCCGACCTGTTCTGGCGCATCGCGCCCGGGATCGAGCTGACCGACCGCGGCGAGGACTTCCAGCGGGCGCTGGGCCTGTACCAGCAGTTCGACGAAGCCACGGGCGTGCAGGATGTGGGCGCCGCGCTTGAGGCACTGCGGGCGCGGCCGGAATGCGTCGGCCAGACCGGCGTGCTGGGCTTCTGCCTGGGCGGCAAGCTGGCCTACCTGGCGGCCTGCCGGCTGCCCGACGTGGCCTGCGCGGTGGCGTACTACGGCGTGGGCATCGAGCACGCGCTGGGCGAGGCCGCCAACGTGCGCGGCCGCCTGGTGCTGCATATCGCCGAGAAAGACGGATTCTGCCCGCCGCAGGCCCAGGCTGCGATCTGCGAAGCCCTGGCCGGGCGCGAGAACATCGAGGTCTACGTCTACGCCGGCGTAGACCATGCCTTTGCACGCACGGGCGGCGAGCACTTCGACAAGCCCTCGGCGCTGATGGCGCACCAGCGCTCGATCGCTGCGCTGCGCGGCGAGATGGGGCCGCATTACGATTTCTCCGCGCTGTGGGACAAGCACTGCGAGTATGAATTCGCCACCCGCGATGTCGACGCCACCATGGCGACGATGGCGCCGCAGCCCTATGTGAACCATATCCCGACCATGACCGGCGGCGTCGGCTACGCGCAGCTGCGGCGCTTCTACCAGCACCATTTCGTGCACAGCAATCCGCCCGACACCACGCTGATCCCGCTGTCGCGCACGGTCGGGGCCACGCAGATCGTCGACGAGATGCTGTTCTGCTTCACGCATACCTGCGAGATCGACTGGATGCTGCCCGGCGTGCCGCCCACCGGCAAGCGCGTGGAGATCCCGCTGATCGCCATCGTCAAGTTCCGCGGTGACAAGCTGTACCACGAGCATATCTACTGGGACCAGGCCAGCGTGCTGGTGCAGATCGGCAAGCTGGACCCGGCGGGTTTGCCGGTGGCGGGCGTGGAGACCGCGCGCAAGCTGCTGGACGAGACGCTGCCGTCGAACACGCTGATGGCGCGCTGGCAGCAGAGCGATGGCAAGTAGGCAGCGCGCGGCATAGATCCGGAACGGGCCCGCAGAGGCCCGCCCGCAACCATCGCCGGCGATTGCCGGCACAGGAGACAAGCATGAAAGGACTGCAGGGCAAGGTGGCCATTGTCACCGGCGGCGCCACGCTGATCGGGGCCGGCGTGGCGCGGGCCTTTGTCGAGGCCGGCGCGCGCGTGGCGATCTTCGATATCGATGCCGCCAACGGCGAGCGCGTGGCCGCGCAGCTCGGGCCGAACGCACTCTTCATCGCCACCGACATCACGCGTGACGAACAGGTCCGCGATGCGGTGGCGCAGGTGGTGCAGCGCTTTGGCGGCGTGGACTGCCTGGTCAACCTGGCCTGCACCTATCTCGATGACGGCTTCCGTTCGGGCCGGGCCGACTGGCTGGCGGCGCTCGACGTCAACGTGGTGTCGGGCGTGATGCTGGCGCAGGCGGTGCATCCGCACATGCGGGCGCGCGGCGGCGGCGCGATCGTCAATTTCACCAGTATCTCGGCCAACGTGGCGCAGACCGGGCGCTGGCTCTATCCGGTGTCGAAAGCCGCCATCGCGCAGCTGACGCGGAGCATGGCGATGGACCTGGCGCCGGACCGCATCCGCGTCAACGCGGTGTCGCCGGGCTGGACCTGGTGCCGGCTAATGGCTGAGGTCAGCGGCGGCAACCGCGCCCGCACCGATGCGGTGGCCGCGCCGTTTCACCTGCTGGGCCGCGTCGGCGAGCCCGATGAAGTGGCACAGGTGGTGCTCTTCCTCTGTTCCGACCATGCCAGCTTCGTCACCGGTGCCGACTATGCCGTCGACGGCGGCTATTCCGCCATGGGGCCGGAGCAGAATGTGCCCGCCATCGGCAAGCTGGCCGGCTGAATGCCGCCGGACGACCTTCAGGAGAAAATCATGAGCCAACGCATCGCCATCGTCGGAGCCGGCCAGTCGGGCCTGCAAATGGCCCTCGGGCTGCAAGCCAACGGCTACCGGGTCACGCTGCTGTCCAACCGGACACCCGAGCAGATCCGCGGCGGGAAAGTCATGTCCAGCCAGTGCATGTTCGACCGCGCGCTGCAGGCCGAGCGCGAGCTCGGGCTGAACTGGTGGGACGATGCCTGCCCTCCGGTGGAGGGCATCGGCCTGGCCGTGCCGCATCCCGAGCAGGCCGGTGCCCGCGCGATCGACTGGGCCGCGCCCCTGGACCGCCCGGCGCAGGCGGTGGACCAGCGCCTGAAGATGCCGGCGTGGATGGAGACCTTCGTTGCACGCGGCGGCGACCTGCGCATCGTCGATGTCGGCCTGGACGAGCTGGAGGACCTGACCCGCGAGCATGACCTCGTGCTGCTGGCCGCCGGCAAGGGCGAGATCGTCAGCCGCTTCGAGCGCGATGCTTCCCGCAGCCCCTTCGACAAGCCGCAGCGCGCGCTGGCGCTGACCTATGTGACCGGCATGGAGCCGCGCACGCCGTTCTCGCGGGTTTGCTTCAACCTGATCCCGGGCGTGGGCGAGTACTTCGTCTTCCCCGCGCTGACGCTGTCCGGGCCGTGCGAGATCATGGTGTTCGAAGGCATCCCGGGCGGCCCGATGGACCGTTGGGCCGAGGCGCGCACCCCGGCGCAGCACCTGGCCGAAAGCCTGCGCATCCTGCAGACCTACCTGCCGTGGGAAGCCGAGCGCTGCGAGCGGGTGGCGCTGACCGACGACAACGGCATCCTTACCGGTCGCTTCGCGCCAACGGTGCGCAAGCCGGTGCTGACGCTGCCATCCGGGCGGCTGGTGTTCGGCATGGCAGATGCCGTGGTGGTCAACGACCCGATCACGGGGCAGGGCTCGAACAACGCCGCCAAATGCTGCAAGGTCTATCTCGATGCGATCCTGGCGCGCGGCGACCAGTCCTTCGACCAGGCCTGGATGGAGCGCACCTTCGACCAGTACTGGCAGTACGCGGGCGACGTGGTAGCGTGGACCAACTCGCTGCTGACCCCGCCGCCGCCGCATATCCTGGCGCTGCTGGGCGCCGCGGGGCAGGCGCCGGCACTGGCCGCGCGCATCGCCAACGGCTTCGACAATCCGCCGGACTACTTCCCGTGGTGGTTGGATCCGCAGGCCTGCCACCAGCTGATCAACCAGTACGTCGCCGAGGCCGCCTGACATGCACGCCGCCACGCCCGCCACTTCCGTCCATGATCCCCGCGAGCTGCGCCGGGTTTGCGGCCGCTATGCCACCGGCGTGGCCGTCATCGGCGCATGCGGGGCGCAGGGCCGGCCCGTCGGCCTGACCGTGAACTCGTTTGCCTCGTTGTCGCTGGCGCCGCCGCTGATCCTGTGGAGCCTGGCGATGCACTCGCCGAATGCGGGCCTGTTTTCACGCGGCGCGCCCTTCGGCGTCAGCATTCTGCGCGCGGGCCATGGCGAACTGGCGCGCCGCTTCGCCACCCCGTCGGCGGACAAGTTCGCGGGCGTCGCCCACCGGCGCTGCGAGCGCGGCGTGCCCTACCTGGACGAGGCGCTGGCGACGCTGGCCTGCCGCGTGGAGCGGGCCGACTTGGTGGGCGATCACCTGCTGATCGTCGGCGCCGTCGAGGCGTTCGGCGCCGGGGAGGGCGAACCGCTGGTATTCTACGGCGGCGATTTCGTGCGCATCGCCGCCTGAACAAACCATCCCTGGATGCACTTTACGGCGCTTCAACTACCCGTCGTCGCCTCCACACCACACCCCAAGCAACGCAAGCGCCACTACTGCGGCAGCCTGCCTACAACACTGCAGGCGAATCCGCAATTCATATTGCCCTTTCCAAACCGCTGCGATATAGTGTAAGGCTACCCGTTTCCTCGGGTAGTGGGCTGGCCACTTTGGCCGCGCGCAGTCTTCTTTAGCGCAAGTCCACAGCAAACACAGTTTTCGTGTATCAATCAGCCCCGGCCAATCGCAGCTGGGAATGGAGCAAACCATGAGCCTTGGCCTTGTAGGTCGCAAGGTTGGCATGACCCGTATTTTCACGGACGACGGTGATTCGATTCCCGTTACCGTGGTCGAGGTCGGCGACAACCGCGTGACGCAAATCAAGACGGACGAGACCGACGGTTATACCGCGGTTCAAGTCACCTTCGGCGCACGACGCGCAAGCCGCGTTACCAAGCCGCTGGCGGGTCATCTCGCCAAAGCCGGCGTGGAAGCCGGCGAAATCATCCGCGAATTCCGTATCGATGCAGCCAAGGCTGCCGAACTGCAAGCTGGCGGTTCGCTGTCGGTCGACCTGTTCGAAGTCGGTCAGAAGATCGACGTGCAGGGCGTGTCGATCGGTAAGGGCTACGCCGGTACCATCAAGCGTTATCACTTCGCCTCCGGCCGTGCCACCCACGGTAACTCGCGCTCGCACAACGTGCCGGGCTCGATCGGTATGGCGCAGGATCCGGGCCGCGTGTTCCCGGGCAAGCGCATGACCGGTCACCTGGGCGATGTCACCCGCACCGTGCAGAACCTGGAAATCGCCAAGATCGACGCAGAGCGCAAGCTGCTGCTGGTCAAGGGTGCCATTCCCGGCTCCAAGGGCGGCAAGGTCATCGTCACCCCGGCCGTCAAGGCCAAAGCCAAAGCTTAAGGAGCGCATGTAATGGAACTCAAGCTCCTCCAGGACAATGGCCAGATCGGTGCGGGCGTTGACGCTTCGCCCGAAGTGTTCGGCCGTGACTACAACGAAGCCCTCGTTCACCAGATCGTCGTCGCTTACCAGGCCAACGCTCGCAGCGGTAACCGTAAGCAGAAGGATCGTGAAGAGGTCAAGCACACGACCAAGAAGCCGTGGCGCCAGAAGGGTACGGGCCGTGCTCGTGCCGGTATGTCTTCCTCGCCGCTGTGGCGCGGGGGCGGCCGTATCTTCCCGAATTCGCCGGAAGAGAACTTCACCCAGAAGGTCAACAAGAAGATGTTCCGTGCCGGCATGCGCTCGATTTACTCGCAGCTCGCACGTGAAGGTCGTATCAACGTGGTGGACGGTTTCACTGTCGACGCGCCCAAGACCAAGCTCTTGGCCGACAAGTTCAAGGCCATGGGCTTGGACTCGGTGCTGATCATCACCGACAGCCTCGACGAAAACCTCTACCTGGCTTCGCGCAACCTGCCGCACGTGGCAGTTGTCGAGCCGCGCCAGGCTGATCCGCTGTCGCTCGTGCACTACAAGAAGGTGCTGGTGACCAAGGCAGCCGTCGCGCAGATCGAGGAGTTGCTGAAATGACGCAAGTAGCCAAGAACGATCATCGTTTGATGCAGGTGCTGCTCGCGCCGGTGGTTTCCGAAAAGGCAACCCTGGTCGCCGACAAGAATGAACAAGTCGTGTTCGAAGTGGCCCGCGATGCCAACAAGGCAGAAGTGAAGGCCGCAGTCGAATTGCTGTTCAAGGTCGAGGTGCAGTCCGTTCAGATCCTGAACCAGAAGGGCAAGCAGAAGCGTTTTGGCCGTTTCATGGGGCGTCGCAACCACGTGAAGAAGGCCTACGTTTCGCTGAAGCCGGGTCAGGAAATCAATTTTGAAGCGGAGGCCAAGTAATCATGGCACTCGTCAAGACCAAGCCGACTTCCCCGGGTCGTCGCTCGATGGTGAAGGTGGTCAACAAGGACCTTCACAAGGGCGCCCCGCACGCTCCGCTGCTGGAAAAGCAATTCCAGAAGTCGGGCCGTAACAACAATGGTCATATCACCACCCGCCACAAGGGCGGTGGTCATAAGCACCACTACCGCGTGGTCGACTTCAAGCGTAACGACAAGGACGGCATCCCCGCCAAGGTCGAACGCCTGGAATACGATCCGAACCGCAGCGCCAATATCGCGCTGGTGCTGTTCGCCGACGGCGAGCGCCGCTACATCATCGCCACCAAGGGCATGGTTGCCGGTCAGCAACTGCTGAACGGCTCGGAAGCGCCGATCAAGGCCGGTAACAACCTGCCGATCCGCAACATTCCGGTCGGTACCACGATCAACAACGTGGAAATGCTGCCGGGCAAGGGTTCGCAGATCGCACGTGCCGCCGGCGGTTCCGCCGTGCTGCTGGCTCGTGAAGGCCTGTACGCCCAGGTTCGCCTGCGCTCCGGTGAAGTGCGCCGCGTGCACATCGAGTGCCGCGCCACCATCGGTGAAGTGGGCAACGAAGAGCACAGCCTGCGCGTCATCGGCAAGGCCGGTGCCACCCGCTGGCGCGGTATCCGCCCGACGGTGCGTGGTGTCGTGATGAACCCGGTGGATCACCCGCACGGTGGTGGTGAAGGCAAGACCGCCGCTGGTCGCGATCCGGTTTCGCCGTGGGGTACCCCGGCCAAGGGTTACCGTACCCGCAGCAACAAGCGCACGGACAGCATGATCGTCCAGAAGCGCCACAAGCGTTAATCGGTAGGTAGGAGCTAAAGATATGACTCGTTCCGCTAAAAAGGGTCCGTTCTGCGACGCCCACCTGCTGAAGAAGGTGGAAGTCGCCTCGAGCGGCAAGGACAAGAAGCCCATCAAGACTTGGTCGCGTCGCTCGACCATTCTGCCGGAGTTCATTGGCCTGACGATCGCCGTGCACAACGGCCGTCAACACGTGCCGGTGTACGTTACGGAAAACATGGTTGGCCACAAGCTCGGTGAATTTGCGATTACCCGCACGTTCAAGGGCCACGCGGCTGACAAGAAAGCGAAGAGGTAAGGTGCCATCATGGAAGTGAAAGCGATTCATCGCGGTGCCCGCATCTCCGCCCAGAAGACGCGCCTGGTCGCTGACCAGATCCGTGGTCTGCCGATCGAGCGCGCGCTCAATGTCCTGCAGTTCAGCCCGAAAAAGGCTGCCGGGATCGTGAAGAAGGTGGTCGAATCGGCCATCGCCAACGCTGAGCACAACGAAGGCGCCGACATCGACGAACTGAAGGTCAAATCGATCTTCGTCGACAAGGCAACCTCGCTCAAGCGCTTCACCGCACGGGCGAAGGGCCGCGGCAACCGCATCGAGAAACAAACCTGTCACATCACTGTGACGCTCGGCAACTAAGGAGTCACGATGGGACAGAAGATTCATCCGACTGGCTTCCGCCTGGCTGTCAGCCGTAACTGGGCTTCGCGCTGGTACGCCAGCAACACGAAGTTCGCCGGCATGCTGAAGGAAGACATCGAAGTTCGAGACTTCCTGAAGAAGAAGCTGAAGAACGCATCGGTTGGCCGCGTCGTGATCGAGCGCCCCGCCCGCAACGCACGCATCACCATTTACAGCTCGCGTCCGGGCGTGGTGATCGGCAAGAAGGGTGAGGACATCGAACTGCTCAAGGCTGAACTGCAGCGTCGCATGGGCGTGCCCGTGCACGTGAACATCGAGGAAATCCGCAAGCCGGAAACCGATGCTCAGCTGATCGCCGACTCGATCACCCAGCAGCTCGAGCGCCGCATCATGTTCCGCCGCGCCATGAAGCGCGCGATGCAGAATGCGATGCGCCTGGGCGCCCAGGGTATCAAGATCATGAGCGCCGGCCGTCTGAACGGTATCGAAATCGCACGTACCGAGTGGTACCGCGAAGGCCGTGTGCCCCTGCACACCCTGCGCGCCGACATCGACTACGGTTTCTCCGAAGCAGAAACCACCTACGGCATCATCGGTGTCAAGGTGTGGGTCTACAAGGGTGATCACCTCGGCCGCAATGACGCGCCGGTGGTGGAAGAGCCGCAAGACGACCGTCGTCGTCGCCCGGGTCGTCCGGAAGGCCGCCGCCGTGAAGGCGAAGGCCGCCCGGGTGGCAACCGTCGCGGTGGCGCCGGTGCAGGTGCCGGTCGCCGCGGTGCGCCTGGCGATGCGAAGAGTGGAGAATAACGATGCTGCAACCTAAGCGCAGAAAATACCGCAAGGAGCAGAAGGGCCGCAACACGGGTAAGGCTACCCGTGGTAACGCCGTGTCTTTCGGCGAATTCGGCCTGAAGGCCATGGGCCGTGGCCGCCTGACGGCTCGTCAGATCGAGTCGGCACGTCGTGCGATGACCCGCCACATCAAGCGTGGCGGCCGCATCTGGATCCGGATCTTCCCGGACAAGCCGATCTCGAAGAAGCCTGCCGAAGTCCGTATGGGTAACGGTAAGGGCAATCCGGAGTATTACGTGGCTGAAATCCAGCCGGGTAAGATGCTGTACGAAATGGATGGCGTGACCGAAGACCTGGCGCGTGAGGCGTTCCGCCTCGCAGCCGCCAAGCTGCCGATCGCCACCAATTTCGTGGTGCGCCAGGTCGGGACGTAAGGAGAGCAGGGATGAAAGCATCCGAACTTCGCGGCAAGGACGCCGCCGGGCTGAACCAGGAGCTCTCCGAGCTGCTGAAGGCCCAATTTAGCCTGCGCATGCAAAAGGCGACCCAACAGCTGCAGAACACCAGCCAGCTGAAAAAGGTTCGCAAGGACATCGCGCGTGTGCAAACCGTGCTGACTCAAAAGGCAAACGCGAAATGACTGAAGCTGCACAAACGGAAAAGTCGCTTCGCCGTACCCTGGTCGGCCGTGTCGTGAGCGACAAGATGGACAAGACCGTTACGGTCTTGGTGGAAAACCGCGTCAAGCATCCTCTGTACGGCAAGTACGTGCTGCGTTCGAAGAAGTACCACGCACACGACGAAGCCAACCAGTACAAGGAAGGCGACAAGGTCGAGATCCAGGAAGGCCGTCCGCTGTCGCGGACCAAGTCCTGGGTGGTTTCCCGGCTGGTAGAGGCTGCACGCGTCATCTAAGAACAACACGTTCTTAGCTTGACTTGCAAGTCCAGGATTATGTAGCTATAATCCTGGACTTCCGCTTTGTTGCGTTCGCCTTTGTAGTACCACCCGGGCGGGCCTGTGAAGCGAGCCAGGGCCGAGCGGCCTCAGCAAGTTGTTGAGATCGCCTGGTTCCTACCGACTTCAAAGTTGATCAACCCATACGGAGCTGGCGCAATGCCGGAGCCGACGGGACCAAGACTGACCGATGGGCGCTTTTTGCACCTGACGGATTAAGTTGGGAAGACAAACACCATGATTCAGACAGAAAGCCGGCTCGAAGTAGCCGATAACACTGGTGCGCGCGAAGTGCTGTGCATCAAGGTGCTGGGTGGCTCCAAGCGCCGCTACGCAAGCGTTGGCGACATCATCAAGGTGACCGTCAAGGACGCAGCGCCGCGCGGTCGCGTGAAGAAGGGCGACATCTACAACGCCGTCGTCGTGCGTACCGCCAAGGGCGTGCGCCGCGCTGACGGTTCGCTGATCAAGTTCGACGGCAACGCC
Organism: Cupriavidus sp. FW305-F7; assembly: GCF_058782875.1. NCBI lineage: Bacteria > Pseudomonadati > Pseudomonadota > Betaproteobacteria > Burkholderiales > Burkholderiaceae > Cupriavidus > Cupriavidus sp. FW305-F7. The sequence continues at coordinate 166,579 of NZ_JBYSYC010000009.1, read as the reverse complement.
GCCGTCCTGCTGAACAACAAGCTCGAGCCGATCGGCACCCGTATCTTCGGGCCGGTGACTCGTGAACTCCGTACCGAGCGCTTCATGAAGATCGTGTCGCTCGCTCCGGAAGTGCTGTAAGGAGCCGCCATGAACAAGATTCGCAAAGGCGACGAAGTCATTGTGCTGACCGGCAAGGACAAGGGCAAGCGCGGTACCGTGCAAGCCGTCCTGGGCGACAAGGTTGCGGTGCAAGGCGTGAACATCGCCAAGAAGCATGCCCGCCCGAACCCGATGCTGGGCACTACCGGTGGTGTGGTCGACAAGGTCATGCCCCTGCATATTTCCAACGTTGCGCTCGTGGATGCCAATGGCAAGCCGTCGCGCGTCGGCATCAAGGTGGAAGACGGCAAGCGCGTGCGCGTGCTGAAGACCACCGGCGCCGTCGTGGCAGCTTGATTCTGGGCACGTATAGGAGTTGAGCATGGCAGCACGTCTGCAAGAGTTTTACAAAGAACAGGTTGTGCCGAAGCTGATCGAACAGTTCGGCTACAAGTCGGTCATGGAAGTGCCGCGCATCACCAAGATCACCCTGAACATGGGTCTTGGCGAAGCCATCAATGACAAGAAGATCATTGAGAACGCCGTGGGCGACCTGACCAAGATCGCCGGTCAGAAGCCGGTCGTGACGAAGGCCAAGAAGGCTATCGCCGGCTTCAAGATCCGCCAGGGCTACCCCATCGGTGCGATGGTGACCCTGCGCGGCGAGCGCATGTTCGAATTCCTCGATCGTTTCGTTACCGTGGCCCTGCCGCGCGTGCGTGACTTCCGTGGTGTGTCGGGCCGGTCGTTCGACGGTCGCGGCAACTACAACATCGGTGTGAAAGAGCAGATCATTTTCCCCGAAATCGAGTACGACAAGATCGACGCACTGCGTGGTCTGAACATCAGCATCACGACGACGGCAAAGAACGACGAGGAAGCCAAGGCACTCCTCGGTGCGTTCAAGTTCCCGTTCCGCAATTAAGGGGTAACCGTGGCTAAACTGGCTCTGATTGAACGTGAGAAGAAGCGCGCCAAGCTGGTGGCGAAGTATGCCGCCAAGCGCGCCAACCTCAAGGCCATTATCGACGACCAAGAGAAGTCGGAAGAAGAGCGTTACAGCGCGCGTCTCGAGCTGCAACAGCTCCCGCGCAACGCGAACCCGACTCGCCAGCGTAACCGCTGCGCGATCACCGGTCGTCCCCGCGGTACCTTCCGCAAGTTTGGCCTGGCGCGTAACAAGATCCGCGAAATCGCCTTCAAGGGCGAAATCCCGGGTCTGACGAAAGCCAGCTGGTAATTACGCACAGGCTACAGGAGAAACAGTATGAGCATGAGCGATCCTATCGCCGATATGCTGACGCGCATCCGCAACGCCCAGGGCGTGCAGAAAGCGTCGGTTGTCATGCCGTCGTCGAAGCTGAAAGTGGCAATCGCCAAGGTCCTGAAGGACGAAGGCTACATCGACGACTACGCCGTCCAGGAAGATGGCGGCAAGGCACAACTGAGCATCGGTCTCAAGTACTACGCCGGCCGTCCGGTCATCGAGCGCATTGAGCGCGTCTCGAAGCCCGGCCTGCGCGTGTACAAGGGCCGCAGCGACATCCCCCAAGTGATGAACGGCCTGGGTGTGGCGATCATTTCGACCCCGCAGGGTCTGATGACCGACCGCAAGGCTCGCGCCACTGGCGTGGGCGGCGAAGTTCTCTGCTACGTCGCTTAAGGAGAGAACCATGTCCCGTGTAGGTAAGGCTCCCATCGCGCTCCCCAAGGGCGCGGAAGTGAACGTGGCGGCTGGCGTGCTCTCCGTAAAGGGCCCGCTCGGCACGCTGTCGCAGCCGATTCACAGCCTGGTCAAGGTCAATGTCGAAAATGACACGCTGACCTTCAGCCCGGCTGACGAATCGCGTGAAGCAAACGCTCTGCAGGGCACCATGCGTGCTCTGGTGGCCAACATGGTCAAGGGCGTAACCACCGGTTTCGAGCGCAAGCTGAACCTCGTCGGCGTGGGCTATCGTGCCCAGCTGCAAGGCGCTGCGCTGAAGCTCCAGCTTGGTTTCTCGCACGACGTGATCCATGAGATGCCGGAAGGCGTGAAGGCGGAAACGCCGACGCAGACCGAGATCATCATCAAGGGTGCGGACAAGCAGAAAGTCGGTCAGGTTGCCGCGGAAGTCCGCGCGTACCGCCCGCCTGAGCCCTACAAGGGCAAGGGTGTGCGTTACTCGGACGAGCGCGTCATCCTGAAGGAAACCAAGAAGAAGTAAGGGGTGCAATGATGAACAAGAAAGACGCTCGTTTGCGCCGTGCACGTCAGACCCGCGCCAAGATCGCGGAGATGAAAGTCAATCGTCTGACCGTGTTCCGTACGAATTCGCATATTTACGCCCAGGTTTTCTCGGAGTGCGGCACCAAGGTGCTGGCTTCCGCGTCGACCGCCGAGGTGGAAGTGCGCAAGGAACTGGATGGCAAGGGCGCTACCGCCGCTGCCGCCACCGTGGTTGGCAAGCGCATCGCCGAAAAGGCGAAGGCTGCCGGCGTGGAAACCGTCGCGTTCGATCGCGCCGGCTTCCGTTTCCATGGCCGCGTTAAGGCCCTGGCAGACGCCGCCCGCGAAGCCGGCCTGAAGTTCTAAGCGCATACAGAGAGATACGTCATGGCAAAGATGCAAGCAAAAGTCCAACAGGACGAACGCGACGACGGCCTCCGCGAGAAGATGATCTCGGTCAACCGCGTCACCAAGGTGGTGAAGGGTGGCCGGATTCTCGGTTTCGCTGCGCTGACCGTGGTTGGTGACGGCGATGGCCGCATCGGCATGGGCAAGGGCAAGGCTAAGGAAGTGCCGGTTGCTGTTCAGAAGGCAATGGACGAAGCCCGTCGCAAGATGGTCAAGGTCTCGCTGAAGAACGGCACGCTGCAACACGAAGTCGTTGGCAAGCACGGCGCCGCCAAGGTGCTGATGATGCCCGCCAAGGAAGGTACCGGCGTGATCGCCGGCGGCCCGATGCGCGCGATCTTCGAAGTGATGGGCGTCACCAACGTGGTGACCAAGTCGCACGGTTCCACCAACCCGTACAACATGGTTCGCGCCACGCTGGACGGCCTTCAGAAGATGAGCACGCCGGGCGAAATCGCCGCCAAGCGTGGCAAGTCGGTCGAAGACATCCTGGGTTAAGGTGAACGCAATGTCGCAGAAAACCGTAAAAGTGCAACTCGTGCGCAGCCTGATCGGCACGCGCGAGGATCATCGCGCCACTGTTCGTGGCCTGGGCCTGCGCCGCATCAACTCGGTGTCGGAGCTGCAGGACACGCCCGCTGTGCGCGGCATGATCAACAAGGTCTCGTACCTGGTCAAGGTTCTGGCCTGATACCGGGAACTCGGAGAGCAAGATGCAACTGAACAACCTGAAACCGGCCGCCGGTTCGAAGCACGCCAAGCGTCGCGTCGGCCGCGGTATCGGCTCCGGCCTGGGCAAGACTGCCGGTCGCGGCCACAAGGGTCAGAAGTCGCGTTCGGGCGGCTTCCACAAGGTGGGCTTCGAAGGCGGTCAAATGCCGCTGTATCGTCGTCTGCCCAAGCGCGGCTTCACCTCGCTGACCAAGGCGTTCAACGCCGAAGTCACGCTGCGTGACATCGAGCGCCTGGAAGCGGCCGAAGTCGATCTGCTGGTCCTGAAGCAAGCTGGCCTGGTGGGCGAGCTGGTCAAGAGCGCCAAGGTCATCAAGGCTGGCGAACTGACCCGCAAGGTGACGATCAAGGGTCTGGGCGCCACCGCTGGCGCCAAGGCCGCGATCGAAGCCGCCGGCGGCCAGATCGCAGCCTGACAGGCATTTATCGCAGCATAGGCAGTCATAGTCGGAGCATCGTTTGGCCACGGCGAAACCCAATGCAAGCGCGCAAGCCAGGAACACGGCGAAGTACGGCGACCTCAAGCGCCGGCTGATGTTCCTGGTGCTGGCCCTGATCGTGTACCGCATCGGCGCTCATATTCCGGTGCCCGGTATCGATCCGGAGCAGCTTGCGAAGCTTTTCCAGAGTCAGTCGGGTGGCATCCTCGGGATGTTCAACCTGTTCTCGGGCGGGGCGCTGTCGCGCTTTACCGTCTTCGCGCTCGGCATCATGCCGTACATCTCGGCGTCGATCATCATGCAGTTGCTGACGATCGTGCTGCCGCAGCTGGAAGCGCTGAAGAAGGAAGGGCAGGCAGGGCAACGCAAGATCACGCAGTACACGCGCTACGGCACCGTGGTCCTGGCCACGTTCCAGGCGCTGTCGATTGCGGTGGCGCTGGAATCGCAGCCTGGGCTGGTGCTGGATCCGGGCCTGATGTTCAGGGCCACGGCAGTGATCACGCTGGTGACCGGTACGATGTTCCTGATGTGGCTGGGTGAGCAGATCACCGAGCGTGGTCTGGGCAACGGCATCTCGATCATCATCTTTGGCGGTATCGCGGCGGGCCTGCCCAACGCGATCGGCGGACTGTTCGAACTGGTCCGTACGGGTTCCATGAGCATCATCGCGGCGATCTTCATCGTGGCGATCGTGATCGGTGTGACCTTCGCCGTGGTGTTTGTCGAGCGGGGCCAGCGCAAGATCCTGGTGAACTATGCCAAGCGTCAGGTCGGCAACAAGGTGTACGGCGGCCAGTCGTCGCACCTGCCGCTGAAGCTGAACATGGCAGGGGTGATTCCGCCGATCTTCGCATCGTCGATCATCCTGTTCCCGGCGACGATTGCAGGCTGGTTCACGTCCCAGTCGACGGGTGCGGTTGGCCGGTTCGTCAAGGACCTGGCTGCCACGCTGTCGCCGGGCCAGCCGGTCTACATCCTGCTGTACGCTGCTGCGATTGTATTTTTCTGCTTCTTCTATACGGCCCTGGTGTACAACAGCCGTGAAGTGGCAGACAACCTGAAGAAAAGCGGTGCCTTCATTCCGGGCATTCGTCCGGGCGAGCAGACGACGCGCTATATCGACAAGATTCTGGTGCGCCTGACGCTGGCTGGTGCGGTCTATATCACACTGGTCTGCCTGTTGCCGGAATTCCTGGTGCTGCGGTGGAACGTTCCGTTCTACTTTGGCGGAACCTCGCTGCTGATCATCGTGGTCGTCACGATGGACTTCATGGCTCAGGTTCAGTCTTACGTGATGTCGCAGCAATATGAGTCGCTGCTGAAGAAGGCGAATTTCAAGGGCAATCTGACCTTGCGCTGACTTCGGATCGGTACAGGCTAGGTATGGCAAAAGACGACGTCATCCAGATGCAGGGGGAGGTCCTGGAAAACCTGCCCAATGCGACGTTCCGGGTCAAGCTGGAGAATGGCCACGTAGTACTGGGCCATATCTCCGGCAAGATGCGAATGAACTACATCCGGATTCTTCCGGGTGACAAGGTGACGGTCGAGCTGACCCCATATGATCTGTCGCGCGCACGAATCGTCTTCCGGACGAAGTGAGCGAACAGGAATTGAAGGAAGAGGAAAATTATGAAAGTGCTGGCTTCTGTTAAGCGCATTTGCCGCAACTGCAAAATCATCAAGCGCAACGGTGTCGTGCGCGTGATCTGCTCGTCGGATCCCCGCCACAAGCAACGCCAAGGCTAATCGGAAAGAGGATTGACGAATGGCACGTATCGCAGGGGTTAACATCCCGAACCACAAGCACACCGAAATCGGCCTGACGGCCATTTATGGTGTCGGCCGCTCGCGCGCTCGCAAGATTTGCGAGGCCACCGGTGTACCGTTTGACAAGAAGGTCAAGGATCTGACCGACGCCGACCTGGAAAAGCTTCGTGACGAAGTGGGCAAGGTCACGGTCGAGGGTGACCTGCGTCGTGAAACCACGATGAACATCAAGCGTCTGATGGACCTTGGTTGCTATCGTGGCATGCGTCACCGCAAGGGCCTGCCCATGCGCGGCCAGCGTACCCGGACCAATGCCCGCACCCGCAAGGGTCCGCGCAAGGCCGGCGTGGCTCTGAAGAAGTAAAGCCGAAGGCAGAGGAAGAAACTAATGGCAAAAGGTCCGAATAACGCCGCTCGCGCGCGTAAAAAGGTCAAGAAGAACGTTGCCGACGGCATTGCGCACGTCCACGCCTCGTTCAACAACACCATCATCACGATCACCGATCGCCAGGGCAACGCCCTGTCGTGGGCGACCGCCGGTGGCCAGGGCTTCAAGGGTTCGCGCAAGTCGACCCCGTTCGCTGCCCAGGTTGCTGCCGAGAACGCCGGCCGCGTGGCGCAAGACCAGGGCATCAAGAACCTGGAAGTGCGCATCAAGGGCCCGGGCCCGGGTCGTGAATCGGCTGTCCGCGCGCTGAACGCGCTGGGCATCAAGATCGCGATCATCGAAGACGTCACGCCGATTCCGCATAACGGCTGCCGTCCGCCGAAGCGCCGCCGCATCTGAGCGTTGGTGTGTCCGGGCCCGGTGGGTTTACCTGCCGGTTCCGGATATGGTAGTATTGCGCGCTGACCTGCTGCATTTTAATGCGGCAGGTTTTCGTTTTGCGTCGAAGGAATGTCGCTTACGGCACATTCCCATGCCGGCGCACTGTACATGCTTGCAGCGTCGTTCCCGGCAACGGGGCGCGCTTAATAAGCCCACCGTCCGTCACGGTCTCCCGGGTGCAGAAATGCACTGCGGAAGCACTGCGTTGGCGGACTCGCGGCGCGTCTTGAAGGCGTCGCGATCGATCAAAGGAAGACAACGTGGCACGTTATACCGGCCCGAAGGCCAAACTTTCCCGCCGTGAAGGCACCGACCTGTTCCTGAAGAGCGCCCGCCGCTCGCTCGCCGACAAGTGCAAGCTGGACAGCAAGCCCGGCCAGCACGGCCGTACCTCGGGTGCCCGCACCTCCGACTACGGCAACCAGCTGCGTGAAAAGCAGAAGGTCAAGCGCATCTACGGTGTGCTCGAGCGCCAGTTCCGCCGCTACTTCGCCGAAGCCGACCGCCGCAAGGGCAACACCGGCGAAAACCTGCTGCAACTGCTGGAATCGCGCCTGGACAACGTCGTGTACCGCATGGGCTTCGGCTCGACCCGCGCTGAAGCGCGCCAGCTGGTGTCGCACAAGGCGATCCTGGTGAACGGTCAGACCCTGAACGTGCCGTCGGCCCAGATCAAGTCTGGCGACGTCGTCACCATCCGCGAACAGTCGAAGAAGCAAGTCCGTATCGCTGAATCGCTGTCGCTGGCAGAGCAGTCGGGCTTCCCGACCTGGGTGGCGGTGGATTCGAAGAAGTTCGAAGGCACCTTCAAGCAAGTACCGGATCGCGCCGATATCTCGGGCGACATCAACGAAAGCCTGATCGTCGAACTGTACTCGCGTTAATCACGCGAGCGGAACGGCCCAGAGCTTGCGTTCGCCGCAAAGCTTCCCTTTCAGCCCGACGCGCTGTGTGCGCGGTCGGGCTTCGCCCATCTCGCGATGGGATTTTCAGGTTCCAAACGTCAGCCTTATCGGTGTAACGAGCCGAGGGTATTGAAAAGGACAACCTAATGCAAACAGCACTCCTCAAGCCAAAAATCATCGCCGTCGAGCCTCTGGGCGACCATCACGCCAAAGTCGTGATGGAGCCGTTCGAGCGCGGCTACGGCCATACGCTCGGTAACGCCCTGCGTCGCGTGCTGCTGTCGTCGATGGTCGGCTATGCACCGACCGAAGTCACGATCGCTGGGGTGGTCCACGAGTATTCCACCATCGACGGCGTGCAGGAAGACGTCGTTAACCTGCTGCTCAACCTGAAGGGCGTGGTGTTCAAGCTGCACAACCGCGACGAAGTCACGGTGTCGCTGCGCAAGGATGGCGAAGGCGTGGTCACGGCTGCCGATATCGAGCTGCCGCACGACGTCGAGATCATCAACCCGAACCACGTGATCGCCCATCTGTCCGCCGGCGGCAAGCTGGACATGCAGATCAAGGTCGAGCAAGGCCGCGGCTATGTGCCGGGCAACGTGCGCAAGTTCGGCGACGAGTCGGGCAAGGTCATCGGCCGCATCGTGCTGGACGCTTCGTTCTCGCCGGTGCGCCGCGTGTCGTACGCCGTGGAATCCGCTCGCGTGGAACAGCGTACCGACCTGGACAAGCTGGTGATGAACATCGAAACCGACGGCGTGATCTCGCCCGAGGAAGCGATCCGCCAGTCGGCCCGCATCCTGGTCGACCAGCTGTCCGTGTTCGCCGCGCTGGAAGGCACCGAGTCGGCGGCAGAAGCCGCTTCGAGCCGCACGCCGCAGATCGATCCGATCCTGCTGCGCCCGGTCGACGACCTGGAGCTGACGGTGCGTTCGGCCAACTGCCTGAAGGCCGAAAACATCTACTACATCGGCGACCTGATCCAGCGTACCGAGAACGAACTGCTCAAGACCCCGAACCTGGGTCGCAAGTCGCTCAACGAGATCAAGGAAGTCCTCGCCTCGCGTGGCCTGACCCTCGGCATGAAGCTCGAGAACTGGCCGCCCGCAGGTCTGGAGAAGTAATTGTGGTGCGGGGCACTTGTCCCGCACCGCGGTAACCGCCCTGGCTTCGGCCGGGGCTCGTATGACTACCGGCCCGCGTCCAGCCGCATCGGACGATAGAAGAGCTGGTCAAACACTTAACTGAAAGGAATCATCATGCGTCACCGTCATGGTCTGCGGAAACTGAACCGCACCTCGTCGCACCGTCTCGCGATGCTGCGCAACATGTCCAACTCGCTGTTCCAGCACGAGCTGATCAAGACCACCGTGCCCAAGGCCAAGGAACTGCGCAAGGTTGTCGAGCCGCTGATCACGCTGGCCAAGAAGGACACCGTTGCCAACCGCCGCCTGGCTTTCGCCCGCCTGCGCGACCGCGACATGGTCACCAAGCTGTTCACCGAACTGGGCCCGCGCTACGCCACCCGTCCGGGCGGCTACACCCGCATCCTGAAGTTCGGTTTCCGTCAGGGCGACAATGCGCCGATGGCGCTGGTCGAACTGGTGGATCGTCCGGAAATCACCGAAGCCCCGGCCGAAGAAGCCGCGGAATAAGGTAGTTTCCCGCCCGCCGCTGCGGCGACGGGTCCGGGCACACCGCTTACAATCGAGCCAGGCTTCTGCCTGGCTCTTTTGTTTTTTGGGCCGCTGCCGTGCCTGCCGCAAGGAGATGTCGATGCAAAGCCATGCCAGCCAGCCGGATGCCGGCGCCCCGGGCGATCCGGCCGAGGTGATCGTCGTGATCACCAATACCCCCGATGCCGAGACCGCGGCGCACCTGTCGCAGGTAGTGCTGCAGGCGCGCGCCGCCGCCTGCGTGAACCGCCTGGCGCCGGTCGAGTCCGAGTACTGGTGGCAGGGCAAGCTGGAGCGCGCGCAGGAGTGGCCGTTGCTGATCAAGACCACGCGCGCACGCTACGCTGCGCTGGAGGCCGTGATCCGGCAACATCACCCCTACGACGTGCCGGAGCTCATTGCCTGGCCGGTGACGGCGGGTTACGCGCCGTACCTGGCCTGGGTCCGCAGCGAGACCGAGACCGCCGCAGCGCCGGCAAAGTAGGGGGCAACGGCGCCCGCAGCGCAGCAGCAGGTACGCAGGTAACCCCGGTTCAAGACAGACAGGAAACAGCGACATGAACATCGGTTTGGCACTTCCGGAGCGCGCGCGCGGGCAGGACTGGGCGCGGCATATTGCCGCAGCGCTGCTGGCGGCATTGGCCTGGGTGTGCCTGGCGGGCGGCGCGCATGCCGCCACCGAAGACGACTTCCTGCCGCCGGAGCAGGCCTTCCGCTTCGCCGCGAGCCAGCTTGACGACAAGACGGTCGAGGTGCGCTTCGAGGTTGCGCCCGGCTACTACATGTACCGCGAGCGCTTCGCCTTTGCCGCGCAGCCCGCCGACGTAAAGCTGGGAGCGCCGGTGTATCCGCACGGCAAGGTCAAGTTCGACGAGACCTTCGGCAAGGAGATGGAGACCTACCGCGACAGCGTGGTCATCCGCGTGCCGGTGGACGCGGCGCCGGCCGACGGCAAGTGGTCGCTGACGGTCACTTCGCAGGGTTGCGCCGACAAGGGCCTGTGCTATCCGCCGATGGAGAGCGTGTACAAGGTCGGCAGCAGCGGGCTGGCCGACCTGTTCGGCAAGCGCGGGCGCTCGGACGCGCCCGCGGCGGCGCTGGCACCGGAGCCGGCCACGCCCGGCGCGGCGGCGGTGCTGCGTGCCGACGACAGCGACCGCATCGCCGGTGCGCTGGCGAGCCGCAACCTGGCCCTGATCGCGGCGCTGTTCTTCGGCCTGGGCCTGCTGCTGACGTTCACCCCCTGCGTGTTGCCGATGGTGCCGATCCTGTCATCCATCGTGGTGGGCGAGCACGTCACGCGCGGCCGTGCGCTGCTGGTGTCGCTGGCCTACGTGCTGGGCATGGCGGTGGTGTACACAGCGGTCGGCGTGGCTGCCGGGCTGCTGGGCGAGGGCCTGTCGGCCGCGCTGCAGACACCGTGGGTGCTGGGCCTGTTCGCGGCGCTGATGGTGGCGCTGGCGCTCTCGATGTTCGGGCTGTACGAACTGCAACTGCCGCGGCGCTGGCAGACCCGCCTGACCGAATCGTCGAACCGCCGTCAGGGCGGCCAGGTGGCGGGTGCGGCGGCGATGGGCGCGATCTCGGCGCTGATCGTCGGGCCATGCGTCACCGCGCCGCTGGCCGGGGCGCTGGCCTATATCGCGCAATCCCGCGATGCCGTGATCGGCGGCGCGGCGCTGTTCGCCATGGCGCTCGGCATGGGCGTGCCGCTGGTGCTGGTGGGCGTCGGCGCGGGCAACCTACTGCCGCGGGCCGGGCGCTGGATGGAGGTCACCAAGCGCTTCTTCGGCTTCCTGCTGCTGGGCGTGGCGCTGTGGATGCTGGGGCCGGTGCTGCCGGCCTGGGCCTCGATGCTGGCGCTGGCGGTGCTGCTGCTGGTGGCGGCGGTGTTCCTGGGCGCCTTTGACGGCCTGGGCCCGGATCCGCGCAACCTGGCGCGGGTGGGCAAGGGCGTGGGCGTGCTGTTTGCGATCGCAGCGGCGATCGTGCTGATCGGCGTGGCCTCGGGCGGGCGCGATCCGCTGCAGCCGCTGTCGCACCTGAGCGTGGCACGCGGTGGCGCAGAAGCCTCTTCTGGCGCGCAGACGGTGCGCTTCGAGCGCGTGCGCAGCGTGGCCGAGCTCGATGCCCGCGTGGCGCAGGCCGCGGCCGCAGGCAAGCCGGTGCTGCTGGATTTCTACGCCGACTGGTGCGTCAGCTGCAAGGAAATGGAGCACATAACCTTCGTCGATCCGCGCGTGCGCGCGCGGCTGTCGGAGATCGTGCTGCTGCAGGCGGACGTGACCGCCAACAATGCCGACGACAAGGCGCTGCTCAAGCGCTTCGGCCTGTTCGGGCCGCCGGGCATCATCCTGTTCGGGGCCGACGGGCGCGAGCGCCCGGTGCGCGTGATCGGCTACCAGTCGGCCAACCGCTTCTTGGAAAGCCTGGAGCGGGCCTTTGGCACGCGTACCAGTACCTGAGGCGTACCTGGCGCTGCGCTGCTAGCGCTCCAGCCGCCGCCCCAGCGCCCACAGTGCGGCCAGCCCCAGCGCCACGGCGCCCATCAGGCCGATCGACCACCAGAACCCGTCCGGCTCGCGCAGCCAGGGCATGCGGTCGAAGTTCATGCCGAAGACGCCGGTGATCAGCGTCAGGGGCATGAACAGCGCCGTGATCAGCGTCAGCGTGCGCATGGTGCGGTTGGTCCGGTGCGCCACCGCCGAGAAGTGAATCTGCACCGCCGACTCGATCGAATCCTCCAGTCGCCTGGCGTGCGCCAGCACGCGCTGGATGTGCTCCATCACGTCGTTGATGCGCACCAGCAGCACCTCGTCGCGTCCCGGCGCATTGGCCGGGCCGCCGGGCTGGTCGCTGCTGTAGCGGTTATCGAGCAGGCTGTCACGGAATTCCTGCAGCGCGTCGCGTTGCTCTTCGCTCAGGTGTTCCAGCTTGCGCAGCTGGATGCGGGCATCCAGCAGTCCCTCCCAGCTTGAAAAGCTGCGGCGCGAGTTCAGCAGCGCGCGCTGCCAGCGGTCGAGCTGGCGCGTCAGCGGCGCGCGCAGTTCCAGGTAGCGGTCGACCATCGCATTGAGCAGGCGCAGCATCAGGTCCTCGGGCCGGCTGGGCGGGCGCACGCCGTGCAGCAGCGGCTGGCCGTTGCGCACGGGCGTGGCCTGCGGGCGCGGTGCCTGGCACAGCTCCAGCAGGCGCTGGCGCACTTGGTCGACCGTGCGCGACTGCCCCGAGCGCACCGTGACCAGCACCGTGTCGAACATGAAGAACGTGACCGGCTGTGTGTCGATCCTGGCCAGTGCCGGGAGGAAGCCGGGCGGATAGCGCTTCTGGCGGGCGGCAGTCTCGGCAGCAGGCGGCTTCGCCGTGCCGGTCGCGGGATCCTGCGGCTCGGCCTCGGCGATGGCGCGGCTGGTCTCGAAGGTCAGCTTGCGGAAGATCACCATGTCGTACGCATTGGTCGTATCGAAATACGACGGATGCGCGGCATTGGTGGCGTCGGTCAAGTGCAGGTCCAGGATCGGCGCGCCGGCAAGCTGGCGCACGCTCTCGCGCCAGGCATCCGGCGCGGCGGTGACTTCCTCGGTGGAAAAGTCCGCCCAGACGAAGAGCGCGGCGGCATTGCCGTTGAGGAAGTTGCCCGCCTCGGTGAGCGAGGCGAGCGGGTGTACCTGGCTGGCCGAGAAGCCTAGCAGTTCCATAGGCGCTCTGTCCGTTGGCCGCTCAGGCCGTCAGCAGCCGCGCGGCGTCGCGCGCGAAATAGGTCAGGATGCCGTCGGCGCCGGCGCGGCGGAAGGCCAGCAGCGATTCCATCATCACCTTGTCGTGGTCCAGCCAGCCGTTCTGCGCGGCGGCCTTGAGCATCGCGTATTCGCCGCTGACCTGGTAGACGTAGGTGGGGAAGCGGAATTCGTCCTTCACGCGGCGCACGATGTCCAGGTACGGCATGCCGGGCTTGACCATCACCATGTCGGCGCCTTCCAGGATGTCCTGCGCCACTTCGCGCAGGGCTTCGTCGGTATTGGCCGGATCCATCTGGTAGGTCATCTTGTTGCCCTTGCCCAGGTTGGCGGCCGAGCCCACCGCGTCGCGGAAGGGGCCGTAGAACGCCGACGCATACTTGGCCGAGTACGCCATGATGCGCGTATGGATATGGCCGTTGTCTTCCAGCGCCGTGCGCACCGCGCCGATGCGGCCATCCATCATGTCGGATGGGGCCACGATGTCGACACCGGCTTCGGCCTGTGCCAGTGCCTGGCGCACCAGGATCTCGACGGTCACATCGTTGATGACGTAGCCGTTGTCGTCCAGCACGCCGTCCTGGCCGTGGCTGGTGTACGGGTCGAGCGCCACGTCGCAGAGCACGCCGAGCTCGGGGAAGCGGTCCTTGAGCGCGCGCACGGCACGCGGCACCAGGCCCTCGGGGTTGGTGGCCTCGATGCCGTCCGGCGTCTTCAGCGACGGGTCGATCACCGGGAACAGCGCGATCACTGGGATGCCCAGCTTGACGCAGTCTTCGGCCACCGGCATCAGCAGGTCGACCGACACGCGCTCGACGCCCGGCATCGACGCCACCGCCTGGCGCTGGTTCTGGCCGTCGAGGATGAAGACGGGGTAGATCAGGTTGTCCGGAGACAGGCGATGCTCGCGCATCATGCGGCGGGAGAAATCATCGCGGCGCATGCGGCGCGGGCGGTATTCGGGGAAGGTGGACATGGCGGGCTTCTTGACTGTAGAGCTGGACAGGAAAGCGGGCCGGCAAGCACGGCGCGCGCGGCAAAGCGCGGTCCAAGGCGGCTGGCCGAAGAAAAACTAAACTTTTGAGCGTGCCCGCTATCATACTCGCGGACACTTTGCGTTGCGCCCTGCGTGGCGCGGTGTCCCCCGCTACTCCTCCCTGAGCGGGTACCCGCCCCTGCGGCGGGAAAGTTTGTCCCCGTTGCTTGCAGCGGGGCTTTTTTTTGTGTGCTGACCTGGTGATTACACCGCCGGGTCGGCAGCAGGCGGCTCGCTCGTCTCCGCTGCGGACTTGGCTTCGGCCTTCTGCGCTTCCGGCAGGTTCAGCCAGCCGGCGATCACGCCCTGCGCCTCTTCGATGCCGCGGCGCTTCAGGCTGGAGAAGAGCTGTGCCGTCATGGGCACCGGCGTTTCCATCTGCTCGGCGTAGCCCTGCAGCATCTTGCGGGTCTCGCGCAGCGCCTTGGCGTTGTCGCTGTTGGTGAGCTTGTCGGCCTTGGTCAGCAGCACGTGGATGGGGCGCCCCGTCGGCAGGAACCACTCCACCATCTGGCAATCGAGATCCGTGAACGGACGGCGCGCGTCCATCATCAGGATCAGGCCGGACAGTTGCTGGCGCGTCTGCACATAGTCGCTCAGCAGCCCCTGCCAGTGGTACTTGGCCGTGCCCGAGACCTCGGCATAGCCGTAGCCGGGCAGGTCGACCAGGAAGGCGAGCGGGTCGGGCGCCTTGACCGGCGCCACCGAGAAATAGTTGATGTGCTGCGTGCGCCCGGGAGTGCGCGACGAGAACGCCAGCCGCTTCTGGTTGCACAGGATGTTGATGGCCGTGGACTTGCCGGCGTTGGAGCGGCCGGCGAACGCCACCTCCGGCACGGCCGTGGCGGGCAGGTCGCGCAGGTGGTTCACGGTGATGAAGAAGCGGGCCTGGTGAAGAAGGGACATGCGCTAGAGCGGTGGGGCGGGCCGCGGAGGCTGTGCGCATTGCGCAAGCCGGGGCCGGGGTCTCGCCAGGGTGGGATGGCTGGCGGCCTGGGCCGCCCGCCGGGGTTGATCTGGCGCAGCCCGAAAGGGGCATGACAAGGCGCAAGGCATCAATCCGGCACATAACTTATTGTACAATACGCCGGTTAACGGTCTCCTGAACGGGTGACGCGTGGCATCCATGGCCGCGTGCCTTGGCTGCCGTCGTCCGGGCGGGAAGCCTAGTGTGTCGTTCCATCGTGGGCAGGGCCCTTGCCCCGCATTGCGTGTTGCACCGGAGGGTGCGGCGGCGGCGGGAGCGGGCTGGCGGGGTCTGCCGCCACGGCCAGCGCTTTGCGGATCGGTCAGCCGCGCGCGGGTCGCCACGATACCAGCCTTTGCACCGGCGCGTCCTCACCGCCTGCAAAGCGCCGGGCCGGCACGCATCACGGTATCCAAAACAATTCAGAGAAGGTGTGCGAATGAACCGCATTGCGAAGATTCTGGGTGTCCTGGCTTTGGCCGTTCCTGCCGCCGCCCTTTCCGGAATGGCATCTGCCGCAGAGCAGGCCGCCGCAAAGGCTGACCCGGCCAAGGGTGAAACGCTGTACACGCAAGGTGCCCCCGACCGCAATGTGCCCGCCTGCCTGAGCTGCCACGGCGCCGCCGGCAATAGCGCCGCCGCCGCCAACCCGAAGCTGGCCGCCCAGCATCCCGAGTACGTCCACAAGCAGCTGGCCGACTTCAAGTCCAAGGCACGCAACAACGCGATCATGGTGCCGATGGCGTCGGTGCTGACCGACGAGGAAATGCGCAACGTCGGCGCCTACCTGGCCAAGCAGTCGCTCAAGCCGGCGACCGCCAAGAACAAGGACACCATCGAAGCCGGCCAGAAGATCTACCGCGGCGGCATCGCTGCCAAGGGCGTGCCCGCCTGCGCCGCCTGCCACGGTCCTACTGCCGCCGGCATTCCCGCCCAGTACCCGCGCATCGGCGGCCAGTGGGCGGACTATACCGAAGCACAACTGGTGGCATTCCGCCAGGGCACCCGCAAGAACAACCCGGTCATGACGACCATCGCCGCCAAGATGTCGGATGCCGAGATCAAGGCGGTGGCGGATTACGTCGCCGGCGTTCGATAACGATTCCGCGACTCCGCTGGCGCCCGCCAGGCGCCGGCGCGTTGGTCTGGCGGCCCCCGTTCCGGCGGGTGTGCCGCGGCATGCAACCGAACGCGCCTGTCACAATCGAAAAGGGTGGCCTGCTTGCCAAAGCATGTCCGCCCTTTTTTCATTTCCAAGCCGCACGTTGTTTTAGGTTTCCCTGCACATGTCGACCGCTTCCACTTCAGGGCTGCACCTGAAGACCTCTCACCGCGTGCTGCGCGACGCGGTCGAATTGTTGTCCTCGATGCGCTTTGCGATCGCGCTGCTGACGGTGATCTCCATCGCCAGCGTGATCGGCACCGTGCTCAAGCAGAACGAGCCGTATCCCAACTACGTCAACCAGTTCGGGCCGTTCTGGGCCGATGTGTTCCATACGCTGTCGCTGCAGAAGGTCTACGGGTCCTGGTGGTTCCTGCTGATCCTGGCCTTTTTGGTGGTGTCGACCAGCCTCTGCCTGATCCGCAACGCGCCCAAGATGGTGGCGGACATGCGCTCGTGGAAGGACCATGTGCGCGAGCGCAGCCTGCGCGCCTTCCATCACCGCGGCGAATTCGACGGCGCGCGCCCGCGCACCGAGGCGGTGAGCCGCCTGTCGGCGCTGCTGCGCAACCGCGGCTACCGCCTCAAGGCGGTCGAGCATGACGGCGCCACGCTGCTGGCGGCCAAGGCCGGCGCGGCCAACAAGGCCGGCTATATCCTGGCGCACACCGCTATCGTGGTGATCTGTATTGGCGGCCTGCTGGATGGCGACCTGCTGATCCGCGCGCAGATGTGGGTGGGCGGCAAGTCCCCGATCAGCGGCAACGCGGTCATCAGCGAGATCCCGCCGCAGCACCGGCTGTCGGCGAGCAACCCGGGCTTTCGCGGCAACGCTTACGTGCCCGAGGGCTCGACCGTGTCCACCGCCATCCTGAACATCGCCGACGGGGCGCTGGTGCAGGACCTGCCGTTCGCGATCACGCTGAAAAAGTTCAAAGTCGATTTCTACGAGACCGGCATGCCCAAGCTGTTTGCCTCGGATGTGGTCGTGACCGACCGCGCCACCGGCAAGCAGACCGAGGCCACCATCAAGGTGAACGAGCCGCTGATCGTCGACGGCATCGCCATCTACCAGTCCAGCTTCGAGGACGGCGGCTCGCGCCTGAAGTTCGTCGGCTACCCGATGCAGGGCAGCGGCCACGCCACCTTCACCATCGATGGCGCGGTGGGCGGCAACAAGCCGCTGGCGGGCACCGGCACCAGCGCCGACAGCGAAGGCCTGACGGTCGAGTTCAGCGACTTCCGGCTGATGAATATCGAGAACGTCACCGATGCCTCGGGCAAGCCCGACGCGCGCGGCGTGGCGCGCAAGTCCTTCAACGAGACGCTGGAGAAGCACCTGGGCGCCGCCGCCAGCACCGACCGCGCCAAGACGCTGCGTAACGTCGGCCCGTCGGTGCAGTACAAGCTGCGCGACCGCACCGGCCAGGCGCGCGAGTACAACAACTACATGGTGCCGGTGCAGATGGACGGCCAGTCGGTGTTCCTGGCCGGCATGCGCGAATCGCCCAGCGAACAATTCCGCTATCTGCGCATCCCCGCCGACGACCAGGGCAGCGTGGCCGACTGGATGCGCCTGCGCGCCGCGCTGCAGGACCGCGCGCTGCGCGGCGAGGCCGCGCGCCGCTTTGCGCTGGCGTCGATGCCAGGCGATGACAAGGCCGACCTGCGCCGCCAGCTGGCGGAAAGCTCGCTGCGTGCGCTCGACCTGTTCGCCGGCGCCACGCGGCCCTCGCCGGATTCGCCCCCGGGCGGCTTCACCGCGATCGCGGCCTTCCTGGAGAAATCCGTGCCCCCGGCCGAGCAGCAGAAGGCGGCCGACGTGCTCCTGAAGATCCTGAACGGCTCGATGTGGGAGCTGTGGCAGCTGGCGCGCGCCCAGGACAAGCTGCCGGTGGTGGCCAACAGCGCCCAGAGCGGCACCTTCCTGCAGCAGGCCATCAACGCGCTGTCGGACAGTTTCTTCTACGGCGCGCCGGTGTTCCTGCAGCTCGACGACTTCAAGGAGATCAAGGCCAGCGTGTTCCAGTTGACCCGTGCGCCGGGCAAGAACATCGTGTATCTTGGCTGTCTGCTGCTGGTGCTGGGCGTGTTCGCGATGTTCTATATCCGTGAGCGCCGGGTCTGGATCTGGGTGAAGGACAAGCCCGCCGAGGGCGACACCGAGCCTGGCAGCCATGTGCTGATGGCGATGTCGACTCAGCGCCGCACGATGGATTTCGAAAAGGAATTCACGGCGCTGCGCGACGATATCGGCCGCGCCGCAGGGGGCCGCAGCGATGCGCCCGGGCCCGCCGGCACTCCCCACTGAATTGAGCAGGTACGCTATGTCCTCAAATGTGAACCAGGCCGGTCCCGCCATGCGCGGCACCACGCGCGCCGACACCGGCGCGGCTGACGAGGCCTATCTCGAACCTTCCTTCCTGCGCCGCCTGACCTGGGTGGACTGGCTCTTTGCGCTGGCGCTGGCGGTTGGCGCCGGCGTGGCGCTGTCGCAATACGGGCAGTGGATGGACGGCTACGACAAGGCCGTGCTGATCGGCGCCGTGCCTACCTTCGCGCTGCTCGGCTGGCACTGGAAGGCGGTGCGCCCGCTGATGCTGGCGCTCACCGCGCTGTCGCTGTTCGCGATCCAGCTCTACCAGGGGCAGCTGGCGCGCGCGGACCAGGCCTTCTTCCTGAAGTATTTCCTGTCGAGCCAGTCGGCCATCCTGTGGATGAGCGCACTGGTATTCCTGTCCACGCTGTTCTACTGGCTCGGGCTGGCGACGCGCTCGGACACGGGCTACAGCATCGGCAGCAAGCTGTGCTGGGGCGCGGTGGTGCTGGGCTTCACCGGCCTGCTGGTGCGCTGGTATGAGTCCTACCTGATCGGCACTGACATCGGCCATATCCCCATTTCCAACCTGTATGAAGTGTTCGTGCTGTTCACGCTGATCACTTCGCTGTTCTACCTGTACTACGAAGGCCGCTACGCCACGCGCGCGCTGGGCCCGTTCGTGATGCTGGTGGTGTCGGCCGCGGTGGGCTTCCTGCTGTGGTACACGGTCAGCCGCAATGCGCAGGAGATCCAGCCGCTGGTGCCGGCGCTGCAAAGCTGGTGGATGAAGATCCACGTGCCGGCCAACTTTATCGGCTACGGCACCTTTGCGCTGGCGGCAATGGTCTCGGTAGCCTACCTGCTCAAGCAGCGCGGCATCCTGGCCGAGCGCCTGCCATCGCTGGAGCTGCTTGATGATGTGATGTACAAGGCAATCGCGGTCGGCTTTGCCTTCTTCACCATTGCCACCATCCTGGGCGCACTGTGGGCGGCCGAGGCCTGGGGCGGCTACTGGAGCTGGGACCCGAAGGAAACTTGGGCGCTGATCGTCTGGCTGAACTACGCGGCGTGGCTGCACATGCGGCTGATGAAGGGCCTGCGTGGCACGGTGGCGGCCTGGTGGGCGCTGGTCGGCCTGCTGGTGACGACCTTCGCGTTCCTGGGCGTCAACATGTTCCTGTCGGGACTGCACAGCTACGGCGAACTGTGACGCGGCCTCATGCTGCAATGCAAAAACCTGCCTCCGGGCAGGTTTTTTTTCGTCTTTTTTTAATTTTTTTGGACGCCAAAGGAATAAAGGCATCACATCCGGTGTTTACTTGAGGAGCGGTGCCGGTTGGCGGCACCGGTTTGCATGGAGAACAAGATCATGGCAAGTCCGCGTCGTAACGCTGCAGCATCCCTCGTTCGTCCCGCCGCGCTCGCGCTCGGCTGCGCGGCGGTCCTGCTCGCCGGCTGTGCCGGTATGGGCGGCACTGCCGGCAATATGCCGCCCACGGTGAAGGTGACCAGTGGCGTGCTGACCGATCCGCAGGGCCTGACGCTGTACACCTTCGACCGCGACACCGCCGGCAGCGGCAAGAGCGCCTGCAACGGCCCGTGCGCCACCAACTGGCCGCCGCTGATGGCAGCACCTGGCACCAATGCGTCAGGACAGTACACCATCATCACGCGCGAGGACGGCGGCAAGCAGTGGGCGTACCGCGGCATGCCGCTGTACCGCTTTGCCAAGGACGCCAAGCCGGGCGACCGCGCCGGCGACAACCTCAACAACGTCTGGCACGTGGCCAAGCCCTGACGCTTCAGCAGCCACCACCGCAGCCACGGCATGGAAGGGTTTGACGGCCAGCTCGTCGCGCTGGCGCCGCGGCTGCGGCGCCATGCGCGCGGCCTCACCGGCGACGCGGCGCTGGCCGACGACCTGGTGCAGGACACGCTCGAGCGCGCGCTGCGCTACCGCTGGCGCTTCCGCCTGCGCCCCGGCGCCTGGTGGGGCGACGGCGCCGATGGCCTGCTGCCGTGGCTGCTGACCCTGATGCACCGCCTGCGCCTGAATACCGTGCGCAGGAAGGAACTGGTGGTCACCACCGATACGCTGCCCGAGGTCAGCGCCCCCGCTGACGACCCCGGCCTGCGCCGCGACCTGGTGCAGGCGCTGGCGCAACTGCCGGAGGCGCAGCGCGCGGTGCTGCTGCTGGTCAGCCTGGAGCAACTGACGTATGCGGAGGCCGCGCGCGTGCTCGACGTGCCGCAGGGTACGGTCATGTCGCGCCTGGCGCGGGCGCGCGAGCAGATGCGCCGGCTGCTCGACGGCAAGGCGCCCGCTGCCGCGCCGGCGGCTTCCGGCAAGCCCCTGCAGCGGGTGAAATGATGTCCGCCATCCACGAAGCCGATCTCCACGCCTACGCCGATGGCCAGCTTTCCGGCGCGCGCCGTGCGGCCGTGGAGGCGTACCTGGCGCAGCACCCGGACGCGGCGGCGCAGGTTGCCGCCTGGCGCCGGCAGGCCGATGCCTTGCACGGGGGGCTGGATCCGATATTGAACGAACCGGTGCCGCTCGCGGCCTTGCCGCCCGGGCTGCATGGCGATGGCCGGCGCGACAACGCGCGACTACGGCGGCCGCGCTGGACCATGGCGCTGGCGGCCACCTGCGCGTCGGTGGCGCTGCTGTCTGTCGGCGGCGTTCTCGGCTGGCTGGCCCATGGCCGCCTTGGCGGCGTGTCCGTGGCGATGGCGCCCGGCGAGCGCTTTGCGCGCGAGGCGCTGGCCACGCACGCGGTCTACGCTCCGGAAATGCGCCACCCGGTGGAAGTCGCGGCGACGGAAGAGGCCCACCTGATCGCATGGCTGTCCAAGCGCCTGGGCAAGGCGCTGCAGGTGCCGGACCTGCGCGCGCAGGGCTTCCACCTGATCGGCGGCCGGCTGGGCGTGGCCGAGGGCGGCCCGTCGGCCATCCTGATGTATGAAGCGGACGACGGTACGCGCCTGTCGCTGCAGCTGCGGCGCATGGCACAGGGCACGCCCGATACGGGCTTCCGCGTCGAGCGCATGCCAGGCGCGGGCACCAGGCGGCCAGCCCCCGGCCGCGACCCAATGATGGCCTTCTACTGGATCGACCGCGACCTCGGCTTTGCGCTGGCGGGCCCGCTGGAACGGGCGCGGCTGCTGACGCTGGCGCAGGTGGTGTACCAGCAATACCAGGGCGGATAGCCGGGCGCGAGGTGCAGGCGGCACATTGCGTGCGTCTGACGCCTCATGACCCGCGGCATTCCGACGCAGGCACAAAAAACTGTCAGGACTGGCCCGCACTCTCCGACCAAGGCCAGAGTCCAATTCTGCAAGCGTGTTGGCGCAACCGGCGCCGGCACGGCCAGGCAACGAGGAAAACCATGCTGATCCCTTCCCCCAAATGGCTGCGCGGCGGCGATATCGCCGCCAGCGAGATCACGCCCCGTCACGTCTTCGAAGCGCGCCGCCGCGTGCTGGCGCTGGCCGCCGCCGGCGCCGCCGGGAGCACGCTGGCGCCGTGGTTTGCGCGCCAGGCCCTGGCGCAGGGGCAGCACGGCCACAAGCTGGCCGCCACACCCAACAACGCCTACATCATCACCGACAAGCGCACGCCCTTCGAGGATGTCACCACCTACAACAACTTCTACGAATTCGGCACCGACAAGTCCGACCCGGCGCGCAACGCCGGCACGCTGCGCCCGCGCCCGTGGCAGGTGTCGGTGGAAGGGCTGGTGAAGAAGCCCAAGGTCTATGACCTGGACGAGCTGATGAAGCTGGCGGCAATGGAAGAGCGCGTCTACCGCCTGCGCTGCGTGGAGGGCTGGTCGATGGTGATCCCGTGGGTCGGCTACCCGCTGGCCGAGCTGATCCGGCGCGTCGAGCCGCAGCCTGGTGCCAGGTACATCCAGTTCATCACGCTGGCCGACAAGAAGCAGATGCCCGGCGTCAGCAGCGGCGTGCTCGACTGGCCGTACAGCGAGGGCCTGCGCATGGACGAGGCCATGCACCCGCTGGCGCTGCTGACCTTCGGCCTGTATGGCGAGGCCCTGCCCAACCAGAATGGCGCGCCGGTGCGCATGGTGGTGCCGTGGAAGTATGGCTTCAAGAGCGCCAAGTCGATCGTGAAGATCCGCTTTGTCGACAAGCAGCCGCCCACCAGCTGGAACCTGGCCGCGCCACAGGAGTACGGCTTCTATTCGAACGTGAACCCGGACGTGGACCATCCGCGCTGGAGCCAGGCCACCGAGCGCCGCATCGGCGAGGAGCGCGGCAGCGGCTTTGGCGCGTTGTTCGCACCCAAGCGCAAGACCCTGCCGTTCAATGGCTACGGCCAGCAGGTCGCCTCGCTGTACCAGGGCATGGACCTGAAGAAGTTCTTCTGATGCAAGGCGAACACATGGCTACCTCATCCACCAGCGCCGCCGCCGTGGCGGCGCGCAAGCCGGTCGGCCTGGCCACGTTGTCGCCGCAGCGCGTGCGCGCGCTCAAGCTTGCGCTCTGGCTGCTGGCGCTGCTGCCGTTCGTACGGCTGCTGTACCTGGGTGCCACGGAACAGTTCGGCGCCAATCCGCTTGAATTCGTGACCCGCTCCACCGGCACCTGGACGCTGGTGATGTTGTGCCTGACGCTGACCATCACCCCGCTGCGCCGCCTCACTGGCTGGAACTGGCTGATCAAGCTGCGGCGCATGCTGGGCCTGTTTGCGTTCTTCTACGGCCTGCAGCACTTCCTGCTGTGGATCGGGGTGGATCGCGGTTTTGACCTCGCCTACATGATCAAGGACGTGTACAAGCGGCCCTTCATTACGGTCGGTTTCACTGCCTTCATGCTGATGATCCCGCTGGCGCTGACTTCGACTAACGGCATGGTGCGCTGGCTGGGCGGCAAGCGCTGGCAGGCGCTGCACAAGCTGGTCTATGCGATCGCCGTGCTGGCCATCCTGCACTACTGGTGGCACAAGGCGGGCAAGAACGACTTTGGCGAAGTGTCGATCTACGCCGCGGTGGTGTTCGTGCTGCTGGGGATGCGGCTGTGGTGGCGGCTGCGCAAGCCCGCGGGGGCGCGCCAGCCCGCCGCGTAGGCGGGCCGGGCGTTTTGGGATTCAGTCCTGCAGCAGGCGTTCGTCGCGGAACAGGTCCTCGACCAGTTCGCGCTCGCGCACCAGGTGCACCGTGGCGCCATCGACCATCACTTCGGCGGCACGCGGGCGGGTGTTGTAGTTGGAGCTCATGGTGAAGCCGTAGGCACCGGCCGACATCACTGCCAGCAGGTCGCCCGGCTGCACCGCCAGCGCGCGGTCGCGGCCCAGCCAGTCGCCCGATTCGCACACCGGGCCGACGATGTCGTAGGTCACCGCTTGCGCGTCGCGCCGCACCACCGGCTCGATGCGGTGGTAGGCCTCGTACATCGCCGGGCGTGCCAGGTCGTTCATGGCGGCATCGACGATGCAGAAGTTCTTGGCCGCGCCGGGCTTGAGGAACTCCACCTGCGTCAGCAGCACGCCGGCGTTGCCCACCAGCGAGCGGCCCGGCTCGAACAGCACCTCGCGGTGGCCGTGACCGCGCGCGGCCACGCGTTCCAGCAGCGTAGTGGCAAAGCCGGTGATGTCCGGCGGGGTTTCGTCGGTGTAGGTGATGCCCAGGCCGCCGCCAACGTCGATATGCTCCAGGCGGATGCCGTCGCGCTCCAGCGCCTCGACCACGTCCAGCACCTTGTCCAGCGCTTCAAGATAGGGCTCCACCTCAGTGATCTGCGAACCGATATGGCAGTCGATGCCGGTCACTTCCAGGTGCGGCAGCGCGGCCGCGGCGCGGTAGGTCGGCAGTACGTCCTCGAAGGCGATGCCGAACTTGTTGCCCTTCAGGCCGGTGGAGATATACGGGTGCGTCTTCGCATCAACGTCCGGATTGATGCGAAGCGACACGCGCGCACGCTTGCCCATGCGGCCGGCCACTTCGTTCAGGCGGTCCAGCTCGGGGATCGACTCGACATTGAAGCAGCGCACGTCGTGTGCCAGCGCCAGTTCCATTTCCGCCGCGCTCTTGCCCACGCCGGAGAACACCACCTTGCGAGGGTCGCCGCCGGCGGCCAGCACGCGCTTGAGCTCGCCGCCCGAGACGATGTCGAAGCCGGCACCGAGCTTGGCAAACACCTGCAGCACCGCCAGGTTGGAGTTTGCCTTCATGGCGTACTGGACCTGCGCCTTGCGGCCCTGGCAGGCGGCGGCGTAGGCCTGGTAGGCAGCGGTCAGCGCCGCGCGCGAGTACACATAGGTCGGCGTGCCGAATTCAGCGGCAATGCGCGCCAGCGGCACCTGCTCGACGGCAAGCGCGCCGTCCTGGCGATGGAAAAATGCGGTCATGGTTATCGGGTGGTGGGGGCGGCAGGGGACGAGGCCGGTTGCGTGGCGGGGGCAGGGGTGGAGGGCGGGGCCGGCATGGCATCGGCGCGGCCCAGGCCCGGATCCGTCACGGTCGGCGGGGTCGGCTCGGGTGGCACTTTGGGCATGGTCAGCGGCCCGCGGATGCCGCATCCGCCCAGTAGGGGCATCGCAAGGGCGGCGGCAAACGCCGATACAATCGCAACACGACGCAGCATCGGGTCGTCCTTTAGGCTGTTGGCAAGGCGTTGGATGGCCCGACGCGCAACGGCCGGGCATCCGAAGGATTCTTAACAAAAAAGCCGTTCGCGCCACGTACGCCCGGTCCGGGCAGCGGCGGCAACGGCGGTCTCGGAGTTTAGCATGCCCCCCTTGAGCGAAAGCGAGTTCCTGGCCCTGGCCACGCAGGAGCTGGACCGCATCGAAGCCACGGTCGAGGCGGCCGCCGACGCGGCCGACGCCGATATTGAGATCAGCCGTACCGGCAACGTGATGGAGCTGGAGTTCGAGAACGGCACCAAGATCATCATCAACAGCCAGGCGCCGATGCAGGAGCTGTGGGTGGCCGCGCGCGCCGGCGGCTTCCACTTCCGCCGCGACGGCGAGCGCTGGATCGACACCCGCAACGGCGGCGAGCTGTACGCGGCGCTGTCGGGCTACGTCAGCGAGCAGGCCGGCGCGGCCCTCACGCTGGGCTGACGCAAAGCCTGCCTCGCGGGCAAAAGAAAAGCCGGCCTCGTGGCCGGCTTTCTGCTGTCTGGCGGCCGTGATCAGGCGCCGCCGAACATCTCCAGGATCTTCTTCTTCTCGGCCTCGGTGTCGGCCGGCGCGGTGGCCGATTCCTCCTGCTTGCCCGGCCACGGATCGCCCAGGCCCACCGAAGCCACGCCGGCGCCGCCGGCGTTCTCTTCGAAGGTCCAGTCGCCGCCCACCATCAGCACGCCTTCCGGCGCAGGGCGCTCGGGCGACTCCGGCACGCCCTTGAGCGCCTTGCTCATGTAGCCCACCCAGATCGGCAGGGCCAGGCCGCCACCGGTTTCGCGCACGCCCAGGCTCTTGGGCTGGTCGTAGCCCATCCAGGCGATCGCCACCAGGTTGGGCGTGTAGCCGGCGAACCAGGCATCGACCGCGTCGTTGGTGGTGCCGGTCTTGCCCGCCAGGTCGTTGCGGCCCAGGCGCTGCTTGGCGCTGTTGGCGGTGCCCATGCGCACCACGTCGCGCAGCATGGTGTCGGCGATAAAGGCGGTGCGTGCGTCCAGCACCCGCACCGCGTCGCTGCCGGCGCGCTGCGGCTGGGTTTCGGAGATCACGTTGCCGCGCGCGTCCACCACCTTCTGGATCAGGTACGGGTTGACGCGGTAGCCGCCGTTGGCGAACACCGAGTACGCGCCCGCCATCTGCAGCGGCGTCACGGCGCCCGAACCCAGCGCCATCGGCAGGTAGGCCGGGTGCTTGTCCGCCTCGAAGCCGAAGCGCGTGATGTAGTCCTGCGCGTACTGCGTGCCGATCGCGCGCAGGATCCGCACCGAGACCAGGTTCTTGGACTTGGCCAGCGCGCGGCGCATGGTCATCGGGCCCTCGAAGCGGCCGTCATAGTTCTTCGGTTCCCACACCTGGCCGCCGGTATCGGGGCCGATCGTCAGCGGCGCGTCGTTGATCACCGTGGCCGGCGAGAAGCCCTTTTCCAGCGCGGCCGAGTAGATGAACGGCTTGAAGCTGGAACCCGGCTGGCGCCAGGCCTGGGTCACGTGATTGAACTTGTTGCGGTTGAAGTCGAAGCCGCCCACCATCGAACGGATCTCGCCGTCCTGCGGGTTGATCGACACGAACGCCGCGGCCACTTCCGGCAGCTGGGTCACCGACCAGTCGCGTTTCTCGTCCTGGGTCACGCGGATGACCGCGCCGGGGCGCATCTTCATCTTGGGTTGCGCGTTGGACGACAGCGACGGCGAGATAAAGCGCAGCGCCGGGCCTTCGATGGTTGCCACTTCGCCGGATAGCAGCGTCGCCTTCACCTGCCTGGCCGACACGCTGGTGACCACGGCCGAGCGCAGGTCGCCGCTGCCGGGGTGCTCGACCAGCGCATCGTCGATGGCCTGCTCGCGCTCGGCCGGGTCAGAGGGCAGGTCGATAAAGGCTTCGGGGCCGCGGTAGCCGTGCTTGCGCTCGTAGTTCATGATGCCGGAGCGCACGGACTCATAGGCGGCGTCCTGGTCCGGCTTGGTCAGCGTGGTGTAGACCGTCAGGCCGCGCGTGTAGGTTTCTTCGCGGTACTGCGCGTACATCAGCTGGCGCACGATCTCGGCGACGTACTCGGCGTGGGTGGAGAACTCGTTGCCCTCGGTGCGCACCTTCAGCTCGGCATGCACCGCCTGCTCGTACTGGTCGGGCGTGATATAGCCCAGGTCGCGCATGCGCTGCAGGATGTACTCCTGGCGCACCTTGGCGCGGCGCGGGTTGACCACCGGGTTGTACGCCGACGGCGCCTTGGGCAGGCCGGCCAGCATGGCGGCCTCGGCCGGCGTCACGTCGCGCACCGACTTGCCGAAATACACGCGCGCGGCGCTGTCGAAGCCATAGGCGCGCTGGCCCAGGTAGATCTGGTTCATGTACAGCTCGAGGATCTGGTCCTTGCTCAGATTGGCCTCGATCTTGTACGCCAGCAGCATCTCGTAGATCTTGCGCGTGTAGGTCTTCTCGCTGGACAGGAAGAAGTTGCGCGCCACCTGCATGGTGATGGTGGAGGCGCCCTGCGACAGCCCGCCGCGCAGGTTGGCCAGCCCGGCGCGCAGCACGCCGACGAAGTCGACGCCGCCGTGCTCGTAGAAGCGGTCGTCCTCGATCGCCAGGACCGCCTTTTTCATCACGTCCGGAATCTCGGCGATGGGCACGAAGTTGCGCCGCTCTTCGCCGAATTCGCCGATCAGCACATTGTCCGCGGTGTAGATGCGCAGCGGGATCTTGGGCCGGTAGTCGGTGATGGTGTCCAGCGATGGCAGGTTGGGCGCAGCCACCAGCAGCGCGTAGCCAAGCAGCAGCGCGATCACGACGGCTCCGGCGACAACCAGTCCGACCGCCCCGAACATGAGCCGCGCCCAGATCGAGCGGCGGGCGGGGTGGGACTTGTGTTGTGCGGTGGCCATAAGGGAAATACCTAGTCAGGGGTGCCCGGGATTATATCTTCCGGCATAGGCCCGTCCGGGCGTACAGTGGTGCGGGCGCCGCTATCGCGCTGTTACAAGATGTAATGTGGCGAATGCTGGCATGCACGGCGACGTTGCATGCAGCTAAAGGCGTACGGGCGGGCGCACAAGCGCGCACGGAAGGGAACCCGACGACCGTGGGGTTTTGGCAACGGATTGGCGAGGGGCTTCTCAAAAAGAACTCGGCGCCAGTTCGGCACATTGCCACCGATGCTGGATTTTGTGAGAATCGACCAACATAAAAGAGCAAACGTTTCATTCAAGAAACAAGGCTCGCCCGATTAGAGCGTTCAAGCCAGGGGCGAGTTCAAAAGTCAGGGGGTCACCTTGCGTCGGGGCATTTTGTCGGGGCTTCTACGCCGGACTACGGTCGGTGTGGATATCGGGTCGTCCAGTGTCAAGGTAGTCGAGCTGTCCGTAGGGGGCAGCAGGCAAGATTACCGGCTGGAAAAATGCGCCAGCGAACTGCTGGACCGCAACGCCGTTGCCGATGGCAACGTCATCAATATCGAGGCCGTCGGGATCGCGCTCAAACGCGCGCTGGGCAAGGCCGGCATCCGTTCGAAGGACGTGGTGCTGGGTGTGCCATCCATGTTGACGGAGTCACAGACGGTCAGCCTGCCGGACAACCTGTCCGAAGACGAGCTGTATTCCCAGGTCGAATCCGAGGCGCACCGGCTCTATCCGCCGTCGCAGGCGGTCAACTTCGACTTCGCCGTGATCGGCCCCAGCGAGACCGAGGGCGGGATCGGCGTGCGCGTCACGGCGGCCAACAGTGACCGCGTGCAGGAGCGCGTGACCGCGGCCGAGATGGCCGGGCTCAAGCCCCAGGTCATGGATGTCGAGGAATACGCGGTGCAGCGCTCGATCGTGCAGATGCTGGGCGTGCCGCACGAGATGCCCGAGGCCGATGCGCGCGCGCTGCCGGTGGTGGCGGTGATCCACCTGGGCGGCAGCCGTTCCAAGGCAATCTTCTACCAGGGCTGGAAAGAACTCTACGAGCAGCCGCTGAACAGCTACGGCGACCAGCTCACGCAGAGTGCGGCGCGCATGTTCACCCTCGATGCGCTCAAGGCCGAGATCAAGAAACGCAAGAACACGCTGCCTGAAGCCTGGCGCGCGCAGTTGCTCAAGCCGTCGCTGGATGCACTGGCGATGGAAGTGCAGTCCGCGGTCGGCAACTTCATCGCCAGTTCCAGCCTGGGCCGGGTCGACGAGATCCTGCTCTCGGGCGGGCATGCGTCGCTGCTCGGCGTGCAATCGGCGATCCAGCACCAGACCAAGATCACCACCACGCTGGCGAACCCGTTCGCCAACATGGCGACCAACGCCAAGGTCAACGAGCGCTACCTGCAGCGCGACCTGCCGGCGTATATCGTCAGTGCCGGCCTGGCCCTGCGCGGCCTGCAATAACGCACCGGAGGCATCAGATGTCTACGAACACACTGCCTTCGGTCAACCTGCTGCCTTACCACGAAGCCCGCAAGGCAGCACGCCGCAAGAAGGTCTATACGATGCTGGCCGGCGCCGCAGTGGCTGGCGCTGCCGTGGTGCTGCTGGGTGGCTACTATATCGACGGGCGCATCGCTTCGGTGGTCGCGCTCAACCAGGTATTGAGCGCTGAGAACGCCAAGCTGGACGGGCAGATCCGCGAG
Organism: Cupriavidus sp. FW305-F7; assembly: GCF_058782875.1. Classification (NCBI taxonomy): domain Bacteria; kingdom Pseudomonadati; phylum Pseudomonadota; class Betaproteobacteria; order Burkholderiales; family Burkholderiaceae; genus Cupriavidus; species Cupriavidus sp. FW305-F7. Next base: position 137,055 of record NZ_JBYSYC010000009.1, on the reverse strand, counting down.
GTCAACAGCCTGAAGAAGGACATCGACGCGCTGCTGCAGCGCCAGAAGGCCGTTGAAAGCCTGCAGACCGAGCGCAACCGCCCGGTGCAGCTGCTTGAGGAACTGGTGCGGCAGGTGCCAGAAGGCGTCTACCTGACCAGCCTGAAGCAGACCGGCGAGGCCTTCACCATCGCGGGCGTGGCGCAGTCCAACGAGCGCATTTCCGAGCTGCTGCGCAACCTGAGCGGGGTGGCCTGGCTGGACAAGGCCGAGCTGGTCGAATCCAAGGCCGTCACCATGACCAACAACCTGCGCGAGCAGCGCCGGTTGTTCGAGTTCTCGATGCGCTTCACGTATCGCGCGCCGGAAGCGGCGGCCGACGGCAAGAAGGCCGTGCCGGGCGCCTCCGCACCCGCAGCCGCCCCAGTTCCCGCACCCGCAGCCGGAAAGGCCTGACCATGGCGCTCAATACTGAAATCAACCTGGCCGACCTGACCGGCCAGTTCCGCGGGCTCAACCTGAGCGAACCGGAGACGTGGCCGGCCGCGCCGCGCGTGCTGTTCGCGGTGCTGGCCGCGGCCGTGGTGCTGCTGCTGGGCTGGCAGTTCTACTGGAGCGCCAGGTTCGACGAACTCGACCGCCAGCGCCAGGAGCAGGAAAGCCTGAAGCAGGCGTACCAGTCCAAGGTGGCGCAGGTGGCCAACCTGGACGCGCTGCGCGAGCAGAAGAAGCAGGTGGAGCAGCGCGTGGCGCTGCTGGAGCGGCAGCTGCCCAACAAGGCCGAAATGGATGCACTGCTGGCCGACGTCAACCACGCCGGCGTCGCACGCGGGCTGCAGTTCGAGCTGTTCAAGCCGCAGGGGGCGGTGATCAAGCCCTACTTCGCCGAGATCCCGGTGAACCTGCGCGTGACCGGGCGCTACCACGAGGTGGCGCAGTTCAATGCCGACGTGGCGGCACTGTCGCGGATCGTCTCGATGCAGAACCTGCAGCTGGCCAATACCAAGGATGGCGGGATGTCGATGGAGGCGGTGGCGATGGCCTACCGCGCGCTCGACCCGGACGAGCAGGCCGCGCAGCGCAAGGCCGCGGCAGCCGCTGCGGCAGCCAAGGCAGGAGGTGCCAAATGAGCCGCACCGCGCGTACCCGCAGCCTCGCCTGGACCACGGCGCCACGCACGTTCGCGGCGGCGGCGCTGGCCGTCGGCCTGCTGGGAGCCTGCGGCGCCAGCGATGAAGACGCCTTGCGCCAGTGGATGGATGCCACCCGCAGCGCGCGCGCCAAGCCGCCCGAGCCGCTGCCCGACGCCCGGCCCTATGTGCCGCGCGAGTACGCCGCAGCCAAGGCGCCCGAGCCGTTCGCGCAGGCCAAGATCGGCGAGCTGAACAAGACGCTGGCGGATTCGCCCGAAGCCGGGCGGCGCCGCGAGCCGCTGGAGGACTACCCGCTCGAGAACTTCAAGATGCTCGGGATGATGATGAAGCACGGGGAGACCTTCGGCATCGTGCGGGTTGATAACAAGATCCACCATGTCAAGGTGGGTCAGTATCTCGGCCAGAGCTATGGCCGGGTGGTCCGCATCACCGATCAGGAGATCGTGCTGCGCGAATTGGTCCGGGAGGGGGTATCAGAGTGGAAAGAGAAAATGACCAGCCTGAAGCTGGAGGTGGCGGCATGACCCTTACGCGCTGGTACCGTGCGCTTGCGGGCGCCGCAAAGACAACGATGGCGCTGGCGCTGTTGCTGGTGATTGCCGCGCCGGCCGCGCTGGCACAGAGCAACCGGATCAAGGCGGTTGACGTCAGCATGGTCGGGGAGCAGACCGTGTTCACGATTGAGCTCGAACGGCCGCTGGCGCAGAAGCCGGCGGATTTCACCACGCAGAACCCGGCACGGCTCGCGATCGATTTCTTCGATACCGGCTTTGCCAACCGGCGCGCGCAGTACGACTACGGCGGCAAGCTGGTCAAGTCCGCCAACGTGGTGCAGATCGGCGACCGTACCCGCGTGATCCTCGACCTCACGCGCAACGCCACCTATCGCACCGACCAGCGCGGCAACTACTTCGTGGTGGCGCTGGATAACGTGGCGCCGGCGCTCAAGAACGCCGCGCCCACGTTTGCGCCGGCGGCGACGCCTGCAGCCGCTGCGGCGCGGCCGTCGGTGCGCAATGTCGACTTCCGCCGCGGTGCCGATGGCGCCGGGCGCGTGGTGGTGGACCTGTCCTCGCGCGATTCGGGCATCAATATCGCGCAGCAGGGCAAGAACGTCGTGGTCGATTTCCTCGGCACCACGCTGCCAGACAACCTGCGGCGTCGCTTCGACGTCAGCGACTTCGGCACGCCGGTGCAGGGCATGCATGCCTCGGACGCCAACGGCAACGCGCGCCTGACGATCGAGCCGCGCGGCAACTGGGAATACAGCTCGTACCAGACCGATACCCAGTTCGTGGTAGAGGTGCGCCCGGTCAAGGAAGACCCGACCAAGCTGATCAGTGGCCCGGGCTACCGCGGCGAGCGCCTGTCGCTGAACTTCCAGAACATCGACATCCGCTCGCTGCTGCAGGTGTTCGCCGATTTCACCAACCTGAACATCATCACCAGCGAAAGCGTGCAGGGCAACATCACGTTGCGCCTGAAGGACGTGCCGTGGGACCAGGCGCTGCAGATCGTGATGGATGCCAAGGGCCTGGCCTCGCGCCGCAACGGCAATGTGCTGTGGGTAGCGCCCAAGGCGGAGCTGCAGACCAAGGAGAAGCTGGAGCTGGAGTCGCAGCAGCAGATCAGTGACCTGGAGCCGATCCGCAGCCAGGTGTTCCAGCTCAACTACCAGCGTGCCGAAGACGTGCGCAAGATGCTGCTGGGCCTGGGGGCGGGCGGCGGTGCTGCTGCGGCGGCGCCCATTGGCGTGGCAGGGGCGGCGGGCGCCAGCACGCGCATGCTGTCCAAGCGCGGTTCGCTGACGGCCGATGCGCGCACCAACCAGCTCTTCGTCTCGGATATCGCCACCAAGCTGGAGGAGGTGCAGAACTTCATCGGCAAGATCGACATCCCGGTGCGCCAGGTGATCATCGAGGCGCGTATCGTCGAGGCCACCGATACCTTCAGCCGCAACCTGGGCGTGAAGCTGGGCTTTGCCGGGCAGTACAACAACGCCAAGGTCGGCAACACCTACAACAACGTGCTGCCGGGCTCCACCTCGGACAACGGCCCGTTCCTGAGCCTGCCGGCAGGCGCCATCAACGGCACCAACCCGGCCAATATCGCGGTGAGCCTGTTCAACAGCGCCGCCACGCGTTTCCTGGCGCTGGAGCTGTCGGCACTGGAAGCGGACGGCAAGGGCAAGATCATCTCCAGCCCGCGCGTGGTCACGGCCAACAACATCAAGGCGCTGATCGAGCAGGGTACCGAGCTGCCGTACCAGGCGGCGACCTCCAGTGGCGCGACCTCGGTGCAGTTCCGCAAGGCCAACCTGAAGCTGGAAGTGACGCCGCAGATCACGCCCGAAGGCAATGTGCTGCTCGATGTGGACGTGAACAAGGACAGCGTGGGCATCCAGACCACCTCGGGCTTTGCCATCGACACCAAGCACGTGCAGACCCAGGTGCTGGTGGAGAACGGCGGCACGGTGGTGATCGGCGGCATCTACACCCAGACCGAGTCCAACGACACCGACAAGGTGCCGCTGCTGGGCGATATCCCGGTGCTGGGCAACCTGTTCAAGAGCAACGCCAAGGTGCGCAACCGCACCGAGCTGCTGGTGTTCCTGACCCCGCGCATCCTGAACGAGAGCGTGTCGCTCAGGTAGGGACATGGCGTCCGGAGGCGCCGGATACAGTAGACTGGCAGGCCGCATCGAGGGATGCGGCCTTTTTTTGCGCGTCGCGGGAGGCCCGGAGGCGGCCCTGGGACGGGCCAGCCATGTGGGCCATGCCGCATTCGCCACTTGCCGGCCGCGCCACAACATAAGAAGATGATGCAGTTCCCAACCGGGGAGGACGGCCCACATGCCACGCTCCCGAACGACAGTCCAGTGACAGCCTCAGCGACAGGCCCGGCGGCACAGCGCCAGGCCCAGGATCGGCGCGACGCCGATCGATCCGACTCCGAGCGACCGGAATCCGATCGACCCAACCTCTTTTTCGTCGGCCTGATGGGCGCCGGCAAGACCACCGTGGGCCGCACGGTGGCGCGGCGCCTGCACTATCCGTTTTTCGATTCCGACCATGAACTGGAAGCGCACTGCGGTGTGCGCATCCCGGTGATCTTCGAAGTCGAGGGCGAAGCCGGCTTCCGCGACCGCGAGGCCGCAATGATCCGCGAGCTGGCTGCGCGCCAGGGCATCGTGCTGGCCACCGGCGGCGGCGCCGTGCTGCGCGCCGAGAACCGCGAGGTGCTGAAGGCCCGCGGCACGGTCGTGTACCTGCGCGCCAGCCCGCACGACCTGTGGCTGCGCACCCGCCACGACCGCAACCGCCCGCTGCTGCAGACCGAGGACCCCAAGGGCAAGCTCGAGGCGCTCTATGCCGAGCGCGACCCGCTTTACCGCGAGGTCGCGGACTTCATCATCGAAACCGGCAAGCCCTCGGTGGCGCAGCTTGCTAATATGGTGTTGATGCAACTTGAAATGGCCGGTTTCCCGATCGATCCCCCGCAGCCGGCCTCCGCGCCGCCGGAAACGTCGGAGCCGCCGGCGCAGGACCCCAATCCATGATTACGCTTGAAGTCGACCTGGGCGAGCGCAGCTACCCCATCCATATCGGTACCGGCCTGCTGGACAACGCCGAACTGCTGCGCCCGCACGTGCGCGGCCAGCACGCCGTCATCGTCACCAATGAAACCGTGGGGCCGCTGTACGCGGTGCGGGTGGAAGCCAGCCTGAAGGCGCTCGGCAAGACCGTGCGCACCGTGACGTTGCCCGACGGCGAAGCCTTCAAGCACTGGGAAACGCTGAACCGGATCTTCGACGCGCTGCTGCAGGCCGGCGCCGACCGCAAGACCACGTTGGTCGCGCTGGGCGGCGGTGTGGTGGGCGACATGACCGGGTTTGCCGCCGCCTGCTACATGCGCGGCGTGCCTTTCATCCAGATGCCGACCACGCTGCTGGCGCAGGTGGATTCGTCGGTGGGCGGCAAGACCGGCATCAACCATCCGCTGGGCAAGAACATGATCGGCGCGTTCCACCAGCCCAACGCGGTGATCGCCGACATCGACACGCTGCGCACGCTGCCCCCGCGCGAGCTGGCCGCCGGCATGGCCGAGGTCATCAAGCACGGCGCGATCGCCGATGCCGAGTACTTCGGTTGGATCGAGCGCAACATCAAGCCGCTGAATGCCTGCGACCCGGACCTGATGGCGCTCGCCGTGCAGCGCTCCTGCGAGATCAAGACCGGCGTGGTGGCCCAGGACGAGCGCGAGGGCGGCCTGCGCGCCATCCTCAATTTCGGCCACACCTTCGGCCATGCGATCGAGGCCGGCATGGGCTACGGCGCCTGGCTGCACGGCGAGGCCGTCGGCTGCGGCATGGTGATGGCCGCCGACCTGTCGCACCGGCTGGGCTTTATCGACACTGAAACCCGCGCCCGCATCCGCGAGCTGACGCAGGCCGCCAACCTGCCCGTGGTGGCGCCGGAACTCGGTGCCGACCGCTATATCGAACTGATGAAGGTCGACAAGAAGGCCGAGGCGGGCAGCATCAAGTTCATCCTGCTGAAGCAGCTCGGCGAAGCGTTCATCACCACCGTGCCGGACGCTGACCTGCGCGCCACGCTCGCGCACGCCGTGCTCAAACCTCCCACCGAGGCCCCGGTCGCCTGACCGATCGGTTATGCCTCGCCACCCCGCCCCAGCCACCGGACGCGCCGCATGACCGACTTTGAAAGCCATCTCGCCCCTTACGCCGCCCGCTCTGCGCAGACGCGCGGGCGGGTGCATGCCGAACCCGCATCGCTGTCGCGCAGCGAATTCCAGCGCGACCGCGACCGGGTCATCCACAGCACGGCGTTCCGGCGGCTCGAGTACAAGACCCAGGTCTTCGTCAACCATGAAGGGGACCTGTTCCGCACCCGGCTGACCCACAGCCTGGAGGTGGCGCAAATCGCCCGCTCGATCGCGCGCAACCTGCGCCTCAATGAAGACCTGGTCGAGGCGATCTCGCTGGCGCACGACCTGGGGCACACCCCCTTCGGCCACGCTGGGCAGGATGCGCTCAATACCTGCATGAAGAACCATGGCGGCTTCGAGCACAACCTGCAGAGCCTGCTGGTGGTGGACGAGCTGGAAGAGCGCTACGGCGGCTTCAACGGGCTGAACCTGACCTTCGAGACGCGCGAGGGCATCCTCAAGCATTGCTCGCGGGTCAATGCCTCGGCGCTGGGCGAGCTGGGCCGGCGCTTCCTGGAGGGCACGCAGCCGTCGCTGGAGGCGCAGCTGGCCAACTTGGCCGACGAGATCGCCTACAACAACCACGATATCGACGACGGCCTGCGCTCGGGGCTGCTGACGCTGGAGCAGCTGGACGAGGTGCCGATGTGGGCCCGCCACCGCGCCGAGGTGGCCGCTGTCTTCCCCGCCGTCAACGGCCGGCGCGCCATCAACGAGACGGTCCGGCGCATGATCAATACGCTGATCGTCGACCTGATCGAGACCACCAGCCGCAATATCGCCGCGGCCAACCCGCGCAATATCGACGCGGTGCGCGCCGCCGGCCCGCTGGTCGGCTTCAGCCCGCAGATGCATGAAGAAGCGGCCGAACTCAAGCGCTTCCTGTTCCGGCACCTGTACCGGCACTATCTGGTGATGCGCATGTCGGCCAAGGCGCAGCGCATTGTCGGTGACCTGTTCCAGGCCTTCATGTCCGACCCGCGCCTGCTGCCGCCGCAGTACCAGGCCAGCCATGGGGGCGACCAGTCGCGGCTGATTGCCCACTACATCGCGGGCATGACCGACCGCTACGCGATCCGCGAGCACCGCCGCATCTTCGCCGTCAGCGAAGGCAACTGACGGCCGCGTTCGGGCTGGCCCTCCGATCGGCGCGCCAGCCTGCCGCATAAGTGGGGACGGATCAGGCTATCATGCGGGCATCAATGCTCGCATCACCTGTCATGGCACGCCTTCCCCGCTTTTCCCCCGCCGGTCTTCCCGCCCTGGTGTTGCAGCGCGGCAACAACCGCCAGCCCGTGTTCCTGGGGCCGGACGACTACCTGCACTACCTCGACTGCCTGCGCATGGCCGCGCGCGAGCATGACCTTGCCATCCACGCCTACGCGCTGCGGCCCAACCACGTGCACCTGGTGGCCACGCCCAAGGAGGCAGACTCGCTGAGCCTGACCATGCAGGCGGTGGGGCGGCGCTATGCGCGCTACTTCAACCGGGTGGCCAGCCGCACCGGCACTCTGTGGGAAGGGCGCTTCCGTTCCGCGGTGTTCGACCCCGCCCGGTGGATGCTGCCGGCGATGCTCTATGTCGAGGGTAACGCGCTGCGCGCGGGGGAGGTGACCACCCCCGAGGCCGATTGCTGGAGCAGTTACCACCATCACGCCGGCATCGAGGCCAGCCCGTTTGTGAGCGACCACTCCGCGTACTGGGAGCTGGGCAATACGCCGTTCGAGCGGCAGTCGAACTACCGGATGCTGACCGCCGAGGGCCTGTCGGGCAAAACTCTGGAGACACTGCGCGGCCATGCCCATAGCGGCTGGCCGCTTGGCGACGAAGCGTTCCTGGCCCAATTGGAGCGGCATGCAACGCGGCGCGTGCAGCCGTTGCCGAAAGGACGCCCCAAAAAGGTGCAAGCCGCATCATCGAATGGGTCAGAATCGCCGCAAAATTAATATGTCCCTATTTAAATGGATCACGGAAATGGTGCGTAACTTAGTGTGATCTGACCCCATTTAAAAATTTTGCGAGACGAACGCGATTCCCATATAGTTGCTCCACCCACAGTCATTGTGCGGCGCGTCACGCTCGTGTACGCCGCTGCGGCCCGCTGACAGCTTCGTCCCCATTTTCCGTCCCGCCGGTTTCCGGTTTGGGTGGAGGAATAAAGAAAACGAGAAAGCGCGCGGTCCCCGTTCCGGTACGCCCAGCCAGTTCGCGCAGCCTTCACCGGAATTCAGCCCGTGGACCAAACGAAAAATCTTTCGGCCCAAGCGCAGACCAGCGAGTCTTCCCACGCCATTGACCTGCGCCCGCAAGCGCAGGGCATGTACGATCCCAGCAACGAGCATGACGCCTGCGGCGTCGGCATGGTCGCGCACATCAAGGGCAAGAAATCCCACGAGATCATCTCGCAGGGCCTGAAGATCCTGGAGAACCTGGACCACCGGGGTGCGGTCGGCGCCGATGCGCTGATGGGCGACGGTGCCGGTATCCTGATTCAGATCCCGGACCAGTTCTACCGCGAGGAAATGGCCGCGCAGGGCGTGAGCCTGCCGCCCGCCGGCGAATACGGCGTGGGCATGATCTTCCTGCCGAAGGAACACGCCTCGCGCCTGGCCTGCGAGCAGGAACTGGAGCGCACGGTCCGCCTGGAAGGCCAGGTCGTGCTGGGCTGGCGCGACGTGCCGGTCGACGCCAAGATGCCGATGTCGCCGACGGTGCGCACCACCGAGCCGGTGATCCGCCAGATCTTCATCGGGCGCGGCCGCGACATCATGACCACGGACGCGCTGGAACGTAAGCTCTACGTTATCCGCAAGACCGCCAGCCACGCCATCCAGGCGCTCAAGCTCAAGCACGGCAAGGAATACTTCGTGCCGTCGATGTCGGCCCGTACCGTGGTGTACAAGGGCCTGCTGCTGGCCAACCAGGTCGGCGAGTACTACCTGGACCTGCTGGACCAGCGCGCCGTCTCGGCCCTGGCCCTGGTGCACCAGCGCTTCTCGACCAACACCTTCCCGGCCTGGGAACTGGCCCACCCGTACCGCATGGTCGCCCACAACGGCGAAATCAACACGGTCAAGGGCAACGTCAACTGGATCAACGCACGTACCGGCGCGATCTCGTCGCCGGTGCTGGGCGACGACCTGCCCAAGCTGTGGCCGCTGATCTACCCGGGCCAGTCCGACACCGCATCGTTCGACAACTGCCTCGAACTGCTGACGATGGCCGGCTACCCGCTCGTCCACGCGATGATGATGATGATCCCGGAAGCCTGGGAACAGCACACGCTGATGGACGACAACCGCCGCGCCTTCTACGAGTACCACGCCGCCATGATGGAGCCGTGGGACGGCCCGGCCGCGATCTGCTTCACCGATGGCCGCCAGATCGGCGCCACGCTGGACCGCAACGGCCTGCGCCCGGCACGTTTCTACGTGACCGAGGATGACATCGTGGTGCTGGCCTCGGAAGCCGGCGTGCTGCCGTTCCCGGAGTCGCGCATCGTTGAGAAGTGGCGCCTGCAGCCGGGCAAGATGTTCCTGATCGACATGGAACAGGGCCGCATCATCGACGACAAGGAACTCAAGGACAACCTGGCCAACGCCAAGCCGTACAAGAGCTGGATCGACGCCGTGCGCATCAAGCTCGACGAGCTCGACGCCAAGCCGGAAGACGTTGCCGCCGAGAAGAAGCCGGCGGCCAAGCTGCTGGACCGCCAGCAGGCCTTCGGCTACACCCAGGAAGACGTCAAGTTCCTGATGGCGCCGATGGCGCTGGCAGGTGAAGAAGCCACCGGCTCGATGGGCAATGACAGCCCGCTGGCGGTGCTGTCGTCCAAGAACAAGACGCTGTACCACTACTTCAAGCAGCTGTTCGCCCAGGTGACCAACCCGCCGATCGACCCGATCCGCGAGAACATGGTGATGTCGCTGGTGTCGTTCATCGGGCCGAAGCCGAACCTGCTGGAGCTGAACAACATCAACCCGCCGATGCGCCTCGAAGTGTCCCAGCCGGTGCTGGACTTCAAGGACATCGCCAAGATCCGCAACATCGAGCACTACACCGGCGGCAAGTTCCGTTCATACGAGCTGAACATCTGCTACCCGAAGGCCTGGGGCAAGGAAGGCATTGAAGCCCGCCTGGCCTCGCTGTGCGCCGAAGCCGTGGATGCGGTGCGTTCGGGCTTCAACATCCTGATCGTGTCGGACCGCCGCGTGGATGCCGAGCATGTCGCGATTCCCGCGCTGCTGGCCACGTCCGCCATCCACCACCACCTGGTGGAGAAGGGCCTGCGCACGTCCACCGGCCTGGTGGTCGAAACCGGCACCGCCCGTGAAGTGCACCACTTCGCGCTGCTGGCCGGCTATGGCGCCGAAGCCGTGCATCCGTACCTGGCGATGGAAACGCTGGCCGAAATGGCTCAGGGCCTGTCCGGCGACCTGTCGCCCGAGAAGGCCGTCAAGAACTTCGTCAAGGCGATCGGCAAGGGCCTGTTCAAGGTGATGTCCAAGATGGGCATCTCCACGTACATGTCGTACACCGGCGCGCAGATCTTCGAAGCCATCGGCCTGTCGCGCGAACTGGTGCAGAAGTACTTCCATGGCACCCCGTCGAACGTCGAGGGCATCGGCATCTTCGAGGTGGCCGAGGAAGCCCTGCGCCTGCACCGCGACGCCTTTGGCGACAACCCGGTGCTGGAAAGCATGCTGGACGCCGGCGGCGAATACGCCTTCCGCATCCGCGGCGAAGAGCATATGTGGACCCCGGACTCGGTCGCCAAGCTGCAGCACTCGGTGCGCGCCGACGACGGCAAGGGCGCCTACCAGACGTACAAGGAATACGCCAACATCATCAACGACCAGAGCAAGCGCCACATGACGCTGCGCGGTCTGTTCGAGTTCAAGGTCGATCCGGCCAAGGCGATTCCGCTGGAAGAAGTGGAATCGGCCAAGGAGATCGTCAAGCGCTTCGCCACGGGTGCGATGTCGCTCGGCTCGATCTCGACCGAAGCCCACACCACGCTGGCGCTGGCGATGAACCGCATCGGCGGCAAGTCGAACACCGGCGAAGGCGGCGAGGACGAGAAGCGCTACCGCAACGAGCTGCGCGGCATTCCCATCAAGCAGGGCGATACCCTCAAGGGCCTGCTGGGCGACGGCGTGATCGAGAACGACCTGGAACTGCGCGACGGCGATTCGCTGCGCTCCAAGATCAAGCAGGTGGCGTCGGGCCGTTTCGGCGTGACCGCCGAATACCTGGCTTCGGCCGACCAGATCCAGATCAAGATGGCGCAGGGCGCGAAGCCCGGCGAAGGCGGTCAGCTGCCCGGCCACAAGGTCTCGGACTACATCGGCAAGCTGCGTTACTCGGTGCCGGGCGTGGGCCTGATCTCGCCGCCCCCGCACCATGACATCTACTCGATCGAGGATCTGGCACAGCTGATCCACGACCTGAAGAACGTCAACCCGTCGTCGGATATCTCGGTCAAGCTGGTGTCCGAAGTGGGCGTCGGCACTGTGGCCGCGGGCGTGTCCAAGGCCAAGGCCGACCACGTGGTGATCGCCGGCCATGACGGCGGCACCGGCGCCTCGCCGTGGTCGTCGATCAAGCACGCCGGTACGCCGTGGGAGCTGGGCCTGGCCGAAACGCAGCAGACCCTGCTGCTCAACGGCCTGCGCAACCGCATCCGAGTGCAGGCGGACGGCCAGATGAAGACCGGCCGCGACGTCGTCATCGGCGCGCTGCTGGGCGCTGATGAATTCGGCTTCGCCACTGCGCCGCTGGTTGCGGAAGGCTGCATCATGATGCGCAAGTGCCACCTGAACACCTGCCCGGTGGGCGTGGCCACGCAGGATCCGCAGCTGCGCAAGAAGTTCCAGGGCAAGCCGGAACACGTGGTCAACTTCTTCTTCTTCGTTGCAGAAGAGGCCCGCGAGATCATGGCCCAACTGGGCATCCGCAAGTTCGACGAGCTGATCGGCCGCGCCGACCTGCTCGACACCAAGCCGGGCATCGAGCACTGGAAGGCACGCGGCCTGGACTTCAGCCGCATCTTCCACCAGGTGTCGCTGGGCGCGGACGTGCCGCTGTACCACACCGACGTGCAGGACCACGGCCTGTCGGCGGAAGCCGGCAAGGCGCTGGACCACGTGCTGATCGCCAAGGCGCGTCCGGCGATCGAGAAGGGCGAGCGCGTCTCGTTCATCCAGCCGGTCAAGAACGTCAACCGTACCGTCGGCGCGATGCTGTCCGGCGTGGTCGCCAAGCAGCATGGCCACGAAGGCCTGCCTGACGACACCATCCACATCCAGCTGCAAGGCACCGCCGGCCAGTCGTTCGGCGCGTTCCTGGCGCATGGCATCACGCTGGACCTGGTGGGCGACGGCAACGACTACGTCGGCAAGGGCCTGTCGGGCGGCCGCGTGATCGTGCGCGCCCCGCACGAGTTCCGCGGCGACCCGACCCGCAACATCATCGTCGGCAACACCGTGCTGTACGGTGCCATCGCCGGTGAAGCGTTCTTCAATGGCGTGGCCGGCGAGCGCTTCGCGGTGCGCAACTCAGGCGCGGTTGCCGTGGTGGAAGGCACCGGCGACCACGGTTGCGAGTACATGACCGGCGGCACGGTGGTGGTGCTGGGCGGCACGGGCCGCAACTTCGCGGCCGGCATGTCGGGCGGCGTGGCCTACGTCTATGACGAGGACGGCCTGTTCGACAAGCGCTGCAACACCTCGATGGTGGCGCTGGAAGCGGTGCTGGCCTCGGCCGACCAGGAGAAGGGCCAGCCCCAGGCTTCGTGGCACAAAGTCGACGGCAAGCGCGTGCTGGATGAAGTCATCCTGCGCAACCTGATCGAGCAGCACTTCCGCTACACCGGTTCCGAGCGCGCCAAGGCGCTGCTGGCTGACTGGACCACGGCACGCCGCAAGTTCGTCAAGGTCTTCCCGACCGAGTACAAGCGCGCGCTGGGCGAGATGTACGCCAAGGAACAGGCCGCCCGCGACAGCGACCGCGAAGCCATCGCGGCCTGAGCGAGCGCAACGCAACGACGCAGAGGGGCCGCGGCAGCCGCCGCGGTCCTGACAAGATTCTGACCCCACCGCAGGGCCGGCGACGCCGCCGGTCCCGCGCAGCATGACCAAGGACGCAACATGGGTAAGGCGACTGGCTTTCTCGAATTTCCGCGCCAGAACGAAGGCTACGAAGCGGTAGTCAAGCGCGTGAAGCACTACAAGGAATTCGTGTTCGCGCTGTCCGACAGCGAAGCGAAGATCCAGGGTGCGCGCTGCATGGACTGCGGCATCCCGTTCTGCAACAACGGCTGCCCGGTCAACAACATCATTCCCGACTTCAACGACCTGGTGTACCGCCAGGACTGGAAGTCGGCGATCGAGGTGCTGCACCAGACCAACAACTTCCCCGAGTTCACCGGCCGCATCTGCCCCGCACCGTGCGAGGCCGCCTGCACGCTGGGTATCAATGAACTGCCGGTGGGCATCAAGTCGATCGAGCACGCCATCATCGACAAGGCCTGGGAAGAGGGCTGGGTCAAGCCGCAGCTGCCGCGCCACAAGACCGGCAAGACCGTGGCCGTGGTCGGCTCCGGCCCCGCCGGCTTGGCTGTCGCGCAGCAGCTGGCACGCGCCGGCCATGACGTGACCGTGTTCGAGAAGAACGACCGCATCGGCGGCCTGCTGCGCTACGGCATCCCCGACTTCAAGATGGAGAAGACGCTGATCGACCGCCGCATCGAGCAGATGCAGGCCGAAGGCGTGACCTTCCGCGCCGGCGTAATGGTGACCGACGGCGAACTGCCGGCCGGGATCAAGAACTACGCCCGTGAAACCATCTCGGCCCAGGCCCTGATGGACCAGTTTGACGCCGTGGTGCTGGCGGGCGGCTCGGAAGTGCCGCGCGACCTGCCGGTGCCGGGCCGCGACCTGGCCGGCATCCACTTCGCGCTGGAATTCCTGATCCCGCAGAACAAGGAAGTGGCCGGCGACGGCGAAAACGAGATCCGCGCCGAAGGCAAGAACGTGATCGTGATCGGTGGCGGCGATACCGGCTCCGACTGCGTGGGTACGTCCAACCGCCATGGCGCCACCTCGGTGACGCAGTTTGAACTGCTGCCGCAGCCGCCGGAAGAAGAGGACAAGCCGCTGGTGTGGCCGTACTGGCCGATCAAGCTGCGCACCTCGTCGTCGCACGATGAAGGCTGCGAGCGCGACTGGTCGGTAGCGACCAAGGAATTCATCGGCGAGAACGGCAAGGTCACCGCTCTGAAGGCCTGCCGCGTCGAATGGAAGGATGGCCGCATGCAGGAAGTCGAAGGCAGCGAGTTCATCCTGCCGGCTGACCTGGTGCTGCTGGCGATGGGCTTCACCAACCCGGTGGGCTCGATGCTGGAAGCGTTCGGCGTGGATACCGATGCGCGCAAGAACGCCAAGGCCTCGACCGAGGGCGAACGTGCTTACCACACCAACGTGCCCAAGGTGTTCGCCGCCGGCGATGTGCGCCGCGGCCAGTCGCTGGTGGTGTGGGCGATCCGCGAAGGCCGCCAGGCTGCGCGTTCGGTCGATGCCTTCCTGATGGGCCACACCGAACTGCCGCGCTGATTCACCCCGGCAAGAACAAAAAGCCCGCCTGGCGCAAGCCGGCGGGCTTTTTGTCGTCCTGGCGCCAGTGTGCTGATGGAGCGCTCAGTCGGCCAGCTTGCGCTCCATCAGCATCGCGCTGGCGCCGTAGCTGGCCAGCTTGGCCGCATGGGCGGCGGCCGTGTGCGCCGCCACCGGGGCGTACCCGAGCCTGCGCCACCACGGCGCGGCCGACTGCACCGCGATCAGCCGCGAATGCCGCAGCCCCGCCGCGCGCGCGGCCGCCAGTGCCGCCGCGTACAGGCGCGGCGCCAGGCCGGCGCCGCGTCCGGCGGGCGCCACCGCCATGTCGTGCACGAACCAGGTGAGGGCATCCGGCCCGGCGCCATGACGCCAGCCATCGTCGAGCACGCCGTCCAGCGGCGGCAGGGTGGCTTCGGGCCAGGCGTGGGTAAAGAGGTAGGCGGCGAGCGCGCCGGGATGCCCGGGATCGTCCGCGACCCAGCAGGTGGCGGGGGACAGCGCCAGCCGGCTTGCCAGCGCTGCCAGGCTCTCCAGCAGGACTTCGGTATAGCAGCTGGCTTGCACCGCCAGCACGGCCGGCAGGTCGGTGGTGACCATGGGCCGCAGGGTGTAAATCGTCATCGGCCGATTATAGCCGGCGAGGTCCGTGCGCCTGGCCGCCATGGCGCGTTTGGCAAGGCCTGGCGGGGCCTTCAGGGTTCTCCCGGCTATGGTTTACGTGTCTGTGGTGGCCTGGGTAATGTCCTTACAATTTTCAAAAACAACTAACGGAAAACTGCCTCGCAAATCCTTTTTCCCCAGAACCAGCTTGCCGCCTCCTCAGGAGACCGGCCGGAGGAAATTGATGCCCGAAGTGCGCAAGTTGTCGCGGCTTTGGCGAGGTAAAGCAAAGTTGGCGCCGCGCCCCCCAATGGGCCCAGTCCGGCGCTGGCTCCAGCCTTTCCTGTGCCTGTATGCCCTGGGGTGTGCCACGCTGGCGCTGGCGGTGCCAGCCATGCCGGCGCATGCCGGGACCCAGCAGCTCGCCCGCAGCATGTCGTTCCCCGACCGCCCGATGCGTCTGATCGTGCCGTTCCCGGCCGGCGGCGTTGCCGATGCGGTGGCGCGCATGCTGGCCGAGCGTCTTTCCGCCCGGCTGGGCGTGCCGGTGGAGGTCGACAACCGGCCCGGCGCCGCCGGCACCATTGCCGGCGACGTGGTCGCCAAGGCCAGCTCCGATGGCCACACCCTGTTGTTGCACCAGGCCAATATGCTGATCCAGCCCGGACTGGAGCCGGTGCCGTATGACGTCGTGCGCGATTTCACGCCGGTGGCGCGCGTGGCCACCACGCCGCTGTTCCTGGTGATCGATGCCAGGCTGCCCATGCGCACGCCCGAGCAATGGATGACCGCGGTGAAGTCGAATCCCGGCTCCTACAGCTATGGCTACGGCCAATCGGGCAGCCCCTCCCACCTGTACGCCGAGTACGCCGTGCGCGGCATCCGCAGCGGCGTGCCGCTGGTCACCGCCAAGGGCGAAGCCGCCGTGGTCCAGGAAATGCTGGCCGGCCGCATCAGTGCCTGTTTCTGTTCGTTTGCCGCGGTCCAGGGCCAGGTCAGGAGCGGCGGGTTGCGCCTGGTCGGGGTGACGGGCGTGGCCCGCTCGCCGCTGGCGCCGCTGGTGCCGACCCTGCAGGAATCGGGGCTGGAAGGCTATGCCGCGGCCGCCTGGTTTGGCGTGATGGCGCCAGCCAAGACGCCGCGCGCGATCGTCGCCAGGCTGGCGGTCGAGCTCGACGCCGTCATGTCCGAGCGCGAGGTGCGTTCGCGCCTGCAGGCAGCGGGGGTCACGCCGCTGCGCGACTCGCCGGAGGCGTTCGCCACTGCGATCCGCTCGGAATCGATCCAATGGCAGGTGATCCTGAAGGACGTTGCGCCGACACAGGAGCCTTGAGCAGCAAAGGGGGGGACCGGTTTGGGAGGCTAGGGCAAGTCTGAGAGAGGGGGCATGTGGCGCGGGGCACACGGGCGCCAGCAGGGCTAGGTAGTACACCTTATAATGCGCGCCTGTCCTGACCGGTGCCCACGTGACCGATTCTGCTCAAAACCTCGTCGAACTGACTGCGGTGGACTTCGCCTATGCGGACCACGGCAAGCCGATCCTGTCCGGCCTGACCATGCATTTCCCGCGCGGCAAGGTGATTGCGGTGATGGGCGGCTCGGGTTGCGGCAAAACGACGGTGCTGCGGCTGATCGGCGGCCAGATCCGCCCGCAGGCGGGCACGGTCAGCTTTGCCGGCACCGATATCCACACGCTGGATACCCGCGGCCTGTACGCGGTGCGCCGCCAGATGGGCATGCTGTTCCAGTTCGGCGCGCTGTTTACCGACCTGTCGGTGTTCGACAATGTGGCGTTCCCGCTGCGCGAGCACACCGACCTGCCCGACTCGATGATCCGCGACCTGGTGCTGATGAAGCTCAACGCGGTCGGCCTGCGCGGCGCGCGCAACCTGCTGCCGTCGCAGATCTCGGGCGGCATGGCGCGGCGCGTGGCGCTGGCTCGCGCGATCGCGCTGGATCCGGCGCTGCTGATGTATGACGAGCCCTTCGCCGGGCTGGACCCGATCTCGCTCGGGCTGACCGCGCGGCTGATCCGCAGCCTGAACGACGCGCTGGGCGCCACCACGATCATCGTCTCGCACGACGTGCACGAGACCTTCCAGATCGCCGACTACGTCTATTTCATTGCCGACGGCCGCATCGTCGCGCAGGGCGAGCCTGAGGCGCTGCGCGCCTCCACCGACCCGTTCGTGCACCAGTTCGTCCATGCCGAGGCCGACGGCCCGGTGCCGTTCCACTACGCCGGACCTTCGCTGGCCGAGGATTTCGCCGGAGGTGCGCGGTGACGGACTTCTTTACCACCATCGGCGCGGCCGTGCGCCGCAGCCTGTCGGGGCTGGGCCATGCCACGCGCATGTTCCTGACGCTGCTGGGCCTGTCCCCGGCGCTGCTGCGCCGCTTCCGGCTGGTGACCGACCAGGTCTTCTTTGTCGGCAACCTGTCGCTGGTGATCATCGCGGTGTCGGGCCTGTTCGTGGGCTTCGTGCTTGGCCTGCAGGGCTACTACACGCTGAACCGCTACGGGTCCGAGCAGGCACTCGGGCTGCTGGTGGCGTTGTCGCTGGTGCGCGAACTGGGCCCGGTGGTGACCGCGCTGCTGTTCGCCGGCCGCGCCGGCACCTCGCTGACTGCCGAGATCGGCCTGATGAAGGCGGGCGAGCAGCTGACGGCCATGGAAATGATGGCGGTGAACCCGCTGCAGCGCGTGATCGCGCCGCGCTTCTGGGCCGGCGTGATCGCCATGCCGGTGCTGGCGGCGATCTTCAGCGCGGTCGGCATCCTGGGCGGCTACGTGGTGGGCGTGCAGTTGATTGGCGTTGACGCCGGCGCCTTCTGGTCGCAGATGCAGGGCGGTGTCGATGTGCGCGCCGACGTGCTCAATGGCGTGATCAAGAGCTTTATCTTTGGCATTGCCGTGACGTTTATTGCCCTGTACCAGGGCTTCGAGGCCAAGCCCACGCCGGAAGGCGTCGCGCGCGCGACCACCCGTACCGTGGTGATTGCGTCGCTGGCCGTGCTGGGGCTGGATTTCCTGCTGACCGCGCTGATGTTCAGCAAATGACGCGGCCGTACCAACGACAAGACAGCGACAAGAACACTACGGGGTTGAAGAAAGAGATTCCAATGAAAAAGAATGCACTCGATTTCTGGGTGGGGCTGTTCGTCGCGGCGGGCTTTGTCGCCGTGCTGTTCCTGGCCCTCAAGGCGGGGAACATGAGCGCCTTTTCCTTCCAGGACACCTATAGCGTGCAGGCGCGCTTTGATAATATCGGCGGGCTCAAGCCGCGCGCGCCGGTCAAGAGCGCGGGCGTGGTGGTCGGCCGCGTGGCGGCGATCCGCTTCGACGACAAGACCTACCAGGCCACCGTCGAGATGAGCCTGGAGAAGCGCTACCAGTTTCCCAAGGACACCTCGGCCAAGATCCTGACATCCGGACTGCTCGGCGAGCAGTACATCGGCCTGGAAGCCGGCGGCGACACCGCCATGCTGGCCGAAGGCGGACGCATCATCATGACGCAGTCGGCGGTGGTGCTGGAAAACCTGATCGGCCAGTTCCTGTACAACAAGGCGGCAGATGCCGGCGGCGGTGCGTCCGCCGGTGCCAGCGCACCGGCGCCGGCAGGGGACCTCAAATGAGCGTTGCCCCATCCTTCTGCAAGGGCCTGGCCGCGGTGGCTGCCGCGGCCGTGCTTGCCGGTTGCGCCACGGGCCCCACCGCCAATCCGAAAGATCCGCTGGAGCCGTTCAATCGCGAAGTCGCGAAGATCAACGAGGACTTCGACAAGGGCATCCTGCGCCCGGTGGCCCAGGTCTATGCCGACTACATGCCCACGCCGGTGCAGCGCGCGGTGGAGAACTTCTTCTCCAATGTGAGCGATGTCTACTCGGCGGCGAACAACCTGCTGCAGGGCAAGCCCGCCCGCGCCGCAGAGGACACCATGCGCGTGGCCATGAACACCGTGCTGGGGATCGGCGGCCTGATCGACATCGCCACCCCGGCCGGCCTGCCCAAGTACAAGGAAGACTTCGGCCAGACGCTGGGCGTGTGGGGCGTGCCGCCCGGGCCGTACCTGGTGCTGCCGCTGTTCGGGCCCAGCACGGTGCGTGACACCGGCGGCATGCTGGTGGACCGCAGTTTCGATCCATCGGCCTATTTCTATCCGGTATCGCTGCGCAACTCGCTGACCGGCGTGCGCATCGTCGCCGGCCGGGCGCAGCTGCTGGGCGCGAGCAACCTGCTGGAGCAGGCGGCGCTGGACAAGTACTCGTTCATGCGCGATTCCTACCTGCAGCGGCGCCAGTACCTGGTCTACGACGGCAACCCGCCGGAAGGCGACGAGGATGCAGACAGCGCCCCGGAGGCGCCGGCGGCGCGCCCTGAAGCCCCTGGCGGGGCCGAAGGTGAAAAGCCTGCCACGCCCGCTACGCCCGCTACGCCCGCTACGCCGGCGCAGCCTGCAGCACCGGCACCGGCACCGGCACCGGCACCGGCACCGGCACCCGCCGCGCCGCCGGCCGACGCCTCGGCCCCGGCCGCCACCCCGGCGCAGCCTGCGCAGACGCCCCCGGGCGACCTGCAGCCTGAGAGCCAGAGCCTGCCGATACCGCCCATGGATCCGATGCAGCGGATCGTGCCGGGTGTTCGTATCCGCTGACTCTGCGTGGCGCGGGCGGCTCCAGGGCCCGCGCCAGGCTGTGAATGCCCTGTGAGGGCTGAAACAATTTGTTTATAAGTAGTGGAAAAGGCGCTTGTTGGGGCAACCACCGCTCCGCGCTTATGTTCCAATCACCGCAAGGCCGCGCGCCAGCCAATGGCGCCCGGCCAGTTCGCCTTCGGCGAAAAATGTCTTTGATAAAGAAGGAAAATCCATGATAAAGCGACTGTTGGTCCCCTTCCTTACGGTAGTTGCCTTCGCAGGCACGGCGCACGCCCAGGTGGCGGCCCAGGACGCAGCGACCCCGGACGGGCTGGTCAAGGCCGTGGTCAGTGACGTGATGACGACCGTCAAGGCCGACAAGGACATGCAGGCCGGCAATATCGCCAAGATCACCGCGCTGGTCGAGCAGAAGATCATCCCCAACGCCAACTTCCAGAAGACCACGCAGATCGCCATGGGCCGCAACTGGTCCAAGGCCACGCCCGAGCAGCAGAAGCAGATCACCGAGGAGTTCAAGACCCTGCTGATCCGCACCTATGCCGGCGCCATCGCCCAGATCCGCGACCAAACCGTGCAGTACCGCCCGTACCGCGGCACGGCTGACGATACTGATGCCACCATCCGCACCCAGGTCGTCAACAAGGGCGAGCCGATTCAGATGGACTACCGCCTGGAAAAGACCGCCCAGGGCTGGAAGGTCTATGACATCAACGTGCTGGGCGCCTGGCTGACCGAAGCCTACAAGGGCAGCTTCAACACCATCGTCGGCCAGCAGGGCGTCGAGGGCGTGATCAAGACGCTGCAGGACCGCAACCGCCAGCTGGCCAGCGCCAAGAGCTGAGGCGCGCGTGCCCAACGGTGCGCCGCTGCAATGCAGCACGGCACGCCGATCTGCTCTACAATGGCCGTTCGCGGCACAGACTCCCGCCCGATGTGCGGGAGTCGTCGTTTTTGCCACCGTATTCAAGCTACCGATCCCCAGGCCACGCATCCATGCTCTCGCTAGGCACCTCGCTGACCAACCAGAACGCCGCCGCCGTGCTGCGTGACGGGCTGGCACGCGTGGCGCAGGGCGAGGTGCAGGTCGACTGCACCGGCCTGGCGCAGGTGGATTCCTCTGCGGTCGCCGTGCTGCTGGCATGGAACCGCGCCGCCGCCGCGCGCAGCCAGGCGCTGTCGCTGCGCGGCGTGCCGCCGCAGCTGTCGCAACTGGCCAGCCTGTACGGCGTGGACGGCCTGCTGGGCCTGGCCCCCGCGGCCGCGCCGCAAGGGCACCACCACCGACATTGATCCGGCATCGCCGGTCGCCAGCACGGCGGCCGCCCGCGATGCCGCGGCGACGGCCCTGCGCGGTCGCCGAGCCCCTGGGGGCAGATCAAGCGGGACCCTCCCCGCATCCCCTATAATTCCGGGTTGTTCGCCCATCCCCCCGCCTGTTACCGGTTCATGCCACGCCGGGCCAGGAAGTCCGGGCACGCAGTTGCTCCCCAATTCC
This sequence comes from Cupriavidus sp. FW305-F7, assembly GCF_058782875.1. Lineage (NCBI taxonomy): Bacteria > Pseudomonadati > Pseudomonadota > Betaproteobacteria > Burkholderiales > Burkholderiaceae > Cupriavidus > Cupriavidus sp. FW305-F7. The sequence continues at coordinate 115,826 of NZ_JBYSYC010000009.1, read as the reverse complement.
CGGCGGCCGGCCCCGAAAAAGCCGGACCCGCCACAAACAATCGGCCATGAAAGCCATTGAAATCCACGACGTTCGCAAGCGCTACCGCAACCTGCAGGCGCTCAAGGGCGTCAGCTTCACCGTCGAACGCGGCGAATTCTTCGGCCTGCTCGGGCCCAACGGCGCCGGCAAGACCACGCTGATCTCGATCCTCGCCGGCCTGAACCGCGCCGATTCCGGCCGCGTCAGTGTGCTTGGTCACGATGTCGTCGCCGACTACCGGATGGCCCGGCGTATGCTGGGCGTGGTGCCGCAGGAGCTGGTGTTCGATCCGTTCTTCACGGTGCGCGAGACGCTGCGGCTGCAGTCGGGCTACTTTGGCCTGACCCGCAACGATGACTGGATCGACGAGATCATGGCCAACCTGGACCTGACCGGGAAAGCCGACGCCAATATGCGCCAGCTCTCGGGCGGCATGAAGCGGCGCGTGCTGGTGGCGCAGGCGCTGGTGCACCGCCCGCCGGTTATCGTGCTGGACGAGCCCACCGCCGGTGTGGACGTGGAACTGCGCCAGACGCTGTGGAAGTTCATCTCGCGCCTGAACCGGGAAGGGCACACCATCATCCTGACCACGCACTATTTGGAAGAGGCCGAGGCCCTGTGCGACCGCATCGCCATGCTCAAGTTCGGCGAAGTGGTGACGCTGGACCGCACCAGCAACCTGCTGACGCAGTTTGCCGGGCTACAGCTGGTGCTGACCTTTGCGCGCGGCGTCCTGCCGCCGGCGCTGGAGCCGCTGCGCATGCCGGCCAACCCCGGCGAGCGCGCGGTGCGCCTGCGGTTGTCGGGCTACCAGGCGGTTGAACCGATCCTGGCCGCCTGCCGCGAAGCGGACTGTGACATCGAAAACATGGAAATCAACAAGGCCGACCTCGAGGACGTATTTGTGCAGATCATGCGCCGCGAGGGGCATATGCCCGGTGCGTTGCCCGATCCGGCGATGGAGGCCGTGGCATGAAGCAGCCTGGCGATATCGAGGTCCTGGACGACACCGGCCTTGGGCCGATGGCCGTGGGCGGCCTGGTGGGTTTCCGCACCCTGCTGTACAAGGAAGTGCTGCGTTTCTGGAAGGTCAGCTTCCAGACCGTGGCCGCGCCGGTGCTGACCGCGGTGCTGTACCTGCTGATCTTCGGCCATGTGCTGGAAGACCGGGTCAAGGTCTATGACCAGATCAGCTACACCGCCTTCCTGGTGCCCGGCCTGGTGATGATGAGCGTGCTGCAGAACGCGTTTGCCAACAGCTCGTCATCGCTGATCCAGTCCAAGATCACCGGCAACCTGGTGTTCGTGCTGCTGCCGCCCTTGTCGCACTGGGAGATGTTCGGCGCCTATGTGGTGGCCTCGGTGATCCGCGGGCTGACCGTGGGCCTGGGCGTGCTGCTGGTGACGGCGTGGTTTGCCAACCTGCATTTTGCCTATGTGGCCTGGATCCTCGTCTTTGCGCTGCTGGGTGCGGGCATCCTCGGCACGCTGGGCCTGATCGCCGGTATCTGGGCCGAGAAATTCGACCAGCTGGCCGCGTTCCAGAACTTCCTGATCATGCCGGCGACCTTCCTGTCCGGTGTGTTCTATTCGATCCATTCGCTGCCCGCCTTCTGGCAGGCGGTGTCCCATGCCAATCCGTTCTTCTACATGATCGACGGCTTCCGCTATGGCTTCTTCGGCGTCTCGGACGTGTCGCCGCTGTTCAGCCTGGCAGTGGTCGGATCGGCGTTCGTGGTGCTGGCCGCGCTGGCGCTGCGCTTGCTGAAGTCCGGATACAAGCTGCGCCACTGAACTGTGGCCGGCCATACTGAATCACGCTGAAGAGAACCCCATGCTGCCTACACCGGAACAAGTCAGGGATTACATTGCCCAAGGACTGCCCTGCGAACATCTGCAAGTCGAGGGCGATGGCCAGCACTTCTTTGCCACCATCGTCAGCGCCGAATTTGAAGGCAAGCGGCTGATCCAGCGCCACCAGCGCGTCTATGCCGCGCTGGGCGACCGCATGCGTGCCGAGATCCACGCGCTGTCGATGAAGACGCTGACGCCTGCCGAGTGGCAGGCGGGCGAAGGCAAGTAAGCCCCGCCAATATGCGCCGCGCCACCCGCGCGGCCCCAGAACCATGACGCCGGGCGCGTGCCCGGCTCCAGACGACAGAACATGGACAAATTCCAGATCCACGGCAATGGCCCGCTGAAGGGCGAAATCCGCGTGTCGGGCGCCAAGAACGCCGCCCTGCCGATCCTGTGCGCGGGCCTGCTGACGGCGGATACCGTCTCGCTGGACAACGTGCCGAACCTGCAGGACGTGCGCACCACCCTCAAGCTGCTGCGCCAGATGGGCATGCAGGCCGAGTTGGATGGCGCCCGCGTGACCCTGAACGGCGCCGACGTCAACGTGCTCGAGGCCCCGTATGAGCTGGTCAAGACCATGCGCGCCTCGATCCTGGTGCTGGGCCCGCTGGTGGCCCGCTTCGGCGAGGCCCGCGTGTCGCTGCCCGGCGGCTGCGGCATCGGCGCGCGCCCGGTCGACCAGCACATCAAGGGCCTGCAGGCGATGGGCGCCGAGATCAGCATCGAACACGGCTTTATCCATGCCCGCGCCAAGCGCCTGAAGGGCGCGCGCGTGGTCACCGACATGATCACCGTGACCGGCACCGAGAACCTGCTGATGGCTGCCACGCTGGCCGAAGGCGAGACCGTGCTGGAAAATGCCGCGCGCGAGCCCGAGGTGACCGACCTGGCCCACCTGCTGGTCAAGATGGGCGCGAAGATCGAAGGCATCGGCACCGACCGCCTGGTGGTGCAGGGCGTGGAGCGCCTGCATGGCGCCAGCCACAGCGTGATCGCCGACCGCATTGAGGCCGGCACCTTCCTGTGCGCCGCCGCCGCGACGCTGGGCGACCTGGTGCTGCGCGGCGTGCAGCCGGACATCCTCGACACCGTGCTCGACAAGCTGCGCGAAGCCGGCGCAAAGCTCGAGACCGGCGCCGATTGGATCCGCCTGGCGATGCCGCAGCGCGCGAAGGCCGTGAGCTTCCGCACCTCGGAGTACCCGGCCTTCCCGACCGACATGCAGGCCCAGTTCATGGCACTCAATGCCGTGGCCGAAGGCACCGCGCGCGTGACCGAGACCATCTTCGAAAACCGCTTCATGCACGTGCAGGAACTGAACCGCCTGGGCGCGGACATCGCGGTCGAAGGCAATACCGCGGTGGTCAACGGCGTGCCGCGCCTGTCGGGCGCCAACGTGATGGCGACCGACCTGCGCGCCTCGGCCAGCCTGGTGATCGCCGGCCTGGTGGCCGATGGCGAGACCGTGATCGACCGCATCTATCACCTGGACCGCGGCTACGACCGCATGGAAGACAAGCTGTCGGCAGTGGGCGCGAAGATCCGCCGCATTGCCTGAGGAAGTCCGATGAGCCCCACTTTCAACGCATCGCCCAACCAGCTGACGCTGGCGCTGTCCAAGGGCCGCATCTTCACCGAGACGCTGCCGCTCCTGGAAGCCGCCGGCATCCGCGTCACCGAGGACCCCGAGACCTCGCGCAAGCTGATCCTGCCGACCTCCGACCCGGCCGTGCGCGTGGTGATCGTGCGCGCCTCGGACGTGCCGACCTACGTCCAATATGGCGCCGCCGACTTCGGCGTGGCCGGCAAGGACGTGCTGATGGAAAGCGGCATGGCCGGCCTGTACGCGCCGATCGACCTGAACATCGCGCGCTGCCGCATGTCGGTGGCGGTGCCGGCCGGGTTTGACTACGCCAACGCGGTGCGCCAGGGCGCGCGCCTGGCCGTGGCTACCAAGTACGTGCAGACGGCGCGCGAGCATTTTGCGAAAAAGGGCGTTCACGTCGACCTGATCAAGCTGTACGGTTCGATGGAGCTGGGTCCGCTGGTGGGCCTGTCCGATGCCATCGTCGACCTGGTCAGCACTGGCAGCACGCTGCGCGCCAACAACCTGGTCGAAGTCGAAGAGATCGTGCAGATCTCGTCGCGGCTGGTGGTGAACCAGGCCGCGCTCAAACTCAAGCGCGAGCGGCTTGCGCCGATTCTCGACGCATTCGAACGAGCTTCGGCGGCGCTGGCGTAAGGCCACACCAGGCCCGCGCCGACTGAGAGGAAAGTAGTCATGAACGCAACCGAAATGGAAAACCTGCCGATCCGCCGGCTCGATTCCAGCAAGCCTGGCTTTGCCGAGGCGCTGGGCCAGGTGCTGGCCTTCGAGGCTGGCGAGGACGAGGCCATCGATCGCGCCGCGGCGCAGATCCTGGCCGACGTGAAGGCGCGCGGGGATGCCGCGGTGCTGGAATACACCAAGCGCTTCGACCGCGTGGAAGCGTCGTCGATGGGCGCGCTGGAGGTGTCGCAGCAGCAGCTGGAAGCCGCGCTCGAAGACCTCGAGCCCAAGCGCCGCGCCGCGCTGGAGGCCGCCGCCGCGCGCGTGCGCGCCTACCACGAGAAGCAGAAGATCGAATGCGGCAGCCACAGCTGGGAATACACCGAGGCCGACGGCACCATGCTCGGCCAGAAGGTGACGCCGCTGGACCGCGTCGGCATCTACGTGCCGGGCGGCAAGGCCGCGTATCCGTCGTCGGTGCTGATGAACGCGATCCCGGCGCGCGTGGCGGGCGTGAAGGAAATCATCATGGTCGTGCCCACGCCGGGTGGCGTGCGCAATGAGCTGGTGCTGGCCGCCGCGCAGATCGCCGGCGTAGACCGCGTGTTTACCATCGGCGGCGCCCAGGCGATTGGCGCGCTGGCCTACGGCACGGCGACGCTGCCGCAGGTCGACAAGATCGTCGGCCCCGGCAACGCCTATGTGGCCGCGGCCAAGCGGCGCGTGTTCGGCACCGTCGGTATCGACATGATTGCCGGCCCGTCCGAGATCCTGGTGATCTGCGACGGCACCACCGACCCCGACTGGGTGGCGATGGACCTGTTCTCGCAGGCCGAGCACGACGAGCTGGCGCAGTCGATCCTGCTGTGCCCGGACGCTGGCTATATCGCCCGCGTCGAAGCCAGCATCCAGCGCCAGCTCGGCACCATGCCGCGGCGCGAGGTGATTGCCGCGTCGATCTCCGGCCGTGGCGCGCTGATCAAGGTGCGCGACATGGAAGAGGCCTGCGAGATCGCCAATGCGATCGCGCCCGAGCACCTGGAGATCTCCGCCGAGAACCCGCGCCAGTGGAGCGAGAAGATCCGCCACGCCGGCGCCATCTTCCTGGGCCCCTATACCAGCGAGTCGCTGGGCGATTACTGCGCGGGCCCGAACCACGTGCTGCCGACCTCGCGCACCGCGCGCTTCTCTTCGCCGCTGGGCGTCTATGACTTCCAGAAGCGTTCGAGCCTGATCGAAGTGAGCGAGGGCGGGGCGCAGATGCTCGGCCAGATCGCCGCCGAACTCGCGTACGGCGAAGGCCTGCAGGCCCACGCCCGCAGCGCGGAATATCGTTTCAACAAACGCAGTTGATCTACTGACCCACGCTGCCTGATAACGCAGCCAACTTTGGAGTTCCCATGTCAGCCGTAGAGCCCTCCCTGATCGAACGCATCATCCGTGACGACGTACGCGCCATGGGCGCCTACCACGTGCCGGATTCGCACGGTCTGGTCAAGCTTGACGCGATGGAGAACCCGTACCGGCTGCCGCCCGATCTGCGCCGCGAACTGGCCGAGCGCCTGGGCGAGGTTGCGCTGAACCGCTACCCGGTGCCCAGCAGCGAAGCGCTGCGCGCGAAGCTGAAGACCGTGATGCAGGTGCCCGCCGGCATGGATGTGTTGCTCGGCAATGGCTCGGACGAGATCATCAGCATGCTGGCGCTGGCCGCGGCCAAGCCCGGCGCCAAGGTGATGGCGCCGGTGCCGGGCTTCGTCATGTACGCGATGTCGGCGCAGTTCGCCGGCCTGCAGTTCGTCGGCGTGCCGCTGCGCGCGGACTTCACGCTCGACCGCGCCGTCATGCTGGCGGCGATGGCCGAGCACCAGCCCGCCATCATTTACCTGGCCTACCCGAACAACCCGACCGGCAACCTGTTCGATGCCGCCGACATGGAGGCCATCGTCCGCGCCGCCCAGGGCGAGGTCTGCAACAGCCTGGTGGTGGTCGACGAGGCCTACCAGCCGTTCGCGCAGCACAGCTGGATGCCGCGCCTGACGGAATTCGGCAACCTGCTGGTGATGCGAACCGTATCCAAGCTGGGCCTGGCCGGCATCCGGCTGGGCTACCTGGCCGGCGCGCCGGAATGGCTGTCGCAGCTCGACAAGGTGCGCCCGCCCTACAACGTCAATGTGCTGACCGAAGCGACAGCGCTGTTCGCGCTGGAGCATGTGTCGGTGCTGGACGAACAGGCCGCGCAGCTGCGCGCCGAACGCACCCGCGTGGCCGACGGCATGGCCGCCCACGCGGGGGTGACGGTGTTCCCCAGCGCCGCCAACTTCCTGCTGGCGCGCGTGCCGGATGCTGCACAGACGTTCGACCGGCTGCTGGCCCGCAAGGTATTGATCAAGAACGTGAGTAAAATGCACCCGTTGCTGGCCAATTGTCTGCGCGTCACGGTCAGCACCCCCGAAGAAAACGCGCAGTTCCTTGAGGCATTCGCAGCGTCGCTGCAGGATTAACACCATGCGTGTTGCAGAGGTCACCCGCAATACTTCGGAAACGCAAATTCGCGTTTCCCTGAATCTCGACGGCAGCGGCCGCCAGAAACTGGCGTCCGGCGTGCCGTTCCTTGACCACATGCTGGACCAGATCGCCCGGCATGGCATGTTCGACCTGGAGGTCGAAGCCACCGGCGACACGCATATCGACGACCACCACACGGTGGAAGACGTGGGCATCACGCTCGGCCAGGCCGTGGCAAAAGCCATCGGCGACAAGAAGGGCATCACCCGCTACGGCCACAGCTATGTGCCGCTGGACGAATGCCTGTCGCGCGTGGTGATCGATTTCTCCGGCCGCCCCGGCCTGGAATTCCACGTGCCGTTCACGCGTGCGCGCGTGGGCAGCTTCGATGTGGACCTGACCATCGAGTTCTTCCGCGGCTTCGTCAACCATGCGGGCGTGACCCTGCATATCGACAACCTGCGCGGCATCAATGCCCACCATCAGTGCGAGACCGTGTTCAAGGCCTTTGGCCGGGCACTGCGCATGGCGGTGGAGCTGGACCCGCGCGCGGCGAACACGATCCCGTCGACCAAGGGTACGCTCTGACCTTTCCACCACGGTAGGCGTGCCGGCTGGTTGCGGCGCCCGCTGACCTTCCAAGCCTGAACCTGGCCAGCGATGCTGGCGACCCGCAACCGATGGATACGCTCAAGTCGTTTATTTCGCTGCTGGCGCTGATCAACCCGATCGGGGCGATCCCGTTCTTCATCAGCCTGACCAGCCTGCAGACGGAAGCGGAAAAGCTGCGTACCATCAAGATCGCATCGGTTTCGGTGGCGATCGTGGTGGCGGTGTCGGCCTTGCTGGGGCAGCAGATCATCGAGTTCTTCAATATCTCGGTGGCGTCGCTGCAGGTGGGTGGCGGGCTCATCATGATCATGATGGCCATGAACATGCTGAACGCGCAGACCAGCCGCACCAAGGCCACGCCGGAAGAAGAGGACGAGGCCGAGGTAAAGTCCAGCATCGCGGTGGTGCCGCTGGCGCTGCCGCTGCTGACCGGGCCGGGCTCGATCAGCACGGTGATCGTCTATGCCGGCAAGACCCAGCACTGGTACCAGTTGCTGATCCTGGTCGGCCTGGGCGTGGTGATCGGTGCGGTGGTGTACCTGGTGTTTCGCGCGGCCGACCCGATTGCCCGGGTCATCGGCCGCACCGGCATCAATATCGGCACGCGCCTGATGGGGCTGATCCTGTCGGCGCTGGCCGTGGAATTCATTGTGGACGGGCTGAAGACATTGTTGCCTGTTTTGAAATCATGACTACCATAGCAATTGTGGATTACGGCATGGGCAACCTGCGCTCGGTGGCGCAGGCGCTGCGTGCCGCGGCGCCGGAAGCGGACGTGCGCGTGGTGAATGCCCCCGAAGGCATCCGCTCGGCCGACCGCGTGGTGCTGCCCGGCCAGGGCGCGATGCCCGACTGCATGTCGGCGCTGGGCGCGTCCGGGCTGCAGGAGGCGGTGGTGCAGGCCGCCGCCAGCAAGCCGATGCTGGGCGTGTGCGTGGGCGAGCAGATGCTGTTCCAGTTCAGCACCGAAAGCCGGGCCGGCGTGGACCGTACGCCGGCGCTGGGCCTGATGCCCGGCCAGGTGGTGCGCTTTGCGCTGGACGGCATGACGCAGCCCGACGGCTCGCGCTACAAGGTGCCGCAGATGGGTTGGAACCGGGTTCGCCAGGCCAGGCCGCACCCGCTGTGGGACGGTATCCCGGACGACAGCTGGTTCTATTTCGTCCACAGTTACTATGTGCAGGCGCAGGACCCGGCCCATGTTGCCGGTGAAACGGAATACGGAGTCGTATTTACCAGCGCGGTAGCGCGCGATAATATTTTCGCGACGCAGTTCCACCCCGAGAAGAGCGCGGCCCTGGGCCTGCAGCTGTACCGGAACTTCGTCCACTGGAATCCCTGACCCGATTCGTTTTTTTACCGATCATCGACCGCTAACTCGACCCGTCACCCGACCTGTTTCCGATCGACTATCGACCCGACCTGACCGGCAGCGCCGGTCTCGCTCAATCTCTATCACTCAACCACGCTCGTCACGCATATGTTGCTCATTCCGGCCATCGACCTGAAGGACGGTCAGTGTGTACGCCTCAAACAAGGCGACATGGACCAGGCCACCGTCTTTTCCGAAGATCCCGCCGCCATGGCACGGCACTGGGTGGAGCAGGGCGCCCGCCGCCTGCACCTGGTGGACCTGAACGGCGCGTTCGTGGGCAAGCCCCGCAACGAGGAGGCCATCAAGGCCATCATCGCCGAGGTCGGCGACGAGATCCCGGTGCAGCTGGGGGGCGGCATCCGCGACCTGAACACCATCGAACGCTGGCTGGATGACGGCCTGTCGTACGTCATCATCGGCACGGCCGCGGTGAAAAACCCCGGTTTCCTGAAGGACGCCTGCTCGGCCTTCGGCGGCCATATCATCGTCGGCCTGGATGCCAGGGACGGCAAGGTGGCGACCGACGGCTGGAGCAAGCTGACCGGCCACGAGGTGGCGGACCTGGCACGCAAGTATGAAGACTACGGCGTCGAGGCCATCATCTACACGGATATTGGCCGCGACGGCATGCTGCAGGGGATCAATATCGATGCCACCGTCAAGCTGGCGCAATCGATGTCGATTCCGGTGATCGCCAGCGGCGGGCTGTCCAACCTGGCCGACATCAACAACCTCTGCGCCGTCGAGGGCGAAGGTGTCGAAGGCGTCATTTGCGGCCGAGCGATCTACTCCGGGGATCTCAACTTTGCCGCCGCGCAGGCACTGGCGGACAAGCTGCGCGACGGGCAATAAGGCAACGCGCCGCGGGCGCAGCCGCCGCCAGGCCGGAACTGGCGGCGGACAAGGAATCTCATGCTAGCCAAACGTATCATCCCCTGCCTGGACGTGACCAACGGGCGGGTGGTCAAGGGCGTCAACTTTGTCGAGCTGCGCGACGCGGGCGATCCCGTGGAAATCGCGCGCCGCTATGATGAGCAGGGCGCCGATGAAATCACATTCCTGGACATCACCGCGACCAGCGACGGGCGTGACCTGATGCTGCACATCATCGAGGATGTGGCGTCGCAGGTCTTTATCCCGCTGACGGTGGGCGGCGGCGTGCGCACGGTCGAAGACGTGCGGCGCCTGCTCAATGCCGGCGCGGACAAGATCAGCGTCAACTCGTCAGCCATCGCCAATCCGCAGCTGGTGTCGGACGCGACCGCAAAGTACGGCTCGCAGTGCATCGTGGTGGCGATCGACGCCAAGCGCAGTTCCGCCCCGGGCGAAGCGCCGCGCTGGGAAGTCTTCACCCACGGCGGGCGCAAGGCCACCGGCCTGGATGCGGTCGAATGGGCGCGAGAGATGGCCGCGCGCGGCGCCGGCGAGATCCTGCTGACCAGCATGGACCGCGATGGCACCAAGAGTGGTTTCGACCTGGAACTGACCCGCGCCGTCAGCGACGCCGTGCCGGTGCCGGTGATCGCCTCGGGCGGCGTCGGCGGCCTGCAGGACCTGGCCGACGGCATCACCCAGGGCCGCGCCGACGCGGTGCTGGCCGCCAGCATCTTCCACTACGGCCAACACACCGTAGGCGAAGCCAAGGCATTCATGGCCCGCGAGGGCATTCCCGTGCGGATCTGATCATGGCAAAGAAGTGGCTCAACAAGGTCAAATGGGACGATAACGGCCTGGTGCCGGTGATCGTGCAGGAAGTCGGCTCGAATGACGTGCTGATGTTCGCCTTCATGAACCGCGACGCGCTCCAGCGCACCGTGGAGCTGGGCGAGGCCGTATTCTGGTCGCGCTCGCGCAAGCGCCTGTGGCACAAGGGCGAAGAGTCCGGCCACGTGCAGAAAGTGCATGAGATCCGCCTGGACTGCGATGAAGACGTGGTGCTGCTCAAGGTGACCCAGATCGACAATATCGCCTGCCATACCGGACGCCATTCCTGCTTCTTCCAGAAGTTCGAGGGCGATGTGGAAGCCGGCGACTGGCACACGGTCGAGCCGGTGCTGAAGGACCCTGCCCAGATCTACACCAAGCCATGAGCGACACCCAACTCAGCAGCAATGATGTCCTGGCGCGCCTGGCCGAAGTGCTGGAATCGCGCAAGCCCGCCAACGGCGGCGACCCTGACAAGTCCTACGTGGCGCGCCTGTTCAGCAAGGGCGACGATGCCATCCTGAAGAAGATCGGCGAGGAAGCCACCGAGACCGTGATGGCCGCCAAGGACGCGCGCGCCGCCGGGCAGAGCGGCGCCGAGGCCGGCAAGGTGGTCTATGAAGTGGCCGACCTGTGGTTCCACAGCATGGTATTGCTGGCCAACTTCGGTCTGACCCCGGCGGATGTGGTCAACGAGCTCGCGCGGCGCGAGGGGCTGTCTGGCCTCGAGGAAAAGGCCCGGCGCAAGGACTAGCTGGCGCAGGCGCCGGCCGGTCTTCCGCCTGCCCGCAAGGCAGGTTTCCAACCAAGGGCAATGATGGCGAACGACTACACCGGGCAAGTCACCACTCCAAGCGGCGAACAGTTGAGCAGCCTGCGCAAGCTGCTGCACATCCTGTATGCCCTGTATGCGATCTTCTGGCTGACCGGCGGCATCACCGCGCTGATCGCCATCGTGATCGACTACGTCAAGCGCGACGACGCGCGCGGTTCGCTCTATGCCTCGCACTTCGCCTGGCAGATCCGCTCGTTCTGGTGGTCGGTGGTGTGGGGCGTGCTGGGCGGGGTGCTGTTTGCGACAGTTGTGCTGATACCGCTGGCCTTTGCGGTCTGGGGCGTGCTGTCGCTGTGGATGCTGTATCGTATCGTCAAGGGCTGGCTGTACCTGAATGACAGCAAGCCGATGTACCCGGATCAGCAGTTCTGATGCCGGGCAGGCCGGGCGCGCGAAAGTGACAGTGGGTGCCGCGGCCGTCGCAATGAAATCTTCATGAACGCTCAGGATAATTGCATCTTCTGCAAGATCGTGGCCGGCCAGCTACCGTCGCGCAAGGTCTATGAAGACGACGACATGGTGGCCTTCCACGATATCCATCCCAAGGCCCCGGTACACTTTCTGGTTATTCCCAGGTTGCATGTCGACTCGCTGGCCGATTGCGGCGCCGGCGAAGGGGCGGTGCTTGCTAGAATGATGCTGAAGGTGCCTGAACTGGCGCGCGCGGCAGGCTGTGCCAACGGTTTTCGGACGGTGATCAATACCGGCCCGGACGGTGGGCAAGAGGTCTACCACCTGCACCTGCATGTGCTGGGTGGGCCGCGCCACGCGTGGAAGGCACCGCTGCCCTGACCGGGCAGCCTTGGCATGGGAGCGCCCGCGGCGGAAACGCCCCGGGCAGAAGCTGCGCCGGCAACCGTCGCCCGGCGCGGCCATAACGGGACGGAACAACGGGTCCGGGCATATCTGATTGCGCCCGCGGCTTCATCAGGAGCAAGAAATGGGTTCGTTTAGCATTTGGCACTGGCTGATCGTGCTGGTGATCGTCATGCTCGTGTTCGGCACCAAGAAACTGCGCAATATCGGCCAGGACCTGGGCGGCGCGGTTAAGGGCTTCAAGGATGGCATGAAGGAAGGCGAAGGCAAGGCGGCCGCCGATCCTGCCCAGTCCAAGGAACTGCGCGACTCCAACACCATCGACGTCGAAGCCAAGGAAAAGACCCGCCAGCAGTAATCCGGCGGTGTGCCATCCCTTCTACGCAAACCTCGCTGCCCGCGTGTCGTCCCGCGCCTGCGCTTTTCCGCATATTGTCCGCATGATGTGTCCGCATGATTGATCTCGGCATTTCCAAGCTGGCGCTGATCGGCGCCGTGGCACTGATCGTGATCGGTCCCGAACGGCTGCCCAAGGTTGCGCGCACGGTGGGCGCGCTGGTCGGCCGGGCGCAGCGCTACATCAACGACGTCAAGGCCGAGGTCAGCCGCGAGGTTGAACTGGAAGAACTGCGCAAGATGCGCACGGAATTCGAGGACGCCGCGCGCGATGTCGAGCGCACCATCCACAAGGAAGTCAGCGAGCAGACCCAGGCGCTGAACGAAGCCCTGGGTGGTGCCGAGGGAACCAGCGGCGGCAGCGCCGACGCCAGTGGCGGCTTTGTGCCAAGCTGGGATGCGGCCCACAAGGCGCACAACGGGCGCAAGAGCTGGCGCGTCAAGCAGGGCGCCCGCCCACTCTGGTTCAAGCGCCAGCACAATGTCCGCGTCTGGGTGCAGTCAGGCGCGGCGCGGGTCAAGCGCCACCGGCCGGTCACCCGGCCATCCCGATCCTTCTTCGAGTGAGCATGCGCCGCGGCAACACCTTGCCGGCCGTCGTTCCGGCCGCTGCCGTCGTGGCCGCAGTCCTGGTCGCACTCGCGCGCCGCCGCGTTGCGGCCCCATCGATCCCCCTTGCCAGCCCCCGCGGCTGAGCGGTTCACGCCATGAGCGACACCCGGTCCCCAGATCCCCAAGACCCGCAAGACGAGTCGCAGCAGGAAACCTTTATTTCCCACCTGGTCGAGCTGCGCCAACGCCTGGTCAAGGCGGTGGCCGGCATCATCCTGGTCTTCGTCAGCCTGGTCTACTGGGCGCCGCTCATCTTCAACCTGTTTGCCGCGCCGCTGATGGAGTCGCTGCCCAAGGGCGGCAAGATGATCGTGACCGATGTCACCGGCTCGTTCTTCGTGCCGATGAAAGTCACCTTGCTGGTGGCCTTCCTGATCGCATTGCCGTGGGTGCTGTACCAGATCTGGCAGTTTGTCGCGCCCGGCCTGTACCAGCATGAGAAGCGCCTGATCCTGCCGCTGGTATCGAGCAGCTATTTCCTGTTCCTGTGCGGCGTGGCATTCGCGTATTTCCTGGTGTTCCCCACGGTGTTCCATTTCATGGCGCACTACAACGCCCCGTTGGGGGCGGAGATGTCGACCGACATCGACAAGTACCTCAGCTTTGCCATGACCACCTTCCTGGCCTTCGGCATTACCTTCGAAGTGCCGGTGGTGGTGATCGTGCTGGTGCGCTTTGGCGTGGTGGAACTGGAAAAGCTCAAGCAGATCCGCCCCTATGTAATCGTGGGGGCGTTCATCATCGCGGCCATCGTGACCCCGCCCGATGTGCTGTCGCAGCTGCTGCTGGCCGTGCCGCTGGTGGCGCTTTATGAACTGGGACTACTGCTGGCGCGCTTTGTGGGCCGCCCGGCACCTGAAGCCACCGCTTCAGGGGAAACGCAGCCGGACTAATTCGGCTGAGGTAGGAGATCTTGTCGGCCTGCCATCCCTGTTTTGCACCAAAACGGGGATTTTTCTACCCATTCCTGTTGCTCCCCGACAACAAAAACCGCCAGTGGGCATGGTTTACGCCGAAAAAGCCTTCTGACGGCCGGGGGGGCTGGCACATAATACGCAACAGACGTGAACGTTAATGCGTCGCCCAAGTACTTGGGCAACCAAGATTTCCCAATCAGTTGACAAGGAAAGTGTCGATATGAAGATGAAACTGTTTGCTGCTGCCGTCGCCGCTCTGGCCGCTGGTGGCGCCTATGCCCAATCGAGCGTAACCCTGTACGGCGTGGTCGATGCCGGTATCGAATACCAGCAAAACCAACCGAATGGCCACGACGTGGTTCGCATGACCTCGGGTAACCTGTCGGGCAGCCGTTGGGGCCTGCGTGGCGTGGAAGACCTGGGCGGCGGCCTGAAGGGCGTCTTCGTGCTGGAAAGCGGTTTCAACCTGGACGACGGCAAGTCGGGTAACGACAACCGCCTGTTCGGCCGCCAAGCCTACGTCGGTCTGGCTAGCCAATATGGCCAGCTGAGCCTGGGTCGTCACCAGACCCCGTTCTATGACTTCGGTCTGCAGTTCGACCCGATGGCCATTTCGAACAAGTACTCGATCACCGCTCAGGACGCCGCTTTCGCCAGCCGTGCTGACAACTCGGTCAAGTACATTGGCACGTTCGGTGGCCTGACCGCCAGCGCCCTGTACAGCGCTGGTGCAAACACCGGCGCCGGCGCCCTGGGCGAAGTCCCGGGTTCGGCCAAGCTCGGCCGTGAATTCGGCGCGAACCTGACCTACGCTGCTGGTCCGTTCGCGGTCGGTGCTGCCTATGACGAAGTCAACCTGGCTTCGGCAAACGCCGTGGGCACGGTCGTGAACCCGGACGCTACGATCCGCCGCGCTTCGGTGGCTGGCTCGTACGGCTTCGGCCCGGCTAAGGTCTACGCTGGCTACCGTTGGGCAAAGGGTGTGGATCTGGGCGCGCTGCCGTTCCAGGGCCAGAACATCCAGGCTATCACCGGTGCCAAGGCATCGTCGAACCTGTACTGGCTGGGCGTTGGCTACCAAGTGACCCCGGCTCTGTCGCTGACCGGCGCTGCTTACTACCAAGACTTCCGCGGCCAGAAGGGCGATCCGTGGAGCTTCGTGGCTTCGGCTGACTACGCTTTCTCGAAGCGTACCGATGCCTACCTGAGCCTGGGTTACGTTCTGAACAAGAACAACTCCAACCTGGGCCTGGACGGCTTCGGCAAGGTTAGCACCAACGCCAGCGGCGAAGGTGACAACCAGTTCGGCGCCGTGGTTGGTCTGCGCCACAAGTTCTAATCTGACGCGAGCGTAAGCTCGCTTAGGATTGGCTTGAACCAAGAGGCCGGCATCCGTAAGGATGCCGGCCTCTTGTCTTGTGGGGCTGCCAAGAGCAGGCACAGGCCGGGTTGTGCATGTTGCCGTGCTTCGCGTGTCATGTTGCGCATCGGCAGCCGGGCAGGGAGGGGGAGCGGGTGGCTCGCGGCGCGCAGGGAATTCTGCTTCGTCTTGCTGACGATCGGGAAGGCGTTGCCGGCGCGGATTGCGGCCCGCCAGCACGTGGACAGGATTCGAGGGGCTGCCCTGCCTACGACCCTCACGGGCATTGATGTGGGCCGCCATGCCATCGAGGCGCGGTGTCTGCCGCTCAGGTCCATTGTTTCCCGTCGCATCACCGTGACGCGGCGGGCTGCCTGGCCACCGGGCACAAAAAACCCCGCCAAGGCGGCGGGGTTCTTTCTTCAGGCCCGTGTCGTGCCGAGCCTCACTCTTCCTCTTCAAACGGCAGTGCGCGGCGCGGCGGCGGAGGCCGTTTGCCGATCGTCACCGTCAGGTCCGTTGCCTTGCCGCGGCGGATCACGGTCATCTTGATGTCCACGCCTGGCTTGAGTTGGGCAATCGCATTGAGCAGCGCGGTCGTGTCCGTGATCGACAAGCCATCCACCTTGGTCAGCACATCGCCGGGCTTCACGCCTGCCTTGTCGGCCGGCCCGCCCTGGACCACTGCGGCGATCAGTGCGCCTTCCTTGGCATCGAGGCCGAACGATTCGGCGATCTCGGGCGTCATGTCCTGCGGCTCGACCCCGATCCAGCCGCGCGTCACGCTGCCGGTGGAGATGATCGATTCCATCACCTGCTTGGCGGTCGACACGGGAATGGCAAAGCCGATCCCCAGCGAGCCGCCCGAACGCGAGTAGATCGCCGTATTGATGCCCAGCAGGTTGCCCTGCGCATCCACCAGCGCGCCACCCGAGTTGCCCGGGTTGATGGCCGCATCGGTCTGGATGAAGTTCTCGAAGGTATTGATGCCCAGGTGGCTGCGGCCCAGCGCCGAGACAATGCCCATCGTCACCGTCTGGCCGACGCCGAACGGGTTGCCGATGGCTAGCACCACGTCGCCGACCTTCACGTTCTCAAGCCGGCCCAGCGTGATCGCGGGCAGGTCCTTGAGCGTCACCTTGAGCACGGCCAGGTCGGTTTCCGGGTCGGAGCCCACCACCTTGGCGTTGGCCTTGCGGCCGTCGGTCAGCGCGATCTCGATTTCATCGGCGCCGTCGACTACGTGGTGGTTGGTTAGAATGTAACCCTCGGCGCTGACAATGACGCCAGACCCCAGGCTGGAGACCGGCTCCTGCCGCTCAGGCAGGCGGTCGCCAAAGAAGAAGCGGAACCACGGATCCTCGGCCTGCGGGTTGGGCGAGCGCTTGTTGCCGTTCTTGCTGGTAAAGATATTGACCACCGCCGGCATGGCCACCTGGGCGGCTTCGCTGTAAGACCCTTCGGCCGCAGGACCGGACACGTTGGGCACGACTTCCTTGAGCGCCACGATGGGCGAACCGGACTGGACCGCGACGCGCCCCCTCTGCAGCCAATCAGGCTTGAGCGTTGCCACGACGAACCAGACCGCCAGCACGACGGTGACAGCCTGGGCAAAGAACAGCCAAAAGCGCCGCAACATATTGGAGTTTTGAGCAGAAAATGAAAACAAAAGAGCTTGAATTGTACTTGAACGACCTGTTGGAAGTTTCCCGCTACAAGGACTATTGTCCCAACGGGCTGCAAGTGCAAGGTCGCTCGGAAGTCACACACGTCGTGACGGGAGTGACGGCAAGCCTGGCATTGGTCGATGCCGCGATCGAAGCGGGGGCCGACGCCATCCTCGTCCATCACGGCTACTTCTGGAAAAACGAAGATGCGCGCGTGGTCGGGCAGAAGCACGCGCGTCTGAAGCGCCTGCTGGGCGCGGACGTCAACTTGTTCGCCTTCCACCTGCCCCTGGATAACCACCCTGAGTTCGGCAACAACGCCCAGCTCGGCCTGCAGCTCGGCTTTACGCCGACCGGCCGCTTCAGCGACGACCAGCTCGGCTGGACCGGCACGCTGCCCGCGCCGATGCCGCTCTCTGCGCTGGCCGCGCACGTTGGTGGCGTGCTGGGGCGCGAGCCGCTGGCCATCGGCGAGCCGGACCAGATGATCCGCACCGTCGGCTGGTGCACGGGCGGGGCGCAAGGTTATTTCGATGCCGCGGTGGCCGCGGGTGTCGATGCCTATCTGAGCGGCGAAGTCTCGGAGCAGACCACGCACCTGGCGCGCGAAAGCGGCGTGGCGTATCTTGCCGCCGGTCATCACGCCACCGAGCGCTACGGCATCCGCTCGCTTGGCGAGCATGTGGCCGAACGCTTTGGCCTGCGCCACACGTTTATCGATATTCCTAATCCCGTCTGATCTGACGCAAAACAAAACGGCCCCATCGGGGCCGTTTTATCTTCCGGGTTCGGCGCGCATATGGCGCACCAATCAGCGGGTCTTCAGGCTGTCGCGGATTTCACGAAGCAACACGACTTCCTCAGGCGGTGCGGCGGGCGCTGCTTCCGGTTCCGCGGCGCGCATCCTGTTAAAGGCACGCACCATCAGGAAGATGATGAAGGCCAGGATCAGGAAGTTGACAACGATGGTCAGGAAATTGCCGTAGGCAAAGACGGGCACGCCGGCCTTCTTCAGGGCATCGAACGTAGTGGGTGTTCCCGGTGGGGGATCCGCCAGCACGATGAACATACTGGAGAAGTCCAGCTTGCCGATCACGCGGCCCACCAACGGCATGATCAGGTCGTTGACCACTGAATCCACGATCTTGCCGAATGCCGCGCCGATGATCACACCGACCGCAAGGTCGATCACGTTGCCGCGTACGGCGAAGGTTCTGAATTCCGAGATCATGCCCATGGGGGGTTCTCCTTCTTGTCACTAGCGATGAACGGTTTCAAGCTCGAAGCCTGCCGCATCACTCACCGGAAAGCAAGCACCGAAGCCGCTTTCCGGGTTGCACGTCCGATAATCGCGCATGGCCGTGGCATTTTCTGCCTATCTAGTGCGCTGGTGTCTAAGGTACACTTTATGGTTGACGCAAAATCTAAATTGACTTCCCCTGGGGTTTGGAATGAGTGACCAGCAAGACGTGAAGAGCGTGGATAAAGGTCGCCGCAATTGGTTGATCGCGACATCCGTCGCTGGCGGCGTCGGAGGCGTAGCGGTAGCGGTTCCTTTCGTCAGTACTTTTGCACCATCGGAGAAGGCCAAAGCCGCGGGTGCTCCAGTCGAGGCGGATATTGGCGCGCTGAAGCCAGGCGAGATGATGACTGTCGAATGGCGCGGCAAGCCAGTCTGGATCATGCGGCGCACGGACGAACAACTGGCGTCGCTGAAGAAGACGGACGGCGAGGTGGCCGATCCCAATTCCGACGTGCCATTCACCATGAAAACGCCTGAGTACTGCAAGAACGAAACCCGTTCGCGCGCAGACCACAAGGACGTCCTGGTCGTGGTGGGTATCTGTTCCCACCTGGGCTGCTCGCCTTCGGGCCCCTTCGGCCCCGGTGCCAATTCTCAGCTCGGCACTGATCCCGGTTTCCTTTGCCCCTGCCACGGGTCGACCTTCGACCTCGCCGGGCGCGTCTTCAAGAACAAGCCGGCTCCGCAGAATCTCGATGTTCCCCCCTACCAGTTCCTGACCGACAGCAAGATCGTGATCGGCAAGGACGAGAAAGGAGAAGCCTGATCATGGCGGCCGAAAAACAAGTCAAGACGACCGGCCTGCTGGGCTGGATCGACGCCCGCTTCCCCGCAACCCAACTGTGGGAAGACCACCTCTCCAAGTACTACGCGCCGAAGAACTTCAACTTCTGGTACTTCTTCGGTTCGCTGGCGCTGCTGGTGCTGGTGATCCAGATCGTCACCGGCATCTTCCTGGTGATGAACTACAAGCCCGACGCCACGCTGAACGCCGCCGGCATTCCCGTGGCCTTCGCCAGCGTGGAATACATCATGCGCGAAGTCCCCTGGGGCTGGCTGGTGCGCTACATGCACTCGACCGGCGCCTCGGCCTTCTTCGTCGTGGTCTACCTGCATATGTTCCGGGGCCTGCTGTACGGTTCGTACCGCAAGCCGCGCGAGCTGGTCTGGATCTTCGGCTGCCTGATCTTCCTGTGCCTGATGGCGGAAGCCTTCATGGGCTACCTGCTGCCATGGGGCCAGATGTCGTACTGGGGCGCCCAGGTGATCGTGAACCTGTTCTCGGCGATTCCCGTGATCGGCCAGGACCTGTCGCTGTTCATCCGTGGTGACTACGTGGTGAGCGATGCAACGCTGAACCGCTTCTTCTCGTTCCACGTCATCGCCGTGCCGCTGGTGCTGCTGGGCCTGGTCATTGCCCACATCATCGCGCTGCACGAAGTCGGTTCGAACAACCCGGACGGCGTCGAGATCAAGGCCAAGAAGGATGAGAAGGGCATCCCGCTGGACGGCATCCCGTTCCACCCCTACTACTCGGTGCACGACACGCTGGGCGTTGCCGGCTTCCTGCTGCTCTTCTCGGCCGTGATCTTCTTCTTCCCGGAAGTGGGCGGCTATTTCCTGGAACACAACAACTTCTTCCCGGCTGACCCGCTGAAGACCCCGCCGCATATCGCGCCGGTGTGGTACTTCACGCCGTTCTACTCGATGCTGCGCGCCACCACGTCGAACTTCCTGCCGATCCTGTGGGTGTTCTTCGCGCTGCTGCTCGGCATGGTGTTCCTGCGCAGCAAGGACGCACGCATCAAGGTCGGCGCGATCGCCATCGCGGTGATCCTGGCCGTGGGCTTCTACTTCATCGACGCCAAGTTCTGGGGCGTGCTGGTGATGGGCGGCTCGGTGGTGATCCTGTTCTTCCTGCCGTGGCTGGACTGCTCGCCGGTCAAGTCCATCCGCTATCGTCCTGCCTTCCACAAGACCATCCTGACCGTCTTCGTGGTGGTGTTCCTGGTGCTCGGCTATCTTGGCGTGCAACCGCCGTCGCCGGTCGGTGAGAAGGTGTCGCAGCTCGGTACGCTGCTGTACTTTGCCTTCTTCCTGACCATGCCGCTGTGGAGCCGTGTCGGCGAGTTCAAGCCGGTCCCGGAGCGTGTCACGTTCCACCCGCACTGAGCGAAGCGAACCCCGACAAGAGCACAAGGACACAAGATGAAAAAGCTGCTTTCGATCCTCGCGCTGGCCGGCGCCTGCTTTGCCGGCGCGCCTGCCATGGCATCCGAGGGGGGCTTCCCCCTTGAGCCGGCACCGGTGAACACTGCTGACCTGTCGTCGCTGCAGCGCGGCGCCAAGGTGTTCGTCAACTACTGCCTGAACTGTCACGGCGCATCGATGATGCGTTACAACCGGCTCAAGGACATCGGCCTGACCGACGACCAGATCCGCGAAAACCTGCTGTTCAGCGCGGACAAGGTCGGCGAGACCATGACCATCGCCATGCAGCCGAAGGAAGCCAAGGCCTTCTTCGGTGCGCAGCCGCCGGACCTGTCGGTGATCGCCCGCGCCCGCGGCGACGACTGGCTCTACACCTACCTGCGCACGTTCTACCGTGACGACAGCCGCGCCACCGGCTGGAACAACCTGGTGTTCCCGAGCGTCGGCATGCCGCACGTGCTGTGGGAACTGCAGGGCCAGCGCGCCGCCAAGTTCACGGAAGTGGAAGAGCACGGCGAGAAGGTGCACAAGTTCGCCGGCTTCGAGCAATTGAGCCAGGGCAAGCTGAGCAAGGTCGAGTACGACCAGGCCACCGCCGACCTGGTCGGCTTCCTGGACTGGATGGCCGAGCCCGCGCAGAACCACCGCAAGCGCCTGGGCGTCTGGGTGCTGCTGTTCCTGGGCGTGTTCACCGTCTTTGCCTGGCGCCTCAACGCCGCGTACTGGAAAGACGTGAAGTAAGGCATGCCAGGGGCCCGAATCCGGGCCCGGACAGGACAAAGGCCAGGGGTGGCCGCTGCGAAAGCAGCACCGCCCCTGGCCTTTTCCCTTGGAAAGCCTGCAGAAGCGCACCAGTAAAGTGCGCTATTTGCCACTAATTTGCTTTCTGGTGGCCGACTTTGGCAGAATGTCAGACCTTACTGTCCGACCCTGCTTCGGCTAAGCCCAAGGAATCCAACCATGATGGTGTTGTATTCGGGTACGACTTGCCCGTTTTCCCAACGTTGCCGCCTTGTCCTGTTTGAAAAGGGCATGGATTTTGAAATCCGCGACGTCGACCTGTTCAACAAGCCCGAAGATATTTCGGTGATGAACCCGTACGGCCAGGTCCCCATCCTGGTCGAGCGCGACCTCATTCTGTATGAGTCGAACATCATCAACGAATACATCGATGAGCGCTTCCCGCACCCGCAGCTGATGCCGGCTGACCCGGTGCAGCGTGCCCGCGCCCGCCTGTTCCTGTTCAACTTCGAAAAGGAACTGTTCACCCACGTCTACACGCTGGAGAACGAAAAGGGCAAGGCCGCGGAGAAGAACCACGAACGCGCCCGCGCCGCGATCCGCGACCGCCTGACGCAGCTTGCGCCGATCTTCGTCAAGAATAAGTACATGCTGGGCGAAGAGTTCTCGATGCTCGACGTCGCCATCGCGCCGCTGCTGTGGCGCCTGGATCACTACGGCATTGAGCTGTCGAAGAACGCCGCGCCGCTGCTGAAGTATGCTGAACGCATTTTCAGCCGTCCCGCGTACATCGAAGCGCTCACCCCGTCCGAGAAGGTGATGCGCCGCTAACCGGCACCGGCCCGAAAGCATCCGCCCTCGGGCCACCACGGCGCCATTGGAAGCACAATGCCTGAAACCTCCACCAAGCCCTACCTGATCCGCGCCATCTATGAATGGTGCACGGACAACGGCTTCACGCCGTACATCGCCGTCTTCGTCGACGCCAACACCAGCGTGCCGCGCGAGTTCGTCAAGAACAACGAGATCGTGCTCAACGTCAGCTTCGACGCCACCAGCGGCCTGGATATGGGCAACGAGTGGATCGCCTTCAGCGCACGCTTCGGCGGCGTTTCGCGCAAGATCGACGTCCCTGTCGAGAACGTGCTGGCCATCTACGCCCGTGAGAACGGGCAGGGCATGGCCTTCCCGGTCGAACGCAGCCTGCCGGAAACCCAGGCCGCCACCGAGCGCGAAAACAACCCGCCGCCCAAGCTGGCCCCGGTGGAAGCCGAGACCTCGGCAAGCACCGCCGACACCGGCCCCGGCGACGACGACACGCCGCCCCCGGTGCCCCGCATCGGCAGCAAGAAGCCCGCACTGAAAGTGGTGAAGTAAGCCACCCCAAAGCGGACCGCAATGCAGTAGAATCGCGGTCTGCACCAGATATGCCGGCTTAGCTCATCAGGTAGAGCAGTTGATTTGTAATCATCAGGTGGCGGGTTCGAGTCCTGCAGCCGGCACCAGAATTTGAAAACGGGCTACGCAATCTTGCGTAGCCCGTTTTGCTTTTGGCGTGATCTTGCACGAACGACTGAGCATTTCACTTCCCCTATTTCTGACGTTGGAAGAAAGCGATGCGGAGCAGGGCGGTCTGCCACCACAGTTTGCCCGGCGTCGAGAAATGACTTGTTTGCATAGTCATTTTGGCGTAAATTCCTGACTGGTAGCAATGACTGGGAGGCAATCCATGCCCGGCAACCAGATTTCCAAGACCGAGTTCAAGGCGCGCGCGCTCGAGTATTTCCGCCAGATCGAAGCCTCGGGCGATCCGGTCATTGTCACGGACCACGGCAAGCCCACACTCGAAGTGCGTCCCTATCGCGGGCTGGAGCGTGACCCCCTTCAGGTGTTGCGCGGCACCGTGCTGCGCTACGATGCACCAACGGAGCCAGTGGACGTTGAGTGGGAGGCCGGGCAGTGATCGTGCTGGATACCCATGCCTTGGTCTGGTGGGCAACTGGGAGCGACGAACTGAGCGACCCCGCGCGGGCGGCGATTGATCGCGAGCTACAGGATGGCCAGATTATCGTGTCGGCCATCTCCGCGTGGGAAGTCGCCATGCTGGTCGAGCGCGAGCGCCTGGTACTGGCCATGGACGTCGACACTTGGCTGGCGACGATCGCTGACATCGATGCGATCAGCTTTGTCCCCGTCGATACCGAGATTGCAACCAAATCGGTCCACCTGCCGGGGGACTTTCACAAGGATCCCGCGGATCGCATGATCGTTGCTACGGCGCGCAAGCTGGCCGTGCCGCTTGTTACCCGCGACGAGAAAATCCGCGCGTACTCGCACGTGAAGACGATCTGGTAGAAGACACCTCTAGGATCGCATAGACGGCGAGATACCATCTCGAATGCAACGCCATTGGACGGAGCTGAGCGCCCAGCTAGGCCGCCCCGAAACGCCAAGTTCCTTGCCGCTCGCTGCACGGAATTCCAGTGGGCCAACAAGCTACTGCTGCAGGCGCCCAACCGCGTCCCGCAGCTTCCCAACAAACCGCGACCCATCCCCAAACGTCATCACCAACTGCCGCGTAGCCCGCGTCATTGCCACATACATCAGCCGCGCTTCGTCTTCATCCGCCTCATCATGCTTATGCGGCATCCCCGTGGCCGGAATGCACACCAGCGGAAACTCAAGCCCCTTGCTGCTATGCATGGTGATCACCTTGACGCTGTCCGCGCCGGGCGTAAATCGCTTGGTGACTTGGGGGCATTCGAATGGAATACCCTTCCGGGTCAGCGCACTAGTGACGTGCCCGACCGTATCCCAATGGCGATAGAGCACTGCCATCTCTGACCAGGGCGTGCCTGCCCGGTTCTCGTCAGTCAGGATCTGCGCAATGCGCTCAGCTTCCGCCTCTACGTTTGGCAATTCGATTAGCAGCGGCTTGTTGCCGCGGCGGCCAGCACCGACAGGTTGCACGGTAGGCGCTTCGTCTTCGGCTGCCTCAGTCGGCCGCAGCAACTCATCCGCGAAGCTGCGTGCGACGGCCAGTATCTCCTGCGTATTGCGGTAGTTCAGCTTGAGGATGGTCGTACGGCCTCGGGCCTGGATGCCCACACTGGCAAAGGTCATCCCGCGCTTCCTGGCGCCGCCATAAATGGACTGCGCGTCATCGTAGAGCACCAGCAGCGAATTGCTCTCGGGATTCACCATCTGCACGACCAGCTTGAACCACTCCGGCCGGAAGTCGTGCCCCTCATCGATCAGCACAGCGTCGTACTGGCCGGCCGGGATCGCTTTCCGGTCCACGCCCTGGATGACCCGATTCACCATTTCCTCAAACAGCGCATCGCTGGGGCGCCCCTTCGGCCGGTCAATGTTGTAAGTCTCTAGTTGCCGCGAGCACCACGCGTGGAAGTTATAGACGTGGACCTTCTCTTCGATGCCTTTCTCGATCATCGTCGCCGCCAGCTTGGCCGCGAGGGTCTTGTTGTAGCAAAGCACGAGAACTGGCCGTGTGACGATCTTTGCCAGATGCTCAGCCCGGTAGCCGAGGATCATCGTCTTGCCAGAGCCGGCGACGCCATGAATGACCCGGTGGCCTTCGCCGAGACTGCGTGCCAGCTGCTCCTGCTGGAGATCCATGACGCGAAGGATGTCAGGCATATCCAGCGGCTCAGCGGCATCCTCCGGAAAGAGCGCGCGTTGCTCCGGCATGCGGATCTGCGGGAACAGGTGCCAGCGGATCCGCTCGATCTGCGGCAGGGAAAGCTTGAAGGTGAACTTGACCGGGAACATCTCCCACAGGCGCTGCTGGAAGTGTTCTGCGTCGACCGTCTCGTACATCTCGTCCTGGCAGATCACCAGGTGCGGCGGCAGGACGTCACCGAGGTTGGTCTTGTCGAACTGGGCACGCGTGATGTTGGACAGGACGACGCCGCAGCCGTAGGGAAAGAAGGGTTTGCCTTTCAGTGAGCCGCTGGGCCAGACCAGTTGCGGATCACGCTGCAGCAGGTTGGTGACATAGAACATGTACTGCCGGGCTTGCTCAAGGGGGGTCATCTCCCGCACCTGCCCGCGATCCGTCAGCAGCGTGACATCGCGCTGGTCGATCTCCCGGATGGTATCCAGCCGCCAGTCCTTGACCTCCAGCACCAGCAGACCCCGGCTGGGATGGAAGACGATGAAATCCGGATGCCTGGTCTTCTCTCCGATGGCGACGTCATACCAGCACAGGTAGTCGTCCTCCAGCTTTGTCTCCAGACGCTCGGCGAAGCGTCTCTCTCCACTGGTCATGCGCGAAGTGACCGAACCCAGCGCGGGAATCAGCGTGGCCATGCGTTGTTGCTCTTCTTATTGCCCGTTCAGGAGCTGCGCTGACCACGGTTGGTGCCGCGGACCCGGTGCGACGGCGGTCAGGCAGGTTTGTTATGGGGCAATTGTAGGCACAAAACGGTAACGGTGGCTATTTCGGTAGTTTTGGTGATTTGCTGGTTGGCGACACTGGCGAGCCGGCGGCTCCGGGGGGCTGCCAAGCGGTCTGCGCCTGCTTTCCGGCGATCCGCGCCGCCGATCCGTCGATTCCCGCCACCCCCATGTCAGAGCCCGGATCGCAGTGGTAACCTCCCGCTATCTCCGCCCCCAGCCACCCGCCCGTGCACTCCCCAGACTCCCGCATCTGGCGATCCGCCCCAGAGCAGCGCGCCTACGAAGACGCCCGCCGCCGCGTGCGCGCGCTGCGCTTCTTCTATATGCACGCCATGGTCTACGTGGCGGTCAATGCATTGCTGATCGGCTTCCATCTGGTGGGATCGCCGCATCGGCCGTGGTCCGGTGGGCCGCTCATGGGCTGGGGCATCGGCCTGGCGATTCACGGCGTGATGACCTGGGGGCGCGTCGGCCTGCTCGGGCGGCAGTGGGAAGAACGTAAGATCGCGCAATACATGGCGCAGGAACAGGTGCGCACGCTGTCGACGGAGAAGCAGCTGGTCGAAGCCCGCATGCGCCTGCTGCAGGCCCAGATCGAACCGCACTTCCTGTTCAACACGCTGGCCAACGTGGTCAGCCTGATCGAGCCAGCGCCGCAGAAGGCCACGCTCATGCTGGAGCATTTCATCGCCTACCTGCGTGCATCGCTTGCAGCCAGCCGCGCCACGCAAGGCACGGTGGCGCAGGAGGCGAAGCTGCTGCGAGACTATCTGGCGCTGATCCGCATCCGCATGGGGGACCGGCTGCACTACTCGGTCGATGTCGAACCCGAACTCGAATCGATGCCGCTGGCGCCGATGCTGCTGCAGCCCGTGGTCGAGAATGCGATCAAGCATGGGCTGGAGCCCAAGATCGAAGGCGGGCGGCTGCTGGTCCGGCTTGAGCGGCGCGGCCCGCGCATGCTCGCAACCATCGAGGACGATGGCATGGGCTTTCGCCCCTCGGCCGGCGCCGGCGTCGGGCTTTCGAACCTGCGTGAACGGCTGGCTGTGCTCTATGACGGTGACGCCCAGGTACGCATTGAAGAACGCTCGCCCGGCACCGCCGTGCTGATTGAAATCCCGCTGCCGCGTGCATCCTGAAACGGAGACGCCCTATGACGCCCACCGCCCTGATTGCCGACGATGAAGAGCACCTGCGCGCATATCTGCGCGGCAAGCTGGAACGCCTTTGGCCGGAACTGCAGATCGTTGCCGAGGCGACCAACGGCATCGAAGCTGCCGACGCCATCGCACGGTTGTCGCCGAGCGTAGCCTTCCTCGACATCAAGATGCCCGGCCTGTCCGGCCTGGAGGTGGCGCAAGGGATTGAAACCGATACGCGGCTGGTGTTCATCACGGCCTATGACGAGTTCGCGCTCGATGCGTTCGAGCGCGCGGCAGTTGACTACCTGGTCAAGCCGGTCAGCGAGGAACGGCTCGGCCGCACCATCGAGCGGCTGCGCAAGGCGTTGCAGGAAGCGGCGCCTTTGCCGGAACTGGCACAGCTACTGAACCAGCTCACGCGCGCCCAGCCGCGCGCGGAAACCGGTGGCCAGTTGCGCTGGGTACGCGCCAGCCGTGGCAATACCACCAGCCACGTGCCGATCCAGGAGGTGATGTATTTCCAGAGCGACGACAAGTATGTGGTCGTGCATACCCGCGATGGCGAACACCTGATCCGCACACCGCTGGCGGAGTTGATTGCCGGCCTCGATCCCGAGGTGTTCTGGCAGATCCACCGCTCGTCCATCGTCAACATGGAATACGTGGCCGGCACGCGCCGCGATGAGTCGGGACGGCTTTTTGTCCGGATGCGCGACAGCGAAGCCGAACTGCCGGTATCGCGCGCCTACATGCATCGTTTCCGGCAGATGTAAGGCAGCCAGCGGCGCCACTGCGCCGCCGGCTGAGGGATTCACTGGCGATCCATGAATTCCTGGATCTTGCGCTGTTCCCAGTCACGTCCGCGGCGTGACAGCCGCGTCCAGACCAGCAACCCATGCACCGCCAGCGCCAGGCCCCAGGCCAGGGTGGTGGTCAGCGGCCACGGCCAGCCGGTGCTGGCATAGTGCGACCACCGCGGCGAGGGAAAGTAGAAAAAGCGGAACCACAGCCAGCCATTGACGACAGCGTAGACCAGCAGGTGGATGTACCAGCCGCGCAGGGCACGCACCATGCGGCGCGCGCGCCAGTAGGCCATGGCGTTGGGGTCGTCGTTGGGCGGGAGGGCGTGGTGCATGGGATACCTCGTGATCACGATGGTTGGCTTGCCTCAGGTATAGGCCACTGCAAAGCGCCTCTCCAGCCCCATGGGCCGAATCGACGGATTTCGTTCGCCGGTGTGCGCCCGGATAGTGCGAATGTCGGCAGGTCCGACACCTCCATGTCCCCCGACATGCTGCGACCTGATCAGCTTTTCGCCCCGCCGCCGGGAATACCCGCATAGGAAAAGCCCAGTCCTTCACCATAATCATAGTAATTATGATCATAAATACGAAGCGATGGACTCCAAGCCCACTCCTCAGATAGAGGGCAGCAGACGCGTGAAGCGTTCGGACCAGGTAGTCAACGATATCAAGCGCTGGATCGTGCAGACGCACCAGAATGTCGGAGACAAGCTGCCGCAGGAAGCAGCGTTGATCGAACAGATGGGCGTCGCACGCGGGACGGTGCGTGAGGCGCTTGCCTCGCTGCAGGCGCAGGGGCTGGTCAAGGTCAGCACGGGGCCGAACGGCGGTGCCACTCTGACGCAGCCGCCTTATGAGCGATGCCTGGAGGCAGTGTCCAACTTCCTGTACTTCCAGTCGGTCGACATCGTCACGCTGTACGCCCTGCGCCGCGCGGTTGAGCCGGAGCTGGCAGCCAACGCCGCCTTGCGCCTGACCGATGCCGATATCGCCGATCTGGAAGCCCTGGTCGGGCTGAGCCACCCGGAACATGGCGGCAGCACGGACTGGAACGAGCGGCGCGAAGCCGACCTGCTGTTCCACGACCGCCTGGCCGACGCCTGCAGCAGCCCGATGCTGGCGTTGTTCTGCCGCCTGCTCAACGACATCATCCGCCGCGTCATCGTGGTACGGAATGCGCAGGATGATTTCGACGACTTTGATGAAGAGATCTTCCACAGCCACAACGCGCTGATCGAAGCCTTCCGGTCGCGCGACCCGGAGCGTGCGCGTGCCCTGATGCAGGAGCACATGGAGCATGCCGAATCCCTGGCCCTGGAGGCCGAATCCCGGGTGGACCGCGGGAGCTTGCTGATGAGCCCGGGCGACTGATCCCCTGACGCGCTAGCGTCCCCCCTTTTCTGCACACCCAACCGCCATCGTCGCATCCGACACGGCGGGTGGGATTCCTATTGCCTGAATCCTGGGAGCCTTGACGTGAAACCTGCTGATTTGCTTTGGCGCTGGAGCGCCGTCGATATTGCCGATGCCGTGCGGCGGCGCGAGATTTCCTGCCGCGAGGTCACGGCCAGCGTGCTGGCCCGCATCGACGCCCTTAACCTTCGTCTGAATGCGTTGCCGGAGGTGCTGGCAGAAGAGGCGCTGGCCAGCGCGGATGTTGCAGACCGCCAGGTCGCCGAGGGCGCAGAACTGGGGCCGCTCCATGGCGTGCCGGTCACGATCAAGATCAATGTCGACCAGGCGGGCCATGCCACCACCAACGGCGTGATCCCGCTGAAGCACAACATCGCGCGTGAGGATGCCCCCGTGGTCGCAAACCTGCGCAGTGCCGGGGCCATCATCGTCGGACGCAGCAATACGGCTACCTATTCCTCGCGCTGGTTTACCGACAACGGCCTGCATGGGCGCACGCTGAACCCGTGGGATGCGGATATCACGCCCGGTGGGTCCAGCGGCGGTGCCGCGTCCGCGGTCGCTTCCGGCATGGGAGCGCTGGCGCATGGCAATGATATCGGCGGCTCCATTCGCTATCCGGCCTATGCCTGCGGTGTCGTCGGCTTGCGGCCGACGACGGGGCGGGTGCCCGCGTACAACCCGTCGGCCACTGCCGAGCGCAGCATCACGCCACAACTCATGTCCGTGCAGGGGCCGCTTGCGCGCAGCATTGCCGACCTGCGGCTCGGCTACCACGCCATGGCCCGTTATGACGGGCGCGACCCGGCATGGGTGCCGGTGCCGCTGGAACTGCCGTTGCCGCCGGGACCGATACGCGTCGCGCTGTTCCGGCGTTGTCCGGGCATTCCCGTCGATCCCGCGGTCAGCGCAGCGCTGGACAGTGCCGCGCAATGGCTGCAGCAAGCGGGCTACGCCGTCGAGGAAGCCAGCCTGCCTGATTTCATGGAAGCGGCAGCGCTCTGGCGCACGCTGACGGTCGACGACAGCCGCCGCAACATCATCGCAGGCGTTGACCAGCATGGCGACGAGGCCATGCGGCAAAGCCAGCGCAACATGCTGGACGGGATGCAGGAAACCGATCGCGATGGCTTTCTGGATGCCCTGGCGCGGCGCCAGGCGATCGCACGAAGCTGGTCGCTGTTCATGCAAACCTATCCGCTGGTGCTGATGCCGGTGTCGTGGCAGCGCCCGAGCGTGCAAGACGCGGATATCCGCACGCCAGAAGAGAACCGGGCCTTGCTGGACGCACAGAGCCCCATGCTGGCAACGGCGATGCTCGGCATGCCGGGGCTGTCCGTGCCGACGGGCATGGCCGGCGGCGTGCCGGTCGGCGTGCAGCTGATGGCATGGCGCTTCCGGGAAGACCTGTTGCTGCGCGCCGGCCAGGCCATTGAAGACGCGACGCGTTTTACCCCTTTCACCGACGTGCAAACCGGCATCTAGTCCCAGGAGCTTCCCATGAACGAACGCAAACCTGCTTACGCCCCGCGGCTGTCGCGCCGCGCCATGCTGGCCGGCACCGCCGCCGCCCTGTGTACCGGTGGCCTGCTCTCCAGGACCGCATGGGGGCAGACCGTATCGCGCATCATCGTGCCGTTCCCGCCGGGAGGGCCGGCCGATTACATGGGCCGCCTGCTGTCCGAGAAGCTGAAAGACACAATGGGCCGCACCGTCATCGTCGACAACCGGCCCGGTGCCGGGACGCGCGTGGCGGCCGAATTCCTGAAGAACGCGCCGGCCGACGGCACCACCGTGCTGCTGGCCCCCGTCGATCCAATGTTCATCGGGCCGCTGATCTACAGCAATATGCGCTTCAACCCCGCCACCGATTTCACGGCGATCACCGATGTGACGGGCGTCCAGTTCGGTATCGCGGTCAGCGCCAGCTCACCCATCAAGACACTGGCCGACTTCGTCAAGGCCGCCAGGGCCAAGCCGGCTGACTATTCGATCGGCATCAGCACGGTTGGCTCGCTGCTGCATTTCCTTGCCGTGGAGTTCGTCAGCCAGTCCCGCACCGGCAGTACGCTGGTGCCGTATCGCGGTGGCGCGGCGATGGTGACGGAAATAATGGGTAACCAGGTCGCGGCGGGCATGGACGCCATTACGACCTTCACCGAGCTGCATCGCGGCGGCAAGCTTCGCGTGCTGGCCGTGGCAGGGGAAAAGCGCGCCGATGCCTTGCCGGATGTGCCTACCTTTGCGGAGTCTGGCTTTCCCAACCTGGTGACGTCGTCGCGCTATCTGCTTTACGTCCGCGCCAACACGCCGCCCGACGTGACAACGCAGTGGTATCAGGCCGTGCGCAAGGTGCTGGCCATGCCGGATGTGCGCGAGAAGCTGGCGCGCGCTGGCTATGACATCTTGCCGGGCGGCACTTCTGATGAGGTTGCCAGGTATGCGAGCGCGCTCTCGGCACGGTGGACCCCGGTGATCAAGGCGTCGGGTTTCAAGGGGGATTGAGCGGAATTCCGTAGCCGCAGCCAGACTCGGCTGGAGACGATTTCTATTTGTGTTAGCTTGCTGGAGAATTCCCGCGGCACCCTCCTCCTGTAGGGTGCCGCCTTGTATTAAGCATGTCCGCCCCAGTGTCGTAATTAGCCTCAGAAGACAACCCGGCCGGCGCCAAGGGAAAGTGCCAATGGCGCCGCATCGTGCCGACTGGCGCAATTGCTGTGGGGCGCAGCCACACAGGCTGCGAGCCATACACCCGAGGGTTCCAGCCATGACCGCCTTCTCTTTCCGCGCCCGCCGCCTGTGGCTCGCCACAGGCTTTAGCCTGGCACTCTCCGCCTGCGCCCCAATGATCGCGACCACCCCGGCAACGGTGGAGCTCATGCAGCCAGCCGCCACGGCCAAGCGCGTTCAGCTTCTGGCGCCGGCACAGGTCAAGCTCGACACCGGCTATTCCCGAGACCTCGCTGCCAAGTCGACCTGGTCGCAGGTCGGGCGCCTCCCGCAAGGCGATGTCTACCGCCCCGTCGGCACCATTCTCACAATCGAGGGCCGCCATGTTCACGAGGCCTACCTGGTCGTTCGCAACAAGACGCTGGTGGGCTTCTATCTGCCTGGGGAGCAGAACTACTCCCCGCTAACGACAGCAGTACCTTTGAACTTGGGAGAATCGGAATGAAACGGATTGCGCGCATGCTGATCGCCGGACTGGCGGTGTCGTCGCTGCTGGCGGGATGCGCTTCGGGCGTGAAGCACGCCGAGATGGCGGCATCGATGCCCACGCTGAAGCCGGGCGAGGGCCGGATCTATTTCCTGCGTTCGGCGTCGATGTTCGGGGCGGCCATCCAGCCAGATATTCGCCTGAATAGCCAGGTCGTGGGCGAATCCAAGCCCGGCGGTTTCTTCTTCGTGGACCGCACGGCTGGCAAGTATGTCGCGGCGGCTTCGACCGAAACCGAGAAGACGCTCAGCTTCATGCTGGATGCCGGCGAGACGAAGTACGTGCGCAGCTCCCCGTCGCTGGGGCTGATGGTGGGCCGCGTGGTGCTGGAGCTGGAAACGCCTGAGAAGGCGAAGGAAGAGCTGGCGTCGCTGAGCTATACCGGTGATCAGGTGAAGGCTGCGGCAAAGTAAGCATTACAAGCTTGCTCAGGTTGACGACGCAATGCGTCGTCAACCGAAGGCGTCCGGATCAAGCGGCTGAATCCTCTGCCAACAAACTCTCCAGCTGCGCCTTCACCAACCCCAACAAACAAAACGCACTAAAGCAGGCCTCCGACTGCTCGCTATGCTGTTCCAGCAGCACAAGCACCCCTTCCATACCTGTTGCCACCGTCTCAAGACTGTACCGCGCCGTGGATAGATCGACTTCCGACATAGGACCTCCTACCGTTGGATGAAGGTCCGCCGCGCGACATAAGAGGAGGGCGGCGGGCCTGACAGCGAGGGTGGAAAACCGGTGCCAAAGCCAATGCCGGTCAGCCTTGCGGCTACCTCGCCCGGCCCGCCATTGCAGGATGGCTTGCTCGTATGGGCGGGACCGATCGTCAAGTACGACCGGTCCGGCTTTGGCCTTCGAGTTTCCACACTCGGTCACCGTTGTTCGATGACAGCCCCAGTCTCCCGCGTCGTGGCGCTCGACTCGATAAGACACTTCGCATTCCAATACGGACGCCGCATCCTGCCCGACCTCCGCCCGCCAGCAAATAGCCAAACGCCTAAACCACCCTCAATCCACCAGCGTCACCAATGCCTCCCGAGCCTCCCGACGCAGCTTCTCCAGATCCAGTCCCACGATCGCGCCATCGCGCACGACCTGACGCCCGCGCACCAGCACGTCCCGCACCGGCGTAGGCTCGCCAGCCGCCACCGGTGCCGTGCCGATGTCGTGGAAGCCATGGAACCGCAGCCCGCTGACGTCATAGATCGCGAGGTCGGCCGACTGCCCCGTCGCGAGCGTGCCGATCCCTGGCAGCCCCAGGACCTGCGCACCGCCTGCGGTGCCCCAGTGGATGACCTCTTCCACGCGGGTTTGCGCGGCCCCGCCCAGCGCCCGGTGCACCAGCCACGCGAAGTTGGCTTCATGCACCATGCTGCCCGACTCGTTGGATGCCACCCCATCCACGCCCAGTGAGATCGGCACGCCCGCATCGGCCATCGCGCGCACTGGCGCAATACCGCTGCCGAGCCGCGCATTGCTGACGGGGCAGTGCGCCATGCCGGTGTTGGTCACGGCGAGCATGCGGATCTCTTCGGGATTCACGGTGACCAGGTGCGCGAACCAGACGTCAGGCCCCAGCCAGTCGTGGTCGGCCACGAACTGCACCGGCGTGCACTGGTACTTCTCGCGGCAGAACTTCACGTAGTTGTCGGTCTCCGACAGGTGCGAATGCAGCCGCAGGTCCATGCCGCGACCGAAGGCGGCCAGCTCGCGCAGCAGTGCCGGCGGCAGGGAGAAGGTCGGCGTGGTCGGCGCGACTACCACGCGCCGCAGGCCATCCGCGGAGGCATCGTGATAGCGGGCCTTCAGCCGTTCGATATCGGCCAGCATTTCGTCCAGCGTCTCGGGCACCAGCGCGGTGACGCGCATACCCGGATGATCTGAGGCTGACTGAATGGCACCACCGCGGCACAGCACCAGGCGCATGCCAAGCTCTTCCGCTACTTCGAACAGCACGTCGCCAGTCTCCGCGCCGTGGCCGTGGTGGTAGAGGTAGTGATGATCGGCGCATGTGGTGGTGCCGGACAGCAGCAGCTCGGCCATGCCCAGCCGCACGGCGGTGCGGAAGATCTCCGGCGTGAAGCGCGCCAGGCGCGGGTAGGCGACGGAGGCCAGCCATTGTTCCAGCCCCACGTTCATGCCGCTGGGTACGGCCTTGAGCAGGTTCTGGAACAGGTGGTGGTGGGTGTTGACCCAGCCTGGGTAGACCACGCAACCGGTGGCGTCGAGTGCCGCTTCGCCGTCGTGGCGCTGCAGGCTGGCGCCGATCTCGGCGATGCGGCCGTCGCGGATGCGGATGTCGGCGGCGCCCGCTCGCGCGTCATGGCCGGTGCGGCCGGTCATGACGGCAGCGGCGTTGCGGATCAGCAGGTCGCCGGCGGGCGCGTTGGTGGTGGCGTTGGTGTTCTGCACCATGTTTCAGACCCCTTGGACGTTGTCGGCACTGGCGGGCAGCTCGTCGGCTTCACGAGCGGGCACGCCGTTGAGAATCAGGTTGAGGACCACGGAGACCACACAGGCGATGATCACGCTGCTGTGGACAAAGGGCTGCAGGAAGCCGGGCAGCTTCTCCAGCATGCCGGGCAGCATCACGGGCATCATCGCGCAGCCGAGCGTGATGGAGACGATGGAGAGGTTGTTGGGGTTGCGCTCGTATTCGACCTCGCCCAGCGTCTTGATGCCGGCGGCCACGACTACGCCGAACATGACCATGGTGGCGCCGCCCAGCGCGGCGGCCGGGATCGAGGCAAACAACGCGCCGATCTTGGGCACCAGCGCCACGGCGCACAGCATCGCGCCGCAGGTGGCGACCACCCAGCGGCTGCGCACGCCGGTGACGATGACCAGCCCCACGTTCTCCATGAACGCGATATACGGGAAGGCCGCGAACATGCCGCCGATGGCGCTGGCCAGGCCGTTGGCGCGCAGGCCGCGGGTGGCGTCGCGCTCGGTCAGGGGGCGCTTGACGATGTCACCGACGGCGATGAACAGCCCCATCGATTCCACCATCTGCACCACCATCACGATCACCATGGTGGTGATGGCGCCCACGTTGAAGGTGGGCATGCCAAAGGCAAAAGGCGTCACCATGGTGAACCACGGCGCGCGCGCGACTTCATCGAAGCTGCCCATGCCCAGCATCCACGCCACCGCGCCGCCGACCAGCAGGCCAATCACGACGGACAGGTTGCGGATCAGCTCGCCCCCGTGCCGGTTGATGAACAGGATCAGTGCCACTACGCCGAAGGCGACGATGAAAAAGATGGGGGCGCCGAAATCCGACGCCCCCCTTCCGCCTCCAAACCAGTGAAACGAAACCGGGAACAGCGACAGGCCCACCGCGGTGATGGTGCAACCACTGACCACCGGCGGAAAGAAGCGCTTGAGCTTGCCGATGATGGGCGCAAGGAACATCGCGATCACGCCCGCGGCGATGATGGCGCCGCAGACGCCGTTGAAGCCCAGCGACGGATCGGTGCCGATGGCGATGACGGGGCCCACTGAGCTGAAGGCCACGCCCTGCATCAGCGGCAGGCGCACGCCGAACTTCCAGAAGCCGACGGTCTGCAGCAGGGTGGCGATGCCGGAGGTGAACAGCGCGGTGCTGATCAGCATGGTGGTCTGCGCCGGCGTCATCTTGAGCGCGCCGGCCACGATCATCGGCACCGCAATGGCGCCGAGATAACTGACCAGCATGTGCTGGAAGCCGAGCGACGCCATGGCGCGTGCCGGCAGGATCTGGTCGACGGGGTGAACCGCTGCTTGCATGATGTTGTCTCCTGCCGCGTGCTGGGGGAAAGTGCGCCATGCCGGCGGCGGCTGGCCCGGTCTGTGGTTGCCGGGCTCGGTCCGTCACGGTGCCATGCGCGGCGCATGGCCGACGCATGCCTTGCACAGTAGTGATGCACGGGAGGCCGTCATAGCGTTATTGCGAAGGCCCTGGCACCGGACCGCAATCGCGTTTGCAAAATGCGCGCCTGGGACATCAGGGGTTTCCCTTGGGTTGCGTGAGGGCGGGGGTGGTCATAGGATGGATGCGCTCCTTCATTGCTATCCGAATGCGCTGGAAGCGAAGACGTATTTCCGGCTCTTTCCACCACTTTCCCAACGCCATGTCACCCAGCGCAGGATGGTTTGCTGCAGCCTCCCGCTCGCCAGTCAGCCGCGGCGGTGACCTGGATCGCATCCAGTCGCTTTCCGGCCGCGTGTTCGGCCCTACGCGGCTGCGCGCGACCGAAGCCGAAGCGGCGCTCGATGCCCGTATCGACACCAGCACCATCGGCCGGCTGACGCTGGTCACCATTGCCTATAACCAGGCAGTGCAGATCGAGCCGCAGCCCAACAAGGATGAGTTCGTGATCCAGACCGTGCTGGCGGGTACGTGCCGCGTGGAGACCCCGCGCGGTGCGATGCTGATGTCGCCGGGGGCGACCTTTGTGTTCTCGCCCACCGTGCCGGCCACGTTGTCGCTGGACCCTGGCTGCGAGCGCTTCAGCGTGGTGATCCGCCGGCAGCTGATCGACGAGGCGTTCCGCCAGCAGTTCAGCTTCGAACCGCCGGTGCCGATTGAATTCGACATGCAGCCGGTGGCGGACGATGGCCGTGCCGCGCGCTGGCAGGCGCTTGTGAGCTATCTGCGCGCGGAAACGCGGGTGCGGCGCGAAGGCAGCGGCGTGCCGGCGGTGGATGGCAGCATCGAGCGCATCGTGCTGTCGACACTGCTGCTCGACCGCTTTGCTGCGGACGGCAATATGCTGCCGCGCCGGTTCGAGGCGGTGCTGCCGGACTATGTGCGCAATGCCATCGCCTACCTGCGCGCCAATCTTGACCAGCCGCTGACGCTGGAGCAGATCGCCACACATTGCGGCGTATCGGCGCGCACCTTGCAGCTGGGCTTTCGCAAGAGCAAGAACACCACGCCGATGGAGTACCTGCGTCTGCTGCGCCTGCATGGCGCACGCGCCGACCTGCAACGGGCGCGGCAAGAGAAGGGGATGGTCAGCGCGATTGCGCTGCGGCACGGCTTTACGCACCTGAGCCTGTTCTCGCGCGAGTACCGGCGCGAGTTTGGCGAGCTGCCGTCACAGACCTTGCGGGCGGCAGCGGAGCAGGGGGGCTGAGGGCGAGCCAGCCCTCTGTTGCCCAGTACCATCTGGCTGCCGGCGCCACCAGCAGCCTGACCTTCAGCACTCAGATCGTGCCCGCGGCCGCCAGGGCTTCGATCTCTGCCTCGTTCATGCCGAGTGACTTCAGGACAAGGGCGGAGTGCTCGCCGACTGCCGGCACATTCCCCATGGCAGCCGGTACGCCCGACAGCGTTGCAGGCGGCAGAAGTGCCTGGATGGCGCCACCCGGCGTCTGGACTTCCCGCCAGCGATTGCGTGCGGCGAATTGCGCGTGCTGCCACACATCATGCATGTCGTTCAGGGGCGAGTTGGCAATGCCTCCGCGATCGAGCCGCTTGACCAGCTGCTCCCGGGTCATGGACCGAAGATGATTGGCGATCTCCTGGTCCAGCGCCGCGCGATTGGCTACGCGTTGGAGATTGGAGTTGAAGCGGGCATCCGCCGCCAGGGCCGGGTCCTCCAGCACCTCGGTGCAGAAGCGCTCCCATTCCCGTTCATTCTGCAGCCCGAAGATGACGCTGGCCCCATCGCCGGTCTGGTACTGGCCATAGGGGGCGATACCCGGATGCGCAACGCCGTTGCGTGCCGGCGGCGTGCCGCCATAGTGAGCGAAGTTCAGGGGATATGACATCCATTCGCTCAACGCCTCGAGCATGGTGACTTCAACCCTGAGGCCGGCGCCAGTCCGTGCGCGTTGCAGCAAGGCGGACAGGATGCCGGTATAGGCGTACATGCCAGCGGCAATGTCCGCGATGGAAATGCCGGTGCGCGACGGCGCAGGTTCCGAACCGGTTACCGAGATCAGGCCCGCAGCGGCCTGGATCAACAGGTCATAGGCCTTCTTGTCGCGGTATGGCCCGCTGTCACCATATCCTGAGATATCGCAAACGATCAGCTCAGGATAGTCAGCATGCAATGACTCGAAGTCCAGCCCCATGCGTTGGGCGGCGCCCGGCGCCAGGTTCTGGATGAACACGTCCGCTTTGGCGAGCAGCTTGTGCACGATCGCCTTGGCCTCGGGCTTCTTGAGATCGAGCGTGAGGCTTTCCTTGCCGCGATTTGCCCAGATAAAGAACGACGACTGGCCGTGCACTGAATGATCATAGTCGCGGGCGAAATCGCCGACGACCGGGCGTTCCACCTTGATGACGCGGGCGCCGAGGTCGGCGAGCTGGCGGCTGGCAAAGGGTGCCGCTACAGCGTGCTCAAGCGCCAGAACGGTGATGCCATCAAGGGGGCGTAGGTTGGGTTTCATGGAGGGGGAATGAAGGGACCTGGTGGCACACGGGCCGGACGACAAAGTATAGGAACGGTCCTCTTCTCCCGAACAGTCGAGAATTCCTAAGGCGGCTTCGAAGTCTTCGAAACTGGCCGCTTGCGTGGCCTTACGGCGCGGCGTCCGGTGCGCCCCATTCGGCGACATAGCGGATAAAGTCGCGCGTATAGGCCGGGAGCGCCTTCTGGCTCCGCACGACAATCCGCTGCTCGCGCCGGGCCCATGGCTCATCCAGGGTGACCCCTTCCACCACCCCTTGCTCAATCAAGGGACCCGCTACGGAACGTGGCACGAGCGAGATGCCGGCGCCTTCCTGTACGCAACGCATGGCCGCGGCAAAGTCGGGTGCATGCACGCGAACGCGTGGCTTGATGCCGGCACGCGCGGCCATGTCATTGAGGAAGAGGAAATTGCTGCTTTTGCTGCCGACGGATACCAGGTCGTACGCCAACGCCTGTGCAAGGGACATCTTGTCGAGCAACCCTGACTGGTGGCGTGCCGGAACCACGAACATCAGCTCATCGACGCCGTATCGAATGAACTCCAGGCCCCGCATGTCGATCGCGCCGGCCACCAGTCCGACGTCGGCACGGTCCTCGATCACGGCCCGCACGCTGTCCTCGCTGAGGTGCTCCTCCAGATCGACATTGACATTCGGGTACGCCGCCAGGAACCTGCTAAGTGCCGCGGGCAGGCTGGCCATGGTGCTACTGTTCGCGTAGACACGGATATGCCCTTCAATGCCGTCGGTATGGCGCCGCATCTCCGACTGCAGGCGTTCGACGTTCTCCATGATTGCCTCGGCATAGCGCAGTACTGTCTCGCCCGCCGG
Organism: Cupriavidus sp. FW305-F7; assembly: GCF_058782875.1. Classification (NCBI taxonomy): domain Bacteria; kingdom Pseudomonadati; phylum Pseudomonadota; class Betaproteobacteria; order Burkholderiales; family Burkholderiaceae; genus Cupriavidus; species Cupriavidus sp. FW305-F7. The sequence continues at coordinate 76,394 of NZ_JBYSYC010000009.1, read as the reverse complement.
CGTCAGGGCCATGCCCTTCTGCGTCCTGTTGAACAACGGGACGCCCATCGCCTGTTCGAGGTTCTTGAGGCGGTAGCTGGCCGAAGGCGCCGTCAAATGCATATCTGACGCTCCTGCCGTCACACTCTTGGCCTGCGCAATGGCGAGGAATACTCGCAGATCGGTGAGTTCGAAACGCACGCTTGTCTCCGTTGGCCGACAGTTCCCGGGGTGCTTAGAAAAATTCTAACGACACCCCAGGAGCTTTCGACTGGTGTCCTCGTAGGGTCCGATTCTATATTTCGGTTCGTCACCGCAGCTACCGCTGTGCTACGCAAAAAAGAATCGGAGACCAACATGACCATACTCTTGCGCAGGATCGCCAGCGCGCTGGGCAGTGCCGCGACACTCCTGGCCTGTGCGTCCCCTTCGGTGGCGCAGACAGACTACCCGGTGCGGCCTGTCCGACTCATCGTTCCGTATCCCGCTGGCGGACCGACGGACACCTTCGCCCGATCGCTGGCTGCAAGCTGGGGCCGCAAGCTGAACACCTCGGTGGTTGTCGAGAACAAGTCGGGGGCCGGCACGATAGTCGGCACCGAGCTCGCGGCGAAAGCCGCACCGGACGGCTATACGTTGCTGCTGACCACTGTCGCGCATGCCGTGAACCCAAGCATTCACGCCAGCCTGCCGTATCGCACGATCGAGGACTTTGCGCCAGTCGGGCTGGCGGCTCGTGCGCCCCTGGTGCTGGTTGTGAACAAGGGCGTTCCGGCGAAAACACTGCCGGAATTCATCGCGTATCTGAAGTCGCGTCCCGGTCAGGTCAACTATGGTTCGGCGGGAGTTGGCAGTGCCCCGCATCTCGCCGGGGAACTGTTGAACTACACGGCGGGAACGAAAGCGGTCCACGTCCCATATCGGGGGAGCGCGCCTGCCATGGCCGATCTTATCGGTGGCCATGTCGAATTCATGATCGACAGCGCACCGACAGGGCTGGCGCAGGTGCGCGCGGGAACGGTGCGATTGCTGGGAACGTCGATGGGAAAACGCCTGCCGCAGACCAAGGAGACGCCGGCGATTGCGGAAGCCGTGTCAGGCTATGAGGCGTACACCTGGAATGCGGTATTCGTGCCAGCCCGAACACCGTCGGCCGTTGTCCAGAAGCTGGTCTCGACCCTCGGCGATGCACTCAGCGATCCCGCCCTGCAAAGCAAAGCCTTCGAACTCGGATTGCAGCTGGAGACCCAGCCTACACCAGCGGGGCTCGACAAATTCCTGCGCGCGGAACTGGAGAAGTGGAAGCGGGTGGCCGTCGCCACGAATATGAAAGCCGACTGAGCGAAGTCTGCGCACGCCAGCGCCGGAACCAACCATCAGGAACACGGAGAAGCCATGAATGCCTATCAACTTTGTCCGCAACGCTACTTTGAGGATTTCGAACTCGGAGAGCACTTCAATCTGCCGTCCCGCACCATGACCGACGCGCTGTTCGCTGCGTTCCAGCTGGCAAGCGGGGACAACCATCCGGTTCACTACGATGTTGAGTACTGCCGTGCTCACGGCATGCCGCACATGCTGGCACACGGCTTCCAGGTCGTGATACAGACTGCCGCGGGGGCAGGCCTGTTCCCCCATATGGTCGAGGAGTCCCTGAAGGGCTTTATCGAGCAGAGCAGCCGCTTCCTCGCACCTGTCTTTGTTGGAGATACATTGTACTGCCGCCTCACCGTCACCGAGCTGGTTCCCGGCCGTACGACTGGCGTGCTGGCGATGCGGTCGGAGGTGCGAAACCAGAACGACGTCTGCGTCATGGAGGGGACGCAAAGGTACTTGCTGCGCAAGCGCGTGCCAGCGCGGGTCGGCAGCGGGGGCTGACGGGAAGTCAGCCCCCGCTGCTGGTCAGGACCGTCAGGCTGCCTGGGCCACGGGCAGGCAGACCTTCAGCAGCGTCTGCAAGCGCAGCTTGTCGAGGTGCCGGCCGATAAACACGAATTTGCTTTGCGCGGCATCCGCGCCCCACGCATCGGCCGGATGGAAATCCATCAGCCGGTGCACCGCTTGCAGCACGTAGCGGCGGTCATCGCCCTCCACCGCCACGATCCCCTTCATCCGGAACACATCGTCGCCCTGCGCCGCGAGCAGGGCCTTCAGGCCGTGCTCCAGGCGCTGGCGGTCGAACGGCTGGTCGAACACCAGCGATACGGACGTGACCGATGGATCATGGCGGTGGCCATGCGCGTCGTCATCGTGCACGTGGTCGCAATGCTCGTCGCACACATGGTCGTGATGGTCGTGGTCGTGCGCGTGATCGTGGTGGTCATCGTGCGCGTCTGCCTGGATCGTGCCCGTGGTAAAGCCGCCGATGCCGAGGATCTTGCCCAGGTCCACCTGCGCAAAGTTGGAACGCAGGATCTGCGCGCCCTCGTTCAGCCGGTGGATGCGTGCCTCCAGCCTGTCGAGCTGCGCGGCGTTCACCAGGTCGGTCTTGTTGAGGATCACGCGGTCGGCCGCCACGATCTGGTCGACGGCCTGGTTGTCGAAGCCGGTCAGCTGGGGATCATCGAGGTGGCTTTCAATATGCACCGCGTCCACCAGCGTCAGGATGCCGTCCAGCGTGACCTGCTTGGCGACTTCGTTATCCATGAAGAAGGTGGCGGCCACCGGCGTGGGATCGGCCAGGCCGCTGGTCTCGACCAGGATATGGTCGAAGCGCTCGGGCTGCTCCAGCAGCTTCTGCAGGATGCGCACGAGGTCGGTGCGCACATCGACCACGCAGCAGATGCAGCCGTTGGTCATCTGGTAGATCTCTTCGTCCGAGGTCATCACCAGGTCGGAATCGACATCGACCTCGCCGAACTCGTTCTCGATCACGGCGATGCGGTGGCCGTGCTTCTGCGTCAGGATGTGGTTGAGCAGCGTCGTCTTGCCCGAGCCGAGGAAGCCGGTAAGGATGGTGACCGGGACGGGCGGCTGTTGTGCGACGGCAGGTGCGTTCATGTTGTCTCCTGATTGGGTACTGCGTTCCCCGCTATCGCGGGGCGAAAGTTCTCTTGTTCCCTTCAGGCGGTAGCGACGTTGGGGCGCAAGCCTTCCCAGCGTTCCACCAACCCGTCGTGCGGCACGTCGAACAGGTCCAGCACGCGCCCCACGGTGTGGTTGACGATGTCGTCCACTGACTGCGGATGTGTGTAGAAGGCCGGCACCGGCGGCAGCACGATGGCGCCCATCTCGGTCACCGTGGTCATGTTGCGCAGGTGCACCAGGTGGAAGGGCGTCTCGCGCGCCAGCAGCACCAGCCGGCGGCGCTCCTTGAGCATCACGTCGGCGGCGCGGGTGACGAGGTTGTCGGCAAGCCCGGTGGCGATAGCGGCCAGCGTGCGCATGGAACACGGCGCCACCACCATGCCATCGCAGCGGAACGAGCCGCTGGCGATGGTGGCGCCGATATCGCGCACGTTGTGCACCACGTCGGCCATGGCTTCGATCTGCGGGCGCTGCAGGCCCAGTTCATGGTGCGCGGTCAGTAGGCCGGACGGCGAGCAGACCAGGTGGGTCTCCCAGCCGTCCAGCGTCGACAGTGCCCGCAGGATGCGCACGCCGTACACCGCGCCGCTGGCGCCGGTGATGGCGACCACCAGGCGTTGCTTGCGGGTCATGAGGCGGCGCCTTCCTTCGCTGCCTTCTCCGCCAGTGCCTGCAGCACTTGCTCCGGCTTGATCGGGTAGTGCCGAAAGCGCACGCCGACGGCATCGAACACCGCATTGGCAATCGCCGGCCCGATCGCGACGATCGGGTCCTCGCCCACGCCCTTGGCGCCGAACGGGCCGCCGGGGTCGGGGGCCGCTTCCAGGATCACCGTGTGGATGGGCGGCATGTCCATCGCCAGCGGCATCTTGTAGTCGACGAAGTTGGCGTTGAGCGAGCGCCCGGTGCGCATGTCGATCTGGTAGTCCTCATACAGCGTATGGCCGATGCCTTGCTGGATGCCGCCTTCGATCTGCCCCGCGGCCGCGACCGGGTGGATCACCTTGCCGACGTCATGCACTGGCACCACCTGCTGCACGGTGATGAAGCCGGTTTCGGTATCGACCGCCACCTCGACAAAATGCGCGGCGAATGAATACGACTTGGTCGGGTGATAGGTGGCGGTACCCACCAGCTGCGCGGCGGGGATGCCCTTGCGCGGCATCACGGCCTCGCGCACGGTCAGGGTCGGGCCGTCGCGGTCGCGCACGGCGATCACGCCGGCGGTGAGCGTCAGGGCCTCAGGCTCGCATTCCATCAGCTTCGCGGCGCGATCGAACAGCTGGCGCTTGATCTCGCCCGCCGCCATCTGCGCGGCCTTGCCGACCATATAGGTGGTGTGGCTGGCAAAGGCGCCGATGTCCCAGGGCACGACGTCGGTATCGCCGTGCACGACCGCCACCGCTTCGAACGGCAGGGTCAGTTCTTCTGCCACGATCTGCGCGAGGGCGGTATGCGCACCGGTACCCAGCCCGGCCGCGCCGGTCAGCAGCACCACGGTCCCATCCTCATTCATCTTGATGATGGCGTTGCCTTGTTCCTTGATGCCGGGATAGGCGCTGCTGCCGTGCATCTCGCAGCCCAGGCCCCAGCCGGTGCGGATCGGGCCGCTAGTGTCGCGCGGGCGGCGACGCAGCGCGGGCCAGTCGACAAGTTCCATGCCCTTCTCGATGCAGGCCTCCAGGCCGTGCCCGATCAGCGGATGGTTGGACGGTGCAATGTCGCCTTCGCGCACGGCGTTCTTCAGCTTCAGCCCGGCGGGGTCCAGGCCCAGGTGTTCGGCGGCCTCGTCCATCTGCACGTCGAGCGCGTAATAGGTCTGCACCACGCCATAGCCGCGGAAGGCGCCGGCGATGGGGCTGTTGGTGTAGACGCAGCGGCCTTCCAGCAGGACGTTGTCGCAGCGGTACAGCGAGACCATGGCGGCGGTGCCGACATTGGTTACGCCCGGGCCATGCGAGCCATAGGCGCCGGAGTTGAACACCACTTTGGCCTGGCGCGCGGTGATGGTGCCGTCGTTGCGGAAGCCCTGCTTGAGCCAGATCCTGGCCGGATGGCGCGTGCGGCCGCCGAGGAAGGTTTCCTCGCGCGTGTATTCCATGCGCACCGGTCGGCGCGTCTCGCGCGCCAGCAGCGCGCACAGGAACTCCTGCTGGAACAGGTCCTGCTTGGCGCCGAAGCCGCCGCCCATGTGGTCGACCAGCACGCGCACCTTGTGCAGCGGCAGGCCTAGCACCTCGGCCATGATGCCGCGCACCATGAAGGCGGTCTGGGTGGAGATCCACACCGTCAGGTTGCCGTTGCCGTCCCAGCTGGTGGTGCAGACGTTGGGCTCCATGTAGGCGGGGGTGGGGCGGCCGCCTTCGTAGATGCCTTCGAGGATGAAGTCCGCCTCGGCAAAGCCCGCTTCCACGTCGCCGCGCTTGATGATCACCGGCGGCAGTACCAGGTTGCCGCCGGGTTCGCGGTCGTGGATGCGCGGGGCATCGGAGCGCTCGGCGTCCTCGGTGGTGAAGACGGCGGGCAGCGTTTCATATTCGACTTCGATCAGCTCGACCGCGCGCTCGGCGATCTCTTCGCTGATGGCGGCCACCGCAGCCACGCCTTCGCCCCAGTAGCGCACCTTGTCGTCCAGGATGTACTGGTCGCAGGTCACCGAGGCGGAGCGCGGGTGGGGCGAGCCGGCGTGCAGCACGCGCGGCACGTTCTCATGGGTCAGCACGGCCTTGACGCCCGGCAATGCCAGCGCACGCGCGGTGTCGATGCGGCGGATTCTCGCGTGCGCGACGTTGCAGCGCTTCATCTTGCCGAACAGCAGGCCGGGGAAGGGCATGTCGGCAACGTATCTGGCGTTTCCGGTGACCTTGTCGAGCAGGTCGGTGCGCTTGACGCTGTGTCCGATCACGGCGTGGGTCATCATGCCTCCTCGCTGGCGCGGGTCTTGCAGCCCGCGAAGTCCATGGCCTCGGCGGTTCTCTCGATGGCCTCGATGATCTTGGTGTAGCCGGTGCAGCGGCAGATATTGCCGGCAATGGCAAAGCGGATTTCGTCGCGCGTGGGACGCGGGTTCTCATCCAGCAGCGCCTTGGCCATCACCACGAAGCCCGGCGTGCAGAAGCCGCACTGCGCGGCGCCGCACTGCATGAACTGCTCCTGGATCGGGTGCACGGTGTCGGGCGTGGGCTGAACGCCTTCGATGGTGGTGATGTGGCAGCCGTGCGCTTCGGGCGCCAGCACCAGGCAGGAATTCATCGGCTGGCCGTCCATGATGACGGTGCACGAACCGCATTCGCCCACGTCGCAGCCCTTCTTGGTGCCGGTCAGGCACGCGTCGTTGCGCAGGGCGTCGAGCAGCGTGCCGTGCGGTTCCACCGCCAGTTCGCGCGGTTCGCCGTTGATGACGAGTTCAATTATCTTTCGCATGTTGCGGCCTCCAGGGCTTGTTCCAGGGCGCGGCGGGTCAGCACGCTGACCATCTGCCGCCGGTACGCTTCGCTGGCGCGCACGTCGCTGATGGGGCGCGCTTCGCCCATGGCAGCGTGCGCGGCCTGCAGGATCAGCGCGTCCGTCACGCGCTGGCCGCGCAACACCTGTTCGGCACGCACGGCGCGTACCGGGGTGGGGCCGACCGCTGCGAGCACGATGCCGACCTCGGCGCAGTAGCCGTTCTCGACCGTCAGCGATACCGCCACGCCGACGGTGGCCAGTTCCATCTGCACGCGGCGGCCATGCTTGAGGAAGACCTTGCCGGTGTGGGGGCGCGGCGCCGGCACGGTGATGCGGGTGACGATCTCGTCCGGCGCGATGGCGGTCTTGCCAACGCCGGTGACGAAGTCCTCCACGCGCAGCTCGCGCGAGCCGGACAGGCCATACAGGTGCACCGAAGCACCATCCGCCACCAGCGGCGCGATCGAATCGGCCGACGGCGACGCGCGGCAGACGTTGCCCACCACCGTGGCGCGATGGCGCACCTGGATCGAGGCGAAGTCCGTCACGGCTTTCGCCAGGCTGGCGTAGTGGCGCTGCACGAAGCCTGAGGTCTCCACCGCGCGCGTGGTCACCAGCGCGCCGATGCGCAGGCCGTTGACGGGGTCGAACGTCAGCACGTCCATGCCGGGGATCTTCTTGATGTTGATCACCTGCTCGGGCTTGCGCACGGACTCCTTGATCTGGACCAGCAGGTCCGTGCCGCCGGCCAGCACGCTGGCCTTGCCGCCGCACCGGTGCAGCATGGCCGAGGCTTCCGCCAGCGTTGCCGGTTCGAAATATTCAAACGCTCTCATTGCTCCTCCTGGTCTGTGCCATCGGCGGCGTCTTGCCTGTCGTGTGGGGCCGCACCGTTGAAGTCATCATGGGCGGATGGCCTTCATCGGTAAAGGCCCGGAAACGGATTAATTGATCGTGTTACCCTCTGAATCAGACGCGCCGGCCAAACCTGGCAAAGCAAGAGCGCACCCCGACATTCCGGAGGCAGACAACGTGCCCAACATCAGCAACATGAACGTGTCGCTGCGCCAGCTGCGTGCGTTCATCGCCGTGGCGCAGGAGCGCCACTTCACCCGCGCGGCCGAGAAGCTGGACCTGTCGCAGTCATCGGTCAGCGCGCTGATCCATGAACTGGAAGGCAACCTCGGCCTGAAGCTGTTTGACCGCCACACGCGCCAGCTGCACATCACGCAGGCGGGCGCGGAGCTGCTGCCGCTGGTGAAGAAGGCGGTGGCCGATATCGACAGCGTGATCGAGAACTCCAGCGAGCTGCGCACGCTGGGGCGCGGGCGCGTGTCGATCTCGGCCTCGTCGATCCAGGCGGCGCTGATGCTGCCGCGCGTGATCCGCGAGTTCTGCGTGAGCCATCCCGGCGTGAAGGTGGAACTGCACGACGTGTCCGAGCATGAGGTGACCAAGATGGTCAGCTCGGGCGAGGTGGATTTCGGCATCGGCACCATCCCCGAGGGCCAGCCCGAGCTGAGCGCGCACCGGCTGATGTCCGATCCCTTCGTGATCGTGATGCCGGCGCATCATCCGCTGCGGCGGCGCAAGACGCTGCGCTGGGAAGACGTGGCGGGCCTGCCCGTGATCGGGCCGCACAAGGGCAACCCGATCCGCGACTGCCTGGATACCGCGCTGGCCGCGCGCGGCATTTCGCTGCAGCGGGTGCACGAGGTGTTCCTGCCGCTGACCATGGTGGGCATGGTGGATGCCGGGCTGGGCATCGCGGTGATGAGCGCGGCGGTCACGCGGCTGACTTCCGCGCTGGGGCTGGCCACGGTGATGCCGACCGATCCGGTGATCCACCGCGAGATCTCGCTGCTGGTGCACGCGGACCGGTCGCTGTCACCGCCGGCCCAGGCCTTCCGCGATCTGCTGATGCGCTATCGCGCCAAACTGGCCGACGCAGCCTAACTACGTCATGCCGGCTCCTTCGCCAGCCCGTGGGCCTGGGGGACCGGCGAGCGGGCGTTGAACAGCAGGTTCAGCAGCACCGCGGTCAGCGTGCCGAGCAGGATGCCGTTCTGGCAGAACTTGGCCAGCAGCTCCGGCATCTGCGCGAAGAACTTGTCCGACACCAGCGGGATCATGCCCAGCGCCACGCTGACGGCGACGACATAGGCGTTCTTCTTGTTCTCGACAAAGTCCACATGGCCGAGGATGCGCACGCCGGTGGCGGCCACCATGCCGAACATCACCAGCGCGGCGCCGCCCAGCACGTATTGCGGGATCGATGCGGCAAAGAAGGCCAGCTTGGGCAGGCAGCCCAGCACGATCAGGATGCCGCCGGCGGTGGCGCAGACCCAGCGGCTGCGCACGCCGGTGACCTGCACCAGCCCCACGTTCTGCGCGTACGAGGTGTAGGTGAAGGTGTTGAACACCGCCCCCACCAGTGCGCCCACGCCGTCGGCACGCAGGCCGCGCGCGAGGTCGTCGCAGCCCACCGGGCGGCCCACGATCTCGCCCAGCGCCAGGAACTGGCCCACCCCCTCGATCATGATCACGATCATCACCACGCACAGGGTGACCGCGGTCATGGCATCGAAGGTGGGCCAGCCGAAGTGGAAGGGCGTGATGAGTTCCACCCAGTGCGCGTTGTGCAGGCCTTCGAAGTTGACCTTGCCCAGCGACAGCGCGATCCCGAAGCCCACCGCAATGCCGATCAGCACCGCCACGTTGCACAGGAAACCCCTGGCAAAGGCCACCAGTGCCAGCACTGTGCACAGCACCGCGGTGGCGATGGCGATGTTCACCGGCAGGCCGAAGTTGGGATTGGGCACGGGACCGGCCGCCGTGTTGATGGTCGGGTTGCCGCCCGCCGCCCAGTTGATGCCGACGCGCATCAGCGAGACGCCGATCACCAGCACCACGGTGCCAGTCACTACCGGCGGGAACCAGCGCACCATCTTGCCGACATAGGGCGCGGCCATGTAGGTGAAGATGCCCGCCACCATCACCGCGCCGAACACGGCCGGCAGGCCCAGCGACGGATTGGAGCCGGTGGCGATGATCGGCGCGATCGCGGTGAAGGTGACGCCCATCATCACCGGCAGGCGGATGCCGATCTTCCAGATGCCGATGCTCTGGATCATCGTCACCAGGCCGCAGCAGAACAGGTCCGCGGCGATCAGGAAGGCCACCTGGTCCTTGGGCAGTTTGAGGGCGCCGCCGATGATCATCGGCACGGCAATGGCGCCGGCATACATCACCAGCACGTGCTGCAGGCCAAGGGCCAGCAGGCGGGGCGGGGGCAGGACCTCGTCGACGGGATGCGCGGGGGCATTCCCTTGCGTAGGCAGGGTGGGGTTCATGCTGTCTCCTTTGGTCGGTACCACGCCGGTCGCGCATTGCGCTAACGTGTCGCCAAGGTCGCCGGCGTTTCCTCTGTGGGATGGTCGTGCCATCCTCTCGTGCGAAGCCCGCGCCTGTCCTGTCTTGTCAATCCAGCATGACAGCGGCGGCGGGAGGGTACAACGTGTGCGGCGGATTTATCGATCGGGTTAAACGATGAATCCGCCGTTTCCAGCGGGTTATCCCTTACGGCATATGGGAACCCGCACGTTCCAGCCGCTTCAGCAGTGCTGCCGCGCGCGCCATCGCGGCAGGGTCGATGCGCGCGCGGATACCGTCGAAGGCAGGTCCGCGCGTGGCGTCCAGCCCCATGCGTGACGTGGTGCCCGCACCCGATGCCGAGGGGTCGAGTGCGCTGCCAGGCAGTCCGTCGACCATCACCACATCCAGGTGCGGTTGCAGGTGCGTGGCCATTGCCCACAGCACCTCTGCATCGCGGGTGATGTCGACGTCCTCATCCACCGCGACTACGGTCTTGAGGTAGGGATCCCAGCCGAGCAGGCCCAGCATCACCTGGCGCGCCTCGCCGGGGCGGCTCTGGCGCAGCGCCACGTAGGCGTGGAAGTGCGTGCCGGAGCTGGGGTAGTGCACGGCGGTGACGCCGGGGAAGCGCTCCCTGAGCTTTTCGACCATCTCCGATTCGCGCGGGATGCGGCCCAGGTTCAGGTGTTCGGCCGAGTTGCCGCCGACCACGTCGACCAGCCATGCATCCGTGCGGCGCATCACGCTTTCCACGCGCAGCAGGTTGTTGGTCGAGCGGTCCGACGAGTAGCCGGTGAATTCACCGAAGGGGCCTTCCTCGACGCGCGCGTCGGGATCGATCACGCCTTCAAGCACGATCTCGGCATGCGCCGGCACCAGGATGCCGTGGCGCGGCGTGCGTACCACTTCCAGCGGCGCGCCGAACAGGCCGCCGGCAACGTGGCGCTCGTCCACGCCGAACGGCAGCCGCGCGGCGCCGGCCAGCATGAACAGCGGATGCGCGCCGATCACCATGGCCACCGGCAGCGGCCGGCCCAGTTCGGTGGCGCGCTGCTGCATTCGCCACAGGTGCCCGCGCGAATGCAGGCTGGTGGCGATCTCGGTCGGCGAGTGCAGCATCGAGCGGTGGTAGCTGGCGTTGCCGATGCCGGTGTCGGGGTCTTCCGCGATCAGGATCGCGTTGGTGATGTAGGGGCCGCGGTCGGTGGCGAAGTGCTTGATCGCCGGGATCGTGCGCAGGTCGATAGGTTCAGTCTCGACATGGCCGGTGACGGCACCGCTGTCCAGCACGCGCGGCGCCACCATGCGGCGGCTGCGGGCCTGGTATTCGGCATGGATGCCGGCGGGCGGCACGCCGCCCAGCATGCGCCCCACGCGCTCGCGCGAGGCAAAGAGGTTGGTTGCCAGCGACGTGCCCAGTCCTTCGACATGGTCGAACAGCAAGGCCGGATGGCGGCCCTGCGCGGCCAGCGCCCACACCAGCGCGGTCGGGTCCTGGTCGGCGCCGACCGGCTCGCGGATATGCAGCACGTCTTCGGGAAAGGCCTCGCGGTAGGCGGCCAGGAACTGGTGGAAGTCCTGCGAGGTGTCGTGGAAGGGCTTGCGCGCCGATGCCGCTGAGGCGAAGGGCGCTGAGGGTGAGTTCATGGATCGGCTCCTGTGGTCAGGGTTGGCCAGGGCGAAGGCTGCCCCGGCGGCCGGGAATGCTCCCGGCCGCCGTGCCGTGCCTGCCTGCCGAACAGCTAGCGGCTAGCGACTACACGTCAGCGCGTGCTGGCGTACGTATCCTTCAGCCGCGCCAGTGCCTCTTGCTGCGTCTTGGGCGGCGCCGTGGTCTCGATGCCGACCAGCCGGGCGATGTTGTTGCCCATGTAGTCCTCCAGCCCGTCCTCGTCCAGGTCCATGCCCTGCGGCGCGGGGCCGCACAGCATCTCCAGCTCGCGCAGCCACATGCCGGGCTCGTTGGGCGGGGTGTCGGTGCCGAACACGATCTTGTCGCGCGGCAGCTGGCGCGCGAACTCGACGATGCGCGACTGAAAGCACCAGCCCGATTCGCAATACACGTTGGGCGTGTCCATCGCCATCCAGAAGGCCTCGAACGAGTAGTTGCCGCCGGTCTGGATGCCGAAGTGGCCGATGATGAAATTGACCATCGGGAACTCGCGGATGATCGGGTAGAACATCGTCGGGATCGTGTACGGGCCGTCGCCGGTGTGGATCAGCACCACCACGTTGTACTTGGCACAGACCTTCATCGCCGGGCGCAGCCAGTCCAGCGCGCGGTCGGGGCGGTAGCCGTGCATGTTGGCATGCAGCTTGAGCATCTTGAAGCCATATTCCTTGACGTGGAATTCCAGCTCCTGCGCGCCTTCTTCCGGGCCCCAGCGCGGGTTGAAGGTGAAGTTGCCGATAAAGCGGTCGGGATACTTCTGGCAGAGCTCCGCGATGTAGGCCATGTAGTCGCGGATGCCTTCGCGTCCGCGGCGGTTGCCGTCGCGGTAGCCGGTGTTGCCCGGGGGCGGCTGGATAAAGCCCATGTCGATGCGGCGCGGCTTGCCGTTGATCATGTAGGGGCCGTCCATCATCTTGAGCATGCGCTCGCCGTTGAAGGGCTCGCCGGTGTGGCGCCAGGCTTCGTCGACGAGATTGGTCGGGTGCAGATGGGTATCGATAATCATGTTGTGTGCTCCGGAGTCCGTTGTCGGTGGCGCGGGCTTGTGTGCGCTTACGCGGCCAGGCGCGCTTTCGCTTCTTCGAGCGTGCGCGGGACCGGCGTCGGCTCCAGGCCGATCATCCGGGCGACGTTGTTGCCGAGGTAGTCCTCCAGCGTGTCTTCATCCAGGTTCAGGCCCTGGGGCGGCTCGAAGCACAGCACTTCCAGCAGGCGCAGCCACATGCCGGGCTCGTTGGGCGGGGTGTCGGAACCGAACAGGATCTTGTGCCTGGGCAGCACCTTGGCGAACTCGACGATGCGCGACTGCAGGCACCAGCCCGATTCGCAGTACACGTTGGGCATGTCCATGGCCATCTGGAACGGCTCGAAGCAATACACGCCGCCGGTCTGCACGCCGAAGTGGGCCATGATGAAGTTCACCGTCGGGAACTCCTTCATCATCGGCACCCATTCGGTCGGGATGCTGTAGGGGCCGTCGCCGGTATGCAGCTTTACCAGCACGCCCAGCTCGGCGCATTTCTTCAGCGCCGGGCGCAGCCAGTCGAGGGCGCGGTCCGGGCGGTAGGCATGCATGTTGGCCTGGAACTGGACCATCTTGAAGCCCAGCTTCCTGACGTAGTGCTCCATGGCGTTGACGCCGTTCTCGACGCCGCAGCGCGGGTTGTAGACGAAGCAGCCGATAAAGCGCTCCGGGTACTTCTTCACCATCTCCGCGGTGTAGGCCATGTACGCGTCAATGGACTCGCTGCCCGACTTCACGCCGTCGGTGTAGGTGTAGATGGTATTGCCCTGCGGGGGCTGGATAAAGGCTTTGTCGATGCGGCGCGGCTTGCCGTTGATGGTGAACGGGCCGTCCATCATCTGGATCAGGCGCTCGCCGGTGAATGGGTCGCCGTCGTGGCGCCAGGCCAGGTCCACCAGGTTGGTCGGATAACAGCTGGTGTCGATGATCATGGGAGATCCCCTAACAATGACTAGGTTGGACACGCATGCGGCGGGCGTGCGCGAACAACGCCGCGGGGCCGGCCTTGCATGCTGCTATCGGGAGTCTTTGTCAGGGGAGCTGTTGGACCACTGCGCCACCGACGAAACACTCCGTCAGTGAGCAATCTCCAGTTGAACCTCGCGGCATTGCACCGCTGCTGTCCAATCGACCGCTTCTACCCACGCGCTCTTTATACATAGCGCCTCAGCGTTGCGTCAAGCGCATCATGTGTTGCGCCGCACGAACAACGGGCGCATGGGCATTCCAAACCATGGTACCAATCCGCTACATTGCATAAACCACAGCGGCAGGCCCGCCGCTGCAGGGCGGGGACAACATGGGCCGATTGCTTTTCAACGGGGTTTACGACAAGGAAGGGGGAAATCATGCACGGCAAATATGCAGCCATGGCGGGGGCCATGCTGTCTGTTGCGCTGTCAATGGCGCTGGGCGGCTGCGGCGGGGACGGGGACGCGACGGAGATGGCGTCGCCGGCCGCAGCAACGGCAACGGAAGCCACAAAGTACGGCACCACGGCTACCACTGTCACCAGCACAACCACGCGCTGGATGCCCGCGATCACCGACACCTGGCAGATCCAGCTCACCGGCAAGCTCAATACCAGCTACCCGGTCGTGATGTACAACTTCGACCTGTTCGACACGCCGCAGGCCACCATCGACGCGCTGCACGCCAAGGGCCAGCGCGTGGTCTGCTATTTCTCGGCCGGCAGCGCGGAAGACTGGCGTCCAGACTACAGCCAGTTCACCGCGAGCGATCTGGGCAGCCCGCTGTCAGGCTGGGCCGGCGAGCGCTGGGTGGATACGCGCTCGGCCAACGTGCGCCGGATCATGCAGGCGCGCATGAACCTGGCCGTGTCCAAGCGCTGCGATGGCGTGGATGCGGACAATGTCGACGGCTATACCAACAGCACGGGTCTGCCGCTGACGGCCGACACGCAGCTGGACTACAACCGCTTCCTGGCGACCGAGGCGCATGCGCGCGGCCTTGCCATCGGCCTGAAAAATGATATCGACCAGGTCGGGCAGCTGGCGGCGGACTTTGATTTCGCCGTCAACGAGCAGTGTTTCCAGTACCAGGAGTGCGGCGCCTATTCGGCGTTCACCGGCCAGGGCAAGGCGGTCTTCAACATTGAGTACAAGTCGAGGTACAAGACCGTGTCCCAGCGCAATGCGCTGTGTGCCGCGGCCAGGGCAGCGAACCTGCGCACGCTGGTGATGCCGGCCAACCTGGACGGCAGCTCGCGCTACGCCTGCGACTGAGTAATTGCCGGGGCGGGGGCGGCCGCCGTCCCCGCCTTGTCCAGTTCGCGCCACGCCAGCCACAGGCGGGTGTCGAATTCCAGCTGGTGGTAGCGCGGCTCCATGTGTTCACAGAGCCGGTAGAAGGCCTTGTCGTGATCGCTCTGCTTCAGGTGGGCGAGCTCGTGCACGACGATCATGCGCAGGAATTCCGGCGGCGCCTCTTTGAATAGCGACGCCACGCGGATTTCCTTCTTTGCCTTGAGCTTGCCGCCCTGCACGCGCGAGATCGCGGTGTGCAGGCCCAGCGCACGCTGGGCCGAATCGAGGCGCGCATCGAAGCCGACCTTGTGCAGCGGCGGCGCGCTGCGCAGATACTCCTGCTTGATGTCCGTGGTGTACTCGTACAGCGCGCGGTCGGTCTGCACGGTATGGCGCCCGGGGTAGCGCCGGGCGATATGGTCCCCGAGCCGGCCGGCGGCGATCAGCTCGCGCACCTGCTCCAGCACGCCGGGCGGGTAGCCGCCCAGGAAGCGCGTCGGGTCCTTGCCGGCGGGGCGCCAGATTTCACTCACGGCAGTGGCCTGCTCAGTGGTGGTGGTGATGGTGGTGCATCCAGCTGTTGTCCAGCGAGTTGACGAAGGACTCGACTGCGTCCTTGTCGCCGGTGGCGTGGCGCATCATCTCGCCGCACTTGCAGAAGCCCTGGTACGGGGTGATGTGCGAGCAGGCCGACGTCTTCTGCAGGTACAGCGTGACGGGTTTGGTGCACTTCTTGCACTTGAACTTCAGGGTCAGGGCGGGTTTGCTCATGGCGATGGCTCGGGAAATCGGCGAAAAATCGAACCTGTCATTGTACCGGCCAGGGCGGAATCGAGCAGGAGCGCCTCAGCGCGCCGCGCCTGCCTGATACACTCCCGCCATTCCCGAACAACCCTCCAACACGCACCCATGGCACAGTACGTTTTCACCATGAACCGCGTGGGCAAGATCGTCCCGCCCAAGCGTCACATCCTGAAGGACATCTCGCTGTCGTTCTTCCCCGGCGCCAAGATCGGCGTGCTGGGCCTGAACGGCTCGGGAAAGTCCACGGTACTCAAGATCATGGCCGGCCTCGACAAGGAAATCGAGGGCGAAGCCACGCCGATGCCCAACCTGAACATCGGCTACCTGCCGCAGGAACCGCAGCTCAACCCCGAGCAGACCGTGCGCGAGTCGGTGGAAGAGGCGCTGGGCGGCGTGTTCGAGGCGCGCAAGAAGCTTGACGAGATCTACGCGGCCTATGCCGAGCCGGACGCCGACTTCGACGCGCTGGCCGCCGACCAGGCCAAGTACGAAGCCATCCTGGCCGCCAGCGATGGCAACAACGTCGAACTGCAGCTGGAAATCGCCGCCGACGCGCTGCGCCTGCCGCCGTGGGACGCCAGGATCGAGCATCTCTCCGGCGGTGAAAAGCGCCGCGTGGCGCTGTGCCGCCTCTTGCTGTCGCGCCCCGACATGCTGCTGCTGGACGAGCCGACCAACCACCTGGATGCGGAATCGGTGGAATGGCTGGAACAATTCCTGACGCGCTTCCCGGGCACCGTGGTGGCCGTGACCCACGACCGCTACTTCCTCGACAACGCTGCCGAATGGATCCTGGAACTGGACCGCGGCCAGGGCATTCCCTGGAAGGGCAACTACAGCTCGTGGCTGGACCAGAAGGAAGCGCGCCTGAAGCAGGAAGAGGCCAGCGAATCGGCCCGCCAGAAGGCGCTGCACAAGGAACTGGAGTGGGTGCGCCAGAACCCGAAGGGCCGCCAGGCCAAGTCCAAGGCACGTCTGGCCCGCTTTGACGAGCTCAACAGCCAGGACTACCAGAAGCGCAACGAAACCCAGGAAATCTTCATCCCGGTGGGTGAGCGCCTGGGCAACGAGGTGATCGAGTTCGAAGGCGTGAGCAAGGGCTACGGCGACCGCCTGCTGATCGACAACCTCAGCTTCAAGGTGCCGCCGGGCGCCATCGTCGGCATCATCGGCCCGAACGGCGCCGGCAAGTCGACCTTCTTCCGCATGCTGACCGGCAAGGAACAGCCCGACAGCGGCGAGATCAAGATCGGGCCGACCGTGAAGATGGCCTTTGTCGACCAGAGCCGCGACGCGCTCGACGGCACCAAGACCGTGTTCGAAGAGATCTCGGGCGGCTCCGACATCCTGACGGTGGGCAGGTACGAAACGCCGTCGCGCGCCTATATAGGCCGCTTCAACTTCAAGGGTGGCGACCAGCAGAAGCAGGTCGGCACGCTGTCGGGCGGCGAACGCGGCCGCCTGCACATGGCCAAGACCCTGATCGCCGGCGGCAATGTGCTGCTGCTGGATGAGCCGTCCAACGACCTTGACGTGGAAACGCTGCGGGCGCTGGAAGACGCGCTGCTGGAATTCGCGGGCTGCGTGATGGTGATCTCGCACGATCGCTGGTTCCTGGACCGGATTGCTACGCATATCCTGGCGTTCGAGGGGGACTCGCATGTGGAGTTCTTCCCGGGCAACTACCAGGAATATGAGGCGGACAAGAAGCGGCGGCTGGGTGAGGAAGGGGCCAAGCCCAAGCGGATTCGGTATAAGCCGATTGTGCGGTGAGCGTTGTGTAGCGGAGTTAATTCGTCGTTCGCGCTTTCGTGCAAACGACAAATCACAGACTTTGCACAAAAGGCATTCAGTGCGATGGACTTGCAAGGAAAGCAGCACTGACCGTCGCCAAAACAAAAAGCCCCGCTCAATTTGAGTCGGGGCTTTTTGCTGCACCATGCCTGCGACTATTCTTCGGCCTTCTACGGCAATCTCTTAGCCCGCTTTCACCAGCCTCACCCGCGTAATCTCCGACGGCGCCCCAAACCGCTTCGGCGGCCCCCAATACCCGGTGCCACGGCTGATATAAATCCACAGCGAGCCATGCCGCACCAGTCCGGCGGTGTATGGCTGCTGCATCGGCACGAACAGGTTCCACGGCCAGAACTGGCCGCCGTGGGTATGGCCGGACAACTGCAGGTCGAAACCTGCTTCCGCCGCGGCGGCAGCGGTGCGTGGCTGGTGGGCCAGCAGCACGCGCGCGCCGGCGTGTGCCGGGGCGCCGGCGATGGCGCGGTGCGGGTCGCTGCGGTGGCTTTCGTGGAAGCGGCCGGCGGAGTAGTCGGTCACGCCGCCGAGTACCAGCGCGTCGCCGTCGTGCTGCAGCACCACGTGTTCGTTCATCAGCACGCGCACGCCCAGGCGGCGCAGCTCAATGATCCACGGTTCCGCGCCGGAGTAGTACTCATGGTTGCCGGTGACGAAGTAGGTGCCGTGGCGCGCCTGCAGCCGGGCCAGCGGCGCGGTGTGGGCGGACAGTTCGCGCACGGTGCCGTCGACCAGGTCGCCGGTGATGGCGACGGCGTCGGCCTGCAGGCTGTTGACGCGGTCGACGATGCGGTCGAGGTAGGGCCGCTTGATGGTGGGCCCGACATGGATATCGCTGATCTGGGCGATGGTGAAACCGTGCAGGGCGTCAGGCAGGCCGGCCACGGGCACGTCGACTTCGACCACGCGTGCCAGCCGGCGGGCATTGATATAGCCGGCCAGCGTGACCAGCAGCGCCAGCAGCGGCACCGCCGCGGCACTGCCCGCGGACAGGCCGGGCGCGTGCCAGCCGAGGAGCCGTTCCGCCGGCCAGGCGGCGGCCAGTGCCACGTCGCGTACCAGCGTCAGCACCAGCAGGGATGAGAAGAATCCCATTGCCAGCATGCCGATCCACGAAACCAGGTCCGACCAGGGCTGGCTGACGCGCCGCGCCAGCAGCCCGGCCGGCAGCAGGGCGCAGGACAGGGCCAGCCAGGCGACGGCCAATGCCTTGACCGCCATCGGCACCGGCATCGCCGGCAGCAGGCGCAGCCCGATATAGCCGTGCAGCAGGGCTGTCACGAGGGCGGCGGTCAGGATGGTGGTGCGTGGAGGCATGAGGGCGGGGCCAGGGGGGAGTCTTTCAAGATGAGGCCGCGGGGGGCGGCTTCAAGGGGCGATGGGGTGGCATCAGGCCAAGCAAGATGCACACCCGCCTCGCCTGCGCGTGTCGCAACGGCGCGTCGCGGCTTGACATGGCGGCGCGCCGCCCCGACTCCTTCTTGTACGAAGGCCGCTGTCGAGGCCGGCTGATCTGTCTTTTTTCTGGCAGATCCTGAATGTTTTCAAATCAGATTGTTCGCCTTTGCGGCCTAATTTAGATTCGCGGGATGGGCCGCCTGTTGTGCAGCATCGTGCCCGCGGTGCCGGCCCGCCGGCGCAGGCAGCTTCCTCCCGGAGAAACCCATGTCTTTTCGCCTGAAGCAGACCAGCGCCCTGATCGCCGCGGCGTGGCTTGCATTCGCCCCGCTCAGCCCGCAGGCCGCCACGCCGTCCAGGCCAACCGCGGCTGCCCTGAGTTGGCCGCGCAATTTTGACGCCGCCACCGATCATGTGGAGCTGTACCAGCCCCAGATCGAGACCTGGGACGGCAACCGGCTGTCCGGGCGCGCGGCGGTGGCGGTGGGCGAGAAATCGGGTTCGCCGACCTACGGTGTGGTGCATTTCTCGGCCACCGGCGATATCGACAAGCCCTCCGGGCTGGTGCAGCTGACCCGGATCACGGTGGACAGCGTCGAAGTCCCGACCCGGCCCGACGCCGCCGACCGGGTGCGCCAGGCGCTGGTGTCGCGCCTGCCGGCCAACGGGCTGACGGTGCCGCTGGACCAGCTGCAGGCCAGCTACGCGGTATCGCAGCAACTGGCCAAGGCTGGCCGCGTGGCGGTGCGCAACGACGTGCCCCAGATCCTTTTTGCCACCACGCCGACACTGCTGGTGCTGGTCGACGGCGAGCCGGCCTGGCGCGCCGTGCCGGGCACGCAGTACGAACGGGCGCTGAACAGCCGCGCGCTGCTGCTGCGCGAATCCGGTGGCGAGCTGCACCTGAAGGCGGCCGGCTACTGGTATCGCTCCGAATCGGCCGGCGGCGCCTGGGAAGTGATGACGACCGTGCCCAAGGCGCTGGAGAGCGCGGCCACCAAGGCGGCGGCCGGCATGAAGCCCGATTCGATGCTGCCGGCCGACGGCAAGCGGCCGGCCAGGGCGCCGGCGATTCTCTTTGCCACGCAGCCGACCGAGCTGGTCATGACCAGCGGCGCGCCGCAGATGACGCCGGTCAGCGGCGTCGGCCTGCTGACGATGTCAAACGCCGACCATGCGGTCTTTGTCGATCCGGCCGCCAACCAGTATTACGTGCTGGTCTCGGGCCGCTGGTTCCGCGCGCCGATGCTGACCGGGCCGTGGGAGTACGTGCCCGGCAGCCAGCTGCCGGCAGACTTCGCCAGAATCCCGGCGACCGACCCCAAGGCCAATGTGCTGGTCTCGGTGCCCGGCACGCCGCAGGCACGTGAGGCCGAGATCGCCGCGGCCATCCCGCAGACCGCCACGGTGTCGCGCAGCAAGGCCAGCCTGGCGGTGGAGTATGACGGCGCGCCGCGCTTCACGCCGATCACCGGCACTTCGCTCAGCTACGCGGTCAACAGCGGCACCCCGGTGATCGAGGTCGACAGCAGCCACTACTACGCGGTCGCCAACGGCGTCTGGTTCACGGCGCCGGCGCCGTCCGGCCCGTGGCATGTGGCCACCGAGGTGCCGTCGGCGATCTACACCATCCCGCCGACTTCGCCGGTCTACTACGTGACCTACGTGCGCATCTACTCGGTCGCGCCGGAGACCGTGGTGGTGGGCTACACCCCTGGCTATATGGGCGTGGTGGTCAGCGCCGACGGCACGGTCGTGTACGGCACCGGCTATGTCTATCCGCCCTATGTGGGCGCGGTCTACTACGGCTACCCGGCCACCTATGGCTACGGCGCCGGCTTTGGCATCGGCATGGCCGAGGGCTTTGCCTTCGGCTTCGCCGCGGGCGCGTTCTGGGGGGCGGCGTCGCCGTACTGGGGCCCTTATTGGTGGGGCGGGGCGTACAACTGGAACTACGTCAACGTGAACCAGGCCAATTTCTACGGCCGCTGGGGCCAGGGCACCGTGACCCACGCCCAGGGCTGGAACGCCTGGACCGGCACCGAATGGCGCGGCACCGCCGGCGCCGGCTACAACCCGGCCACCGGGGCGCGCTACCAGGGCAGCCGCGGTGCGGCGTTCAATCCCTATTCCGGCAACTATGCGGCGGGCCGCCAGGGCTCGTTCGCCAATCCGTCGACCGGGCGCGAGGGCGCGGCGCGCGGCGGCGTGGCCGGCAACACCTACACCGGCAACTATGCCGCCGGCCGCCAGGCGGCGGGCTACAACGCGCAGACCGGCCGCGTCGGCGCGGCCGAAGCGGGCATTGCCGGCAATACGCAGACCGGCCAGCACACTGCCGGCAGCCGTGGTTTTGTCGCCAATCCGGACAAGAACAATGCGGTGGTGTGGAACAACGGCAACGTGTATGCCGGCCACGACGGCTCGGTGTACCAGCACACCGACGACGGCTGGCAGAAGCACACCCCCAGCGGCTGGCAGCCGGTGCAGTCCGGCAACGACGCCACCACACGCCTGGAGCAGCAGCGCCAGGCGCGCGAGGTAGGCCAGCAGCGCTTCCAGGGCACGGCCCAGCAATGGCAGGGGCGCGGCGGTGGTGGCGGCTTTGGCGGCTTTGGCGGCCGTGCCGGTGGTTTCCGCGGCGGCGGCTTCCATGGCGGCTTCCGCCGCTGAGCCAGGGCCCTGGCAGCCCGCGCGGGCAACTGCGCGGGTGCGGGCGAAAGCAAGTCGAAAGCAGTAAAGACGCCTACAAAAGAATTGAATTGGCGCCCGCAGGGCCGAGCCTTACCCTGCCGGTAAAGAGGCGAGTGCGGCCACCGGTCCGGCACGACGGAAGGTCGCCGGCGTGCGCGCGCGGCAATCGCGTGCATAACCATGGCGGGAGAGGGATCCGTGAACACTGCTTTCCATTGGCGCGGCGCGCTCTGGCTGGTCTGCGCGATGACGCTGGCCGCCTGCGGCAAGGACAAACCGGCGCCCAGTGCACCGCCCGCGGCCGAGGTTGGCACGATGACGGTGGCGCTGCGCGATGTGCCGATCGTCTATGACTTCGTCGGCCAGACCCAGAGCTCGCAGCAGGTAGAGATCCGCGCGCGCGTCAATGGCTTCCTGGACCGGCGCGTCTATACCGAGGGCGCGGTGGTCAAGGCCGGCGAGACCATGTTCCTGATGGATCCCAAGCCGTTCGCCGCGGCGCTGGATGCGGCCAACGCCGAAATGGCGCAGCAGGTGGCGCGGCTCAAGACCGCCAATGCCGACCTGGCGCGGGTGCGCCCGCTGGCCGAGCGCAATGCGCTGAGCCAGCGCGACCTGGACGACGCCGTTGGCAAGCAGCAGGCCGCCGCGGCCGCGGTGGAGGGGGCCCGGGCCAATGTCACTAATGCCAGGCTGAACCTGGGCTATACCACGATCAAGTCACCGGTCACCGGCGTGTCGAGCTTTGCCAAGAAGCAGGCCGGCAGCTATATCGATCCGTCGAACAGCCTGCTGACCTACGTGGCCAAGCTCGACCCGATGTGGGTCAACTTCAGCCTGTCCGAGAACGAGGTGCTGTTGTCACGCTCGGAGCAGGAATCCGGCGCGCTCAAGTTCCCGCCCAAGGGCGCCTTTGACGTGGTGATCGTGATGGCCGATGGCAGCCAGTTCCCGCATCACGGCAAGATCACCTTTGCCGATGCCTCGTTCAGTGCCGAGACCGGCACCTATATGATCCGCGCCGAGGTTGCCAACCCGGATGGCACGCTGCGCCCCGGCCAGTTCGTGCGCGTGAAGCTGCATGGCGCCGAGCGCACCAAGGCCGTGGCGGTGCCGCAGGAAGCCGTCATCCAGGGCCCGCGCGGGCAGATGGTGTGGGTGGTCGGCGCGGACAACAAGGCCCAGCAGCGCGTGGTCGACGTGGGCCAGTGGACCGGTGACAACTGGGTTATCCGCTCCGGCCTGAAGGCCGGCGAGCGCGTGGTCGTCAGCGGCGGGCTGCGGCTGACGCCCGACGCGCCGGTCAAGGCCGTCGAGGCTGTTCCCGGACAGAAGCCCGCGGCAGGTGCGGCCGCCGCCAGCGCGCCAGGTGCGCCAGGCGCGTCATCGCCCGCCCAGGCCAGGGGCACGGAGAGCGCAGGGAGCAAGCCATGAAGCTTGCCCACTTCTTTATCGACCGGCCCATCTTTGCGTCGGTTCTGTCGATCATCATCGTGGTGGGTGGCCTGGTCGCGCTGACCAAACTGCCGATTGCCCAGTTCCCGGACGTCACGCCGCCGTCGATCACGGTGACGACTCGATACCCCGGAGCCAGCGCGGAAGTGGTCGCGCAGAACGTCGCGGCGCCGATCGAGCAGCAGGTCAACGGCGCGGACCGGATGATGTACATGAACTCGACGAGTTCCTCGACGGGTGACCTGACCTTGACGGTGTATTTCGAGATCGGAACCGATCCGCAACTGGCGCAGGTAGACGTGCAGAACCGCGTCAACCTGGCGCTGCCGACCCTGCCTGAAGCGGTCACGGCCCAGGGCGTTTCCGTGCAGAAGCGCTCGTCCGCGTTCATGATGGTGATCGCCATCTTCTCGCCGGACAACAGCTACGACCAGACCTTTGTCGGCAACTACGCCAACATCTATGTGCTGGATGCGCTCAAGCGCATTCCCGGCGCCAACCAGTCGGCGATCTTCGGCAATCCGGACTACGCCATGCGGATCTGGCTGCGGCCGGACCGGATGGCGTCGCTGGGCATTACCACGGAAGACGTCAAGAACGCTGTCAGCGCGCAGAACCAACAGTTCTCCGCCGGCCGTATCGGGCAGTCGCCGACCACGGGCACAGTCCTGCAGACGTTCCCGATTGCGACCAAGGGCCAGATGACCGAGCCCGCCGAGTTCGAGAACATGATCCTGCGCGCGCAGTCGGGCGACGCCGCGCTGGTGCGGCTCAAGGACATCGGCAGGGCCGAGCTAGGCATCAAGGACTATTCGCTGCGCAGCCGCTACAAGGGCAAGACCGCCACGCTGCTGGCGGTCTACCAGCAGCCGGGCGCCAATGCGCTGGACGTGGCCAAGCAGGTGCGCAGCACGCTGGCGGAACTGAAGAAGTCGTTCCCGCCGGGGCTGGAATATGAGGTCGCGCTCGACACCACCGAGTTTGTGAACGAATCGATCAACGAGGTGGTGCACACGCTGCGCGATGCGGTGATCCTCGTGATTCTGGTCGTCTACCTGTTCCTGCAGAGCCTGCGCGCAACCATCGTGCCGATCCTTGCCGTGCCGGTGTCGATCATCGGCGCCTTCGTCGGCATGAGCATGTTCGGCTTCTCGGTCAACATGCTGACCTTGTTCGGGATGGTGCTGGCCATCGGCATTGTGGTTGACGACGCGATCGTGGTGATCGAGAACGTCGAGCGCAACATGGTGGAGTTCAAGCTGCCGCCAAAGGAGGCGGCCAAGCGTGCCATGGACGAGGTGAGCGGCCCCGTGGTTGCGATCGTGCTGGTGCTGCTGGCGGTATTCATCCCGGTGGCGTTCCTGTCCGGCATTACCGGCCAGCTCTACAAGCAGTTTGCCGTCACCATCGCGGTGTCGGTGGTGCTGTCCGGGGTGGTGGCACTGACACTGTCCCCGGCGCTTGCGGCAATCCTGCTCAAGCCCGGCGAGCACAAGAAGAACCGCTTCTTCCAGTGGTTCAACAATTCGTTCGATCGCATGATCCAGGGGTACGACAAGTCGCTGCAGCTCGTGATCAGGCGGACGGTGATCTCCATCGTCATCATCCTTGTCATGATCGGGGTGAGCGTGCTGATGTTCGTGCGGATACCGTCGTCGTTCCTGCCGGTGGAGGACCAGGGCTATCTGTTCGGTGCCGTGGTGATGCCGGATGCGGCCAGCCTGGACCGCACCGGCAATCTCTCCTCCCGTGCCGAGGCCTGGTACGCCAAGCAGCCCGGCGTCAGCTCGGTGGCGTCCGTGGACGGGTACAGCCTGATCGATTCGCAGAACAAGGCCAATGCTTCCACCTTGTTCATCACGCTGAAGGGCTTCCATGACCGCAAGGAGGGCGAGAGCGCGGCGGATCTGATCGTCAAGGCGAAGAAGGAGTTTGCGAGCTACCAGGACGGTGTGACCATTCCGATCAACCCGCCCTCGATCCCGGGCCTGGGAACGACCGGTGGTTTTGAGTTCTGGCTCCAGAGCACGGCGGACGGCACCTACCAGCAACTGGAGGAGCGGGTGCATGCCTTTATCGCCAAGGCGCGGCAGCGGCCAGAGCTGACCGGGATCAATTCCACCATCAACACGCGCTCGCGCCAGTTGCTGGTGGAGGTGGATCGCGAACGCTCCGAAACCCAGGGCGTGCCCGTCGAGCAGGTCTATTCCGCGCTGCAGACCATGTTCGGTTCGCTCTTCGTCAGCCAGTTCCCGAAGAACAGCCGGCTGTTCCAGGTGATCCTGCAGGCCGAGGCCGACTACCGCTCGCGTCCGGAGGATCTCGACAAGGTCTACGTGCGCAACCGCAACGGCGAAATGGTGCCGATCAAGGCGGTGACGACATCCCGGTATGTCCCGGGCGCCGATATCATGACCCGCTTCAACAATTTCCCGGCCGCCAAGATCATGGGCGATGCCGCGCCAGGCTACAGCTCTGGCCAGGCGCTTGCGGCCATGGAGGACGTGGCGCGGGAAGTGCTTGGCCAGGGCTACAGTTTTGCCTGGAGCGGACAGGCGTACGAGGAGAAGACCGCCGGATCGACGGCAGCGATGGTCTTTGCCTTTGCCTTGCTGATGGTGTTCCTGATCCTCGCGGCGCAGTACGAAAAATGGTCGCTGCCGTTCGGTGTCCTGCTGGCGGTACCGTTCGCGCTGTTCGGTGCACTGGTTGCCATCCTGTTGCGCGGCATGCAGAACGACGTCTACTTCCAGATCGGGCTGACGGTGCTGATTGCGCTGGCGGCGAAGAATGCCATCCTGATCTTCGAGTTCGCGGTGGAAATCCGGCACAAGGAAGGCCTCAGTGCCTACGATGCCGCCTTGCATGCGGCCAAGCTGCGCCTGCGCCCGATCATCATGACCTCGCTCGCCTTTATCCTCGGCTGCGTGCCGCTGGCGATCGCAAGCGGCGCGTCGGCGGCCAGCCGACAGTCGCTGGGCACCGGCGTGATCGGCGGGATGCTCGGCGCCACGGTGATTGCGCTGTTCTTCATCCCGATGTTCTTCTGGGGGCTGGAGGTGATGTCCGAGCGCAAGCCGAAGCCCAAGGCCGGGGCCGCGCCCACCACGCCACCGGCCGGAGAACCGTCATGAGCGCACGCCACCAGCTGGCCGGTGCCTGCCTGGCCGCGGCGCTGGGCGGCTGCGCCATCGGCCCCAACTACGAGCGCCCGGCCACGCCCGAGCCGGCCGAGTACCGCATCGACACCGGCGTGCTGTCCGTTGCCGCGGACAGCGCCTGGTGGGACAGCTTCGACGACCCGGTGCTGAACACGCTGGTCGAGACGGCGCTGCGCAACAGCTACGACGTGCGCATTGCCGCGGCCCGCATCGATGAGTTCCGCGGCCAGCTGATGGTGGTGCGCTCGGGATTCTTCCCCCAGGTGAACCTGTCGGCGGCGGCCACGCGCCAGCGCGCCGGCACCTTCAACGGCACGCCGTTCGCGTCGCTCGATGGCCCGCGCAATTCCTACCAGCTGCTCGCCAATGCCAGCTGGGAGATCGACCTGTGGGGCCGCATCCGGCGCCAGGCGGAGTCCGCCGAGGCCAGCCTGTGGAACGCCGAGTACGCGCGCCGTGGCGTGGTGCTGTCACTGGCGGCATCGGTGGTGCAGGGCTATGCCACGCTGCGCGGGCTGGACGCGCAGCTGGAGATCGCGCAGCAGACGCTGAAGGCGCGCGGGGCTGGGCTGGATATCTTCCGGCAGCGCTATGAGGGCGGGGTCATCTCACAGGTTGAGCTGTCGCAGGCAGAGAACGATTTCTATGTGACCGAGGCGACGATCCCGGTGCTGCGCAGCGGCATCGCGCAGACCGAGAACGCGCTGTCGGTGCTGCTGGGCCGCGAGCCGGGGCCGATCGAGCGCGGCAAGCCGGTCAATGAACTGCAGCCGCCGCCGGTGGGTGCGGACCTGCCAGCCGCGCTGCTGTCGCGCCGGCCGGACGTGCTGCAGGCCGAGCAGTCCGCCATTGCCGCCAACGCGCAGCTGGGCGCGGCACAGGCTCTCTACTTGCCGGCCGTCAACCTGAGTGGCCTGTTCGGCGCCATCGCCAGCTCGCCGGCGGGGCTGTGGCACAGCGCCTCTCAGGTATGGGGCTTCGGCGCGGGGCTGACCCAGCCGATCTTCCAGGGCGGCGCCATCCGCGGCCAGGTGCAGACTGCATCGGCACAGCGCGAGCAGGCCATGCTGGCCTACCAGGGCACCGTGCTGGCGGCGCTGGCCGACGTCAACAGTGCCCTTTCCAACGGCATCGAGACACGCAACCGCCTGGTGAGCCTGCGCCAGCAGGAGAAGAGCCTGGTGGTCTATGCCGACCAGTCGAGCGCGCGCTACGAAGGCGGCTATTCCAGCTACCTGGAGGTGACCACGGCGCAGGAGAAGCTGTTCGCCGCGCAGCTGTCGGCGGTGCAGGGGCAGGTGGACGTGCTGACCGGCACTGCGGCGTTGTACAAGTCGCTCGGCGGCGGCTGGCCGTCGGTGCCGCAGGATGTGCGCGATGCGGGGATGCAGGGGGATGCGAAGGTGTTGAGGCGGTAGCAGGGGCGGCTGGCGCCTGCCAGCCGCATGGCACTTACCGCGCCGACCATTCCCCTTGCCGCACCCCCAGTGCCGTGACCACGCCATAGGCCGTAATCCCCAGCGCCACCCCCAGGAAGTGTCCGTCCAGCCCCATCCCGAACACGTTGGCCAGCAGCCAGCCGCCGCCTACCGCCAGCGCGATCCGGCACAGCCCCGCGGCCACCGGCCAGCGCATGCGGCCTGCGCCCATCGAGGCAAAGTACAGCGCCATCCCCAGGCCGAAGCCGCCGAAGGCCGGCCCTACCCATGACAGGGCGCGCGCGGCGATGGCGATCACTTCGGCGTCATGGGTGAACAGGCTGGCAAAGCGCACCGGCGCCAGGCCCACGGCAATGCCGGCGGTGCCGGCGATGACCAGCGCCAGGAACGCGCCGACCCATGCCGTGCGGCGCGCGGTATGCCAGTCGCCTGCGCCCACGGCGCGGCCGACCAGCGCGGTCAGCGCCGAG
Source organism: Cupriavidus sp. FW305-F7 (assembly GCF_058782875.1). NCBI lineage: Bacteria > Pseudomonadati > Pseudomonadota > Betaproteobacteria > Burkholderiales > Burkholderiaceae > Cupriavidus > Cupriavidus sp. FW305-F7. Next base: position 48,373 of record NZ_JBYSYC010000009.1, on the reverse strand, counting down.
CCCACGCCAAAGGCCAGCGGGATCATCAGGAATTCCAGCCGCGCCGAGATGCCATAGGCCGCCACTGCCGCGGTGCCGTGGTGGCGCAGTTGCGCGGTGACCAGGATGGTGGTCAGGTTGGCCACCGAGGCCAGCGCGCATGCCACCAGCCCCACCGACAGGATGCGCGCGAACAACTCCCACGACGGCCGTACCCGCAGCACCGGCACGAAGCCAGCGCCGCCGCGCGCCACCACGATCGCCATGGCCAGCGCCGCGGCCCACGACACCGCCGCCAGCGCGGCGCCGATGCCGGCCAGCCCCATGCCGGCGGGCTCGGCCAGCAGCCACGACAGCACCGGGAAGGCGATCCACATCAGCGCCAGCACGCGTGCGGCCAGCGCATGGCGGCCGCCGCCGCGCAGCACCGAGGCCAGCGTATTGGCCAGCCACGCCGGAATCGCGCCGGCACCGAACAGCCAGATCGCATAGTTGGCAGCGGCCTCCGCCGCCGTGGCGCCGGCCACCGCGCCCAGCACGCCGCGCGGGAAGCCCGCCAGCACCACCGCAAAGGCCAGTCCGGCGGTCACTGCGATCAGCAGCGCGTGCATCACCAGCGATGACGCTTCCTCGCGCTTGTTGGCGCCGAGCGCGCGGGCGATGGCCGCGACCACGCCGCCGCCCATGGCCCCGGTCGACATCTGCTGCAGCAGCAGCGCAAACGGCAGCACCACCGCCCAGCCGGCCAGCGCCGCCGTGCCCTGGCGCGCGGCCAGCCAGGTTTCGATCAGCTGGGCCGAGGCCTGCAGCACGGCGATCAGCGCGGTCGGCCCGGCCAGCTTGCCGATGCGGCGCGCAATTTCAGTGGCCGGCACCGCCTCGGCGGGCAGGGCGCCCGCAGGCAATGCGCGCGTGTCAGTCATGGCGGGCCTCCCCTTGCTCGCCAGCGGTCTCGGCCTCCCCAAAGCGCTGCCGCAGGAAGCGGCCGGCGCCCGGGCCGGGCAAGACGCGCACGTCGTCCAGCGTGATCGCGCTGCCGTCGGCGCGCGCCAGCGCCGGCTCGGCAATCTCGGCGCCGGTGCGGCGGTCCTGCAGCAGCGTCAGCGGACCTTTTTCATCGATCATCCAGCGGTCGGCCCAGGCCTTGAGCGCGACATAGGCCGGGAAGAAGTCGCGACCCTTGTCGGTCAGCTGGTAGACGTGGCGAGCGCCGCCCTCGGGCGTGACGCGGGCCAGCAGCCCGTGCGCCACCAGCGTCTTCAGGCGCGCGCTGAGGATGTTGGGGGCGATGCCAAGGTTGCGTTCGAACTCGTCGAAGCGCGTGCTGCCGTAGAAGGCCTCGCGCAGCACAAGGATGGCCCAACGTTCGCCCAGCACGGCCATGGAGCGGGCCACGGGGCAGGGCATCGAGGTGAAATCGGTAGGGGGCATGGTCTCCGCCGTTCTGGTCCTGTCGACTTGCTTGCAAAGTGCAAGTTTTCTGGAGAATAGCTTGCAAAACGAAAGTTTGCAGGGCGGGCTGCGACCCTGGGTCCGGAAAGCGTTCGTTTACCGGCCAGTGGTGCCGGCTACGCCACCGCGTCGCGGAACACCTCAAGCTTGTCCAGTTCCTCGCGCAGGAACCCGATCAGCGCGCGGGTGGCCATCGACGGGTGCAGGTTGGGCGTGGTGATGATGAAGAGCTTGTTGCCCAGCCCCTCCGGGCGCCAGTCGGGCAGCACCGGCACCAGCCGGCCGGCGCGCACTTCCTCCCAGCCGATGTAGACCGGCAGCATGCCGATCCCGTGGCCCTCGCGCACGGCGCGCGCCAGGAACAGGAAGTTTTCGGACTGCAGCTTTGGCGTCAGCGCCACGTCCACGCGCTGCCCGTCGCGGTAGAGCGACAGCGGGAACTGCCGCGGCGGGTACGGCGGGCACAGGAAGTTGCAGCCGGTCAGGTCCGGCGGCACTTGTACCGGCGGGATGCCTGCGAGGTATTCCGGCGATGCATACAGTTGCCAGCGGATGTCGCAGATTTCACGCGCCACATGATCCAGCGGTGGCGCCGAGGTGACCTTCAGCGCGACATCGATCTCGGCCGCGATCAGGTCGTTGACGCGGTTGGCGAAGAACACGCGCAGCGTGATGCCGGGGTGCTTCTGCGCAAACTGCAGCAGCAGCGGCGCGATATAGGCATCGCCCAGCCCGGTAGGCACGCTCACGCGCACATGGCCACGCAGGGTCTGTCCCAGGCTGTCGATCTCGGCCTGCGCCGAGGCCACTTCCTGCAGGATGCGCACGCCGTGCTGGTACAGCGCATGGCCGGGCCCGGTCAGTTCCAGCCGGCGCGTGGTCCGGCGCAGCAGCTGGGCGCCGGCCTGGTGCTCCAGCTCACGCAGCTGGCGGCTGACCTGTGAGCGCGTCACGCCGCGGCGCCGGCCGGCTTCGGCCAGGTTGCCCGCATCGACGATGTCGACAAAGGCCTGGATCAGGTTGAGGTCCATCGGGGATTGCCTGCAGGATTGTCGCGTCTGGTGCAACATTGTGATTCCGATGCGCGTGATTGTCGATCCACGGCTACGCCGATACAGTGGTCGGCTGACAGAACGGATCGCATACAGGAGACAACGGATGGCCACGGACCTCTGGTTTGAAGACATGCACCGCAGCGGCGAAGAACTGCTGGCGCGCGGCGCCCGCCTGGCCGGCGGCCTGCGCGCGCTGGGCGTGCAGGAGGGCGACGTGGTCGCCGTGCTGCTGCGCAACGATCCGGCCTATGCCGACGTGGTCCATGCCTGCCGCACCGCCGGCTGCTACTACTGCCCGATCAACTGGCACTTCACCGCCGAGGAAGTGCGCTTCCTGCTGACCGACAGCGGCGCCAGGGTGCTGCTGGTGCAGGCCGACCTGCTGCCCGCCGTGCGCGACGCCGTGCCGGCCGGCATGACGGTGCTGGCGGTGGGCCGCCCCGCGCAAGGCGCCATCGACTATGAAAGCTGGCTGGCGCAGCAGCCGGCCTACGACGGCCCGCGCGTGGCACCGCGCGGTCATATGGCCTACACCTCCGGCACCACCGGCCGGCCCAAGGGCGTGGTGCGCCAGGCGCTGCCGCTGGACCGGCTGGAGGAACAGCTCGCGCGCATGCGCTCGGTGGTGCGGCAGACCTACGGTATCGAGCCGGGCTGCCGCACGCTGATGTCGGCGCCGCTGTACCACAGCGCGCCGGGCTCGTTTATCCAGAACGCGCTGCAGATGGCCGAACGCCTGGTGCTCACGCCGCGCTTTGATGCCGAGCAGGTGCTGGCGCTGGTGGAGAAGCACCGCATCGACGTGCTCTACCTGGTGCCGATCATGTACGTGCGCCTGCTCAAGCTGCCGCCCGAGGTGCGCGCCAAGTACGACCTGTCATCGATCCGCTTCGTTGCCTCCACCGGCTCGCCGTGCTCGCCCGACGTGAAGCGCGCGATGCTGGAATGGCTGGGCCCGGTCATCCATGAGACCTACGCCTCCAGCGAAGCCGGCATGATCACCGTGGCCACGCCGGCCGATGCCGCCGCGCGCCCGGGGACCGCCGGCAAGCCGGTCGATGACGCGCAGCTGCGCATCCTCGACGAGAACGGCCGCCAGTGCGCGCCGGGCGAAGTCGGCCTGGTCTACGTGCGCCAGCCCGCCTATCCCGACTTCAGCTACCGCAACAACGACGCCGCGCGCGCCGCCATCGACCGCGACGGGCTGGTGACGCTGGGCGACATGGGCTATGTCGATGCCGACGGCTACCTGTTTATCTGCGACCGCGCCTCGGACATGGTGATCTCCGGCGGCGTGAACATCTACCCGGCCGAGATCGAGCACGAGCTGGTGCGCTACCCCGGCGTGGCCGACTGCGTAGTGTTCGGCATCCCCGACGACGAATACGGCGAGCGCCTGCTGGGCATGGTGCAGCCGATGCCGGGCGTGGAGATCCGCGAGGCCGAGGTGATCGACTGGCTGCGCCAGCGGCTGTCGGGCTTCAAGGTGCCGCGCAGCATCGTGGTCGAGGCGCAGCTGCCGCGCGATGAAACCGGCAAGCTCGCCAAGCGCCGCCTGCGTGACCGATACTGGGAAGGCCGCCAGCGCCGCGTCTGAGCGCCCGCCCGGCCTGCATGGATCACGACCGATAACAACAGGAGGAGACGCGATGCAGAACCAACCGAGCGGACGGCGCGCCTGGCTCGCCGCGATGGCAGCCGGCGCGGGGTGCGCGCTGGCCATGTGGGGCGGGGCCGCGCAGGCTGCCTATCCCGATCGCCCGATCAAGCTGGTGGTGCCCTACACGCCCGGCGGCTCAACCGACCAGTTCGGCCGCGCGCTGGCCGACGGCATGTCGCGCCAGCTGGGCCAGACCGTGGTGGTGGAAAACCGCCCCGGCGCGGCCACCATGATCGGCACCACCAGCGTGGCGCGTGCGCCCGCAGACGGCTACACCATGGTGCTGGCCACCAACGGCAGCATGGTGCTCAACCCGATGCTGTACAAGAAGATCAACTACGATCCACCCAAGGACTTCAGGATCTTCAGCATTGGCGCCGAGGTGCCGCTGGTGGTGGTGACCAACCCCAAGGTCCCGGCCAGCAATATCCGCGAGTTCGCGGCCTACGCCAAGGCCGCGGGCGGCAAGCTCAACTATGGCTCGGTCGGCCTGGGCAACGCGCTCCAGCTGGCCACCGAAATGCTCAAGACCGAGCTGGGCATCAGCGTCACTCACGTGCCCTACAACGGCAGCGCCCCGGCGCTGTCGGCGCTGCTGGCCAACGACGTGCAGCTGATGGTGGATGTGGTCAGCACCTCGCTGCCGCATATCAAGGCAGGCAAGCTCAAGGCCCTGGCGGTCACCGGCCGCACCCGGCTGGATGTGCTGCCCAACGTGCCGACCGTGGCGGAAAGCGGCTATCCCAACTTCCAGGCCGCCACCTGGTTCGGCCTGGCCGTGCCCGCGCAGACGCCGCCCGATGCGGTGGCCAGGCTGCAGGCCGCTGCTGCCCACGTGCTCAAGGACGCGCAGTTCCGTTCCACCTTCAGCGCGCTGGGACTGGTCGTGCAGGCCCCGCGCACGCAGGCCGAGATCGACCGCTATATCGAAGCCGACCGCGAGCACTGGGGCAAGGTCATCAAGGCCAATAACATTTCGTTGGACTGACTGGAAGTGCCGGAGCCGCCAGGGCCATGGGGTAAGCTACTGCTCGCCCCTGGCCCGGCAGGCCGGCGGTGACTTTCCCGTCACCGCCCGCGCCAATCAGGAACAACCCGGCCGGGGCGGGCTCCAACCCGGAGCCGTTCATCAGGAGTCCGATTTGAAATTCCCCGTTGCCGGGCTGGCGCTTGCCGGCCTGCTGGGCGCCGCTGCCGGCGCCATTGCTGCCCCTGCTTCCGCCCCTGCCGCCAGGCCGGCGGCCCCCGCACCGGCCAAGGCCCAGGCCGAGAACAGCGCGCTGTCGCCGCTGCTGGCCATGCTGGAAATCGGCAACCCGCTGCCGGCCTTGCCGGATTGCGCCGACAAGCGCACGCCCGATGGCCGCGATGTCACCGGATTCTGTGTCGAACTGAAGGGCGATGGCCTGATGCGCCAGGTCGGCGTGCCGCGCGCGCAGCGCCCGTCCTTTATGGACGGCCCCTTTGTGCTGGCCTTTGTCGACCGCAACGCGCTGGTCGGCCTGGTGGTGCCGACCGCCGGCGCCAACTCGCAGCAGGCCGCGGCCGACAGCGTCAGCGCGCTGTACGGCAAGCCGTTCCGGCAGGAGCAGGTCGACATGCCCGACAAGGCTGGCAAGAGCGTCAAGACGCTGCACGCCGGCTGGATGCACAAGCCGCTGACGGTTGAGCTCTACGCCATGCCGGAAGACCCCAACACCGGCACCATCGAAATGCTGCTGCCGCAGGCGCGCGTGCTGATGGCGGACAAGGATGCCGAGGTGGACAAGCAGCTCAATCCGGCCTCGGCGCCCGCGGCCAAGGGCGGCAAGGCAGCCGCCGCCAAGCCCGCACCGAAGCCTGCGCCCAAGCCGGAGAAGCCTGGCAGCTGGTAACACCCGCAGCAGGCGGGCCTCAGAGCCCTTCCATCACCTTGTCCAGCCCCCGCACCACGCCACGCACGGTGTGGACCTTGCGGATCGCCAGCAGCGCGCCGGCGACATAGGGCGTGGAGCCGTCGCCGGCCTCGTGCTTCAGGTGCAGGCGCTGGCCGTCGGCGCCGAAGATCACTTCCACGCCAAGCTGGTAGCCCGGCAGCCGCACCGCGTGCACCTGCGTGCCCGACATGGTGGCGCCGCGGGTTTCCTTCGGGCCGTTGACCAGGTCGACCGGCACCGCCTGCGCGGCGGCCTTGACCTGGCCGAGCCGGTAGGCCAGCTCGCGCACGGTGCCAGAGGGCACATCGATCTTGCCGGCCTTGGCGTAGTCGATGATCTCCCAGTGTTCCAGGTGGCGCGCGGCCATCTCGGCAAACTTCTGCAGCAGCACCACCGTGATGGCGAAATTGCCGCAGGCGAGCACGCCGCGGTCGGCCTGGCGTGCGGCCGCATCGATCTCCGCATAGTCCTCGTCGGTCAGCCCCGAAGTGCCCACCACCACGTGCGCGCCGTGCGCCAGCGCCTGCAGGATGTTGTGCTTGGCGATGCCCGGCTTGGTGTATTCGACATAGACGTCGTAGGGCGTTGCCCCCAGGGTCTCGATGCTGGCGGCCGCCATGCCCGGCGTATCGGCATGGCCGGTCAGCTGCGCCAGAGGCTGCCCGGCGGCGCCGCGCGACAAGCCGGCCACCAGGGTCATGTCGGCCGCATGGGCCACGCCGCGCGCCAGTTCGCCGCCGGCCCAGCCGGTCACGCCGCCCACGGCGACACGGATCGGGTTGTTCATATTGTTGCTCCGCAAACGCTTGATCGGGTTGGCAGCATACCGCGTCAGCCGGCGGCGCGCCGGCGGTCGAGCTTGCGTGCCAGCACGATCGAGGTGGTGGTGTGGTTGACGCCGTCGAGCATGCCGATCTCGTCGAGCAGCCGGTCCAGCCGGTCGTGCGTGTCGCAGCGGATCGCCACCAGGTAGTCGACCGGGCCACTGACGGAATTGACCTCTTCGATCTCGGGCAGGCGCTGCAGCGCGCGCAGGATGGCGGGCGCGGCCTTGGGCTGCACTGACAGGCCGCAGTAGGCCAGGATGGCGTTGTCTTCCATGCGCTGCCCCAGCCGCACGCCGTAGCCGGCAATCACCCCGCTGCGCTCCAGCCGCGCGATGCGCGCGACCACGGTGGTGCGGGCGATACCCAGGTGCCGGGCGAGGTTGGCGGCGCTTTCGCGGGCATTGGCCTGCAGCAGCGACAGCAGGTGCCGGTCGGTGGTGTCGAGCTCGGTCATTGCGTCGAGATGGTTCGTCGTTTCGTTCGATTATGGCGGGTTTTCGTCGTTCTTGTGGCTTCATTGTGTCGCGCGGGCTATCCATACTCCAGTCAACAGGACAACCTTTTCTTGTGGACGGAGACACCATGCAAGCCTCGAACCTGGGCCGGCAGGCCCCGCGCGACCTGCCCAAGGCGACCCGCCCGCTGCACGTGGTGGTGCTGGGTGCGGGCAAGATCGGGCGCACCATTGCCAGCATGCTGCATGACACTGGCGACTACCGCGTCAGCGTGGTCGATCATGACGCACGCCGCCTCGACGGCCTGCCGCGCGGCGTGCTGGCGCGCGCCGGCGACCCCACCGAGCCCGGCACCTGCGCCGCGTTGCTGGCCGGCGCCGATGCCGTGCTCAACGCGCTGCCGTTCCACGCCGCGATCAGCGTGGCTTCGGTGGCGGCGCGCCTGGGCGTGCATTACTTCGACCTGACCGAGGACGTGGCCGCGACCCAGGCCATCCGCCAGCTGGCGCAAAGCGCGCGCTCGGTGCTGATGCCGCAGTGCGGGCTGGCGCCGGGCTTTATCGGCGTAGTCGGGCATGACCTGGCGCAGCGCTTCCTGCGCGGCGGGGGGGAACTGCTGGACCTGCAGATGCGGGTCGGCGCGCTGCCGCGCTACCCCAGCAATGCGCTCAAGTACAACCTGACCTGGAGCACCGAGGGACTGATCAACGAGTACTGCAACCCGTGCGAGGCCATCGTCGACGGCCGCCGCGTGGAACTGACGGCGCTGGAGGGGCTGGAAAGCTTCGCGCTGGACGGCATCGAGTACGAAGCCTTTAATACATCTGGCGGCCTGGGCACGCTGCCCGAGACGCTGGCCGGCCGCGCGCGCCATGTCGACTACAAGTCCATCCGCTATCCGGGCCATTGCGCGCTGATGAAACTGCTGCTCAACGACCTGCGCCTGCGCGAACGCCGCGAATGGCTGCGCGATATCTTCGACCGCGCCATCCCGGTGACCGACCAGGACGTGGTGATCGTGTTCGCCACCGCCACCGGCTACCCCGCGGGGGGCGAACGCGGGCGCGGGCCGCTGACGCAGGCTTCGTTCTCGGCGCGCATCGGCGGAGTGGATGGCAAGGGTGGCCATGTCAACGCGATCCAGCTGACCACCGCCGCGGGAATCTGCACCGCGCTGGACATGGTGGCCACCGGCGCGCTGCCGCAATCCGGCTTCGTGCGGCAGGAGTCGATGCCGCTGGACGCCTTCCTTGCCAATCGCTTCGGCCGCCACTATACGCAGCATCCGCTCCAGGAGACCGTCATATGAAAGCGCAAGAGTTCGCTGCCTGCTGGGATTCGCTGGGCCTGCCGCGGCCGTGGCGGGAGGGCGCGCCGGCCGGTACCGTGACGGTACGCTCGCCGGTCGATGGCGAGGCCATCGGCCATGTCCCGGCCTGCACGCCGGCGCAGGCCGACGCGCTGATCGCCCGCGCCCATGCGGCGCAGACCACCTGGGCGCTGCTGCCCGCGCCCGCGCGCGGCGAGATCGTGCGGCGCTTCGGCGAGGTGCTGCGCGAACACAAGCCGGCGCTGGGCCGGCTGGTCTCGCTGGAGTCCGGCAAGATCCTGCAGGAAGGCCTGGGCGAGGTGCAGGAGATGATCGACATCTGCGACTTCGCGGTCGGGCTGTCGCGCCAGCTGCACGGGCTGACCATCGCCTCCGAGCGCCCGCAGCATGCAATGCGCGAGACCTGGCATCCGTATGGGCTGTGCGGCGTGATCTCGGCCTTCAACTTCCCGGTGGCGGTGTGGGCGTGGAATGCGGCGCTGGCGCTGGTGTGCGGCAACGGCGTGATCTGGAAACCCTCGGAAAGAGTCACCCTGTGCGCGCTGGCCGCGCATGGCCTGCTGGAGCGCGTGCTGGCCGCCGCGGCGCCGCAGCACACCGGCATCTCGGCGGTGCTGCCGGGCGGGCGCATGCTGGGCACCCACCTGGTATCGCACCCGGCGGTGCGGCTGGTCAGCGCCACCGGCTCGACCCGCATGGGCCGCGAGGTCGGCATTGCCTGCGCCGGGCACTTCAAGCGCAGCATCCTGGAGCTGGGCGGCAACAATGCCGCCATCATCGCGCCCTCGGCCGACATCGAGCTGGCGGTGCGGGCCATCACCTTTGCCGCGGCCGGCACGGCGGGCCAGCGTTGCACCACGCTGCGTCGCTGCTTTATCCACGCCGACCTGATGGACACCATGGCGAGCCGGCTGATCACGGTGTTCGACCGCCTGCCCGTCGGCGACCCGCTCGCCGACGGCACCCTGGTCGGCCCGCTGATCGATACTGCCGCGGGCGATGCCATGGCCAATGCGCTGGCCGCCTGCCGCGCGCAAGGCAATATCGTCACCGGCGGCGAACGGCTGCTCGCCGACCGCTACCCGCATGCCTGTTATGTGCGGCCCGCGCTGGTCATGACCGACGAACAGCACGACACCATGCTGACCGAAACCTTCGCGCCGATCCTGTACATGATGCCGTACACCACGCTGGACGAGGCCATCGCGCTGAACAATGCCGCGGCGCACGGGCTATCGTCGTGCATCTTCACGGAATCGATGCGCGAGGCCGAGCGCTTCCTGTCCTCGGCAGGCAGCGACTGCGGCATCGCCAACGTCAACATCGGCACCAGCGGCGCGGAGATCGGCGGCGCCTTCGGTGGGGAAAAGGCGACCGGCGGGGGCCGCGAGTCGGGATCGGATGCGTGGAAGGGCTATATGCGCCGCGCCACCAACACCATCAACTATGGCGATTCGCTGCCGCTGGCGCAGGGGATACGGTTCGAGATCTGACGGCATCTCTGGATGTGTTACAAGGCGCGTAGGGAACGGTAACAAGCCTTACACGCCTTTGACGCCGTATTACGGTTTCTGCCCGTATAACGTCAGCAGGGCAGGCACATGCCCGTTCCGACCCCAAGGACAAATCATGAGAATGCTGACGATTGGACTGGCTGCCGCAGCGGCATCCGTCACCCTGCTGGGCGGCTGCGCCGTCTATCCCACGCCCGCCGGCCCCGCGGTCGGCCCTGCGCCGGTGTACGTGGCCCCGGCGCCGGTCGTGGTGGCACCGCGGCCGTACTATTACGGTGGCTATGGCTACTACGGCCGGGGATACCGCCACTGGTAAAGGCAGCCGTTGGCAGGATGATGCAGGAGGATGCCGGCGCGTAGAGAGAGGCTGCGCGCCGGTGGCATTTCAGTTGCCGGCGGCGTCGCCAGCCCGGCTATTCAGCCCGCCCCAGCTGGGCGCGAGCGTCTGGCCGATCTCCGGCAAGTCCACCAGGTCGAGCACGCGCCCGACCGTATGGTCGACCAGTTCGGCAATGCTCTGTGGCTTCTGGTAGAAACCCGGCACCGGCGGGAACACGATCCCGCCCATTTCCGTCACCGCCGTCATATTGCGCAGGTGCGCAAGGTTCAGCGGCGTTTCCCGCACCATCAGCACCAGCTTGCGCCGCTCCTTGAGCGTGACGTCGGCGGCGCGCGTGATCAGGTTGTCGGACAGGCCGTGCGCTATCGCCGCCAGCGTGCGCATGGAGCAGGGGGCCACCACCATCGCCTGTGCGCGGAACGAGCCGCTGGCGATGGTCGCACCGATGTCGCGCACGTTGTGCACGACGCTGGCCAGTGCCTCCACCTCGGCACGGCTGATGTCCAGCTCGTGCTGCAGGTTCATCACGCCAGCCGGCGAAATCAGCAGATGGGTTTCCACGGAAGGCGCCGCGCGCAGCACCTGCAGCAGGCGCACGCCGTAGATGGCGCCGGTGGCGCCCGTGATGGCGACGATCAGCCGTTTGGGTGTGCCGCCAGTCACGGACATAAAGGAACTCAGCCCTTCAGCAGGGTTTGCAGTTCGCCGTTCTGGTACATCTCCATCATGATGTCCGAGCCGCCGATGAACTCACCGTTCACGTAGAGCTGCGGGATGGTCGGCCAGTTGGCGTATTCCTTGATGCCCTGGCGCACGCCTTCGTCATCCAGCACGTTGACCGTGGTGGGCGCGTCCACGCCGCAGGCCTTCAGGATCTGGATGGCGCGGCCCGAGAAGCCGCACATCGGGAATTGCGCGGTGCCCTTCATGAACAGGACTACCGGGTTGCCCTTGACGATCTGATCGATCTTTTGCTGCACGTCGCTCATGGTTTGCTTTTCAGTGGGGCGATGCCGTGTCGCGGGCGCCGCCTGGGGGGAATGGGACACCACGCGGCCTGGCCGGTGGCGGGGATCTGACAACGATTTTACCGGAATCGCCGCCGGGCTTCAGTGAGCGGCAGTGATGCCGCCGGGCTGAGCGCCTGGCCAGCGCCCGCCGGTGCAGCGTTCCAGGCCGGCCAGGTCGCGGGCGGTGAAGACCCCGGTGAAACCGGCGTCCTCCAGCAGCTGGCGGGTGGCCTGCGCCTGGTCGTAGCCATGCTCCATCAGCAGCCAGCCGCCAGGCAGCAGCCGGGCGCCGGCACCGGCGACGATGACCCGCAGGTCGGACAGGCCGTCGTCGTGGTCGGTGAGCGCGTCGATCGGTTCGAAGCGCAGGTCGCCTTCGGCCAGGTGCGGGTCGCCCTCGGCGATATAGGGCGGATTACTGACGATCAGGTGGAAGCGCAGGCCCGCCGGCAGCGCCGCGTACCAGTCAGATACCAGGAAGTGGATGCGGTCGGCGCCGAGCGCGCTGGCGTTGTCCTGCGCCACCATCAGCGCGCCGGGCGAGATGTCGGTGGCCCAGACTTGCGCATCGCGGCGCTCGCGCGCCAGCGTCACGGCCAGGATGCCCGAGCCCGTGCCCAGGTCCAGCACGGTCGGCTGCGGCACCTCGGCCAGCCGCGCCAGCGAGGCTTCGGCGGCGACCTCGGTATCGGGCCGCGGGATCAGCACGTCAGGCGTGACCCGGAACTTGCGGCCGAAGAATTCGCGCTCGCCGATCAGGTAGGCCATCGGCTCGCCCGCCAGCCGCCGCGCCAGCAGCGTGGCAAAGGCGTCGCGCTGGGCGATGGTGAGGGTGTCGGTGTCACGCGTGATCAGCTGGGTGCGGCTCAGGCCGGTAACATGCGTCAGCAGCATGCGCACTTCCAGGGCAGGCAACCCGGCCATGGCGGCGAGGGTCTGGGCTTCGCGCAGCGTGGGGGTCGCCGGCAGCGCGGCAGAGTTTGGGGAAGACATCGAAAGGGAGGGGACGGTTCTTTTGCCGGCTACAAAAAACCCCACCGGCGCAAAGGCCTGGCGGGGCTTTGGGGCGGGACTTCCAGCTTGGCGCCAGTGTACCGCTCATCGACAGCGGGTGGCGCAATGCCCCCGCCCGGACGATTACTTATTGACGGCGTCCTTGGCCTTGTCGGCACCCGTGTTGACGGCATCCTTGGCGGCCTGCTTGGCATTTGCCATGGCGTGACCGGCGTCTTCCTTGGCCTTTTCGGCGGCGGCCGAGACGTCGGCTGCAGCACCGCTGGCGGCGGACTTGGCTGCGTCAGCGGCGTTGCTGGCGGCAGCGGCGGCATCGCTCGCGGCGGCCTTGGCGGATTCAGCGGCGCTTTGCATGGCGCTCTCGGCGTTCGAGGCGGCAGGCGGGGCTTCTTCCTTCTTGCTGCAAGCGGCCATGGCCGCGGTGATCATCAACAGCGCGAGCAGTTTTTTCATGATTTCGTCCTAGGTATGTTCTCGGGAGAGACTACGCCGGCACCATTCTCCGTTTGCCGGTCGAAATCGATTATAGACAGCCGCCTTACCCCTACCAGTGCTGTTTCAAGCATTTACAAGAAATACAAAGATATCGGCGACTTTACGCGGTGTTCGTGGCGGAAGTCTTTTGCGGATGGGTTTAGTGGCGCTTACGCACCTTCGCCAAGCGCTGCCAGCTGATCAGCCTGATGCTCGGAGGCCAGCGCCGACAGCAGTTCATCCATGTCGCCGTCCATGATCATGTCGATCTTGTACAGCGTCAGGTTGATGCGGTGGTCGGTCACCCGCCCCTGCGGGAAGTTGTAGGTGCGGATGCGGTCGCTGCGGTCGCCCGAGCCGATCAGGTTGCGCCGCGTGCTGGCCTCCTTGGCCTGCGCGGCGCGCGTCTGCATGTCCTTGATGCGGGCCGCCAGCACCTTCATCGCCTTGTCCTTGTTGCGGTGCTGGCTGCGGTCGTCCTGGCACTCGACCACGATGCCGGTCGGCAGGTGGGTCAGGCGCACCGCGGAATCGGTCTTGTTGACGTGCTGGCCGCCCGCGCCCGAGGCGCGGAAGGTGTCGATGCGCAGGTCGGCCGGGTTGATCTCGACTTCGCCCACTTCATCGGCTTCGGGCATGACCGCGACCGTGCAGGCCGAGGTATGGATGCGCCCCTGCGCCTCGGTCGCCGGCACGCGCTGCACGCGGTGGCCGCCTGATTCGAACTTCAGCCTGGAGAATGCCGCGTCGCCGGCGATGCGCACGATCACTTCCTTGTAGCCGCCCAGGTCTGATTCCGATTCGCTCATCACTTCGACCTGCCAGCGCTGGCGTTCGGCATAGCGCGTGTACATGCGCAGCAGGTCGCCGGCGAACAGTGCGCTTTCCTCGCCGCCGGTGCCGGCGCGGATTTCCAGCAGCAGGTTGCGGTCGTCGTTGGGGTCCTTGGGCAGCAGCAGGCGCTGCAGGCTCGCTTCCAGGGCTTCCAGCCGCGCGCGCGCGCTGGCGATCTCGTCGGCGGCAAAGTCCTTCATCTCCGGATCGTCCAGCAGCGCCTGCGCGGTGGCCAGGTCGTCCTGCGCCTGGCGGTACTGGCCGTATTGCTCGGCCACCGGCGACAACTCGGCATGTTCGCGGCTGAGCTTGCGGTACTGGTCGATCTTGGCGGTCGCGTCTTCGCGCGCGAGCAGGGCGTTGACTTCATCGAGTCGCTCGGCCAGTTGGTCGAGCTTGGCAAGCATGCTGGCTTTCATCGGATGCGGGGGAAAGAGGTGGGCCAGGGGCCGGGGCTACCCGTGGACGGGCGGCGGCGTGCCGGCGCGGCAGGGCGCGCGGCGCAAGGGCAGAGCGGCTAGCGCTCGGAGTGGCTGCTGTGGCGGAACAGGCCCGGCACCAGGCGCAGCAGCGCCTCGCGGTCTTCGCCCTGGGTATGGTTCAGCGCGTGGGTGGGGCCGTGCAGGAACTTGCGGGTCAGCGCGCCGGAGAGGGCCTCCAACACGGCTTCAGGGTCGTCGCCGCGTGCCAGCATGCGGCGCGCGCGTTCCAGTTCAGCCTGGCGGATGGCTTCGCCGCTGGTCTGCAGTTCGCGGATGACCGGCACCACGCTGCGGGTTTCCAGCCAGTGCATGAAGTTCTGCACCCGGCTTTCGATGATGGCTTCGGCCTGCGCGACCGCGGCCTGGCGCATCGCGTTGCCTTCACGCACGATCGCGCCGAGATCGTCGACGGTGTACAGGAAGACGTCGTCCAGGCGCGCGACTTCGGGCTCCACGTCGCGCGGCACGGCCAGGTCGACCATCATGATGGGGCGGTGCTTGCGGCGCTTGACCGCGCGCTCCACCGCGCCCAGACCGATGATCGGCAGCGAGCTGGCGGTGCAGGACACCACGATATCGAACTCATGCAGGCGCTCGCCCAGGTCCGTCAGGCGGATCGCGTTGGCGGTCAGGCCCTGGCCGGAGAGCTGCTCGGCGAGCTTTTCGCCGCGTTCCACGGTGCGGTTGGCCACCACGATCTGACGCGGCTGCTGCGCGGCGAAGTGCGTGGCGCACAGTTCGATCATCTCGCCCGCGCCGATAAACAGCACGCGCTGGGTCGAGACGCTTTCAAAAATCCGTTGCGCCAGCCGCACCGCGGCCGCTGCCATCGACACCGAGTGCGCGCCGATCTCGGTCTGGCCGCGCACTTCCTTGGCCACCGCGAAGGTGCGCTGGAACAGCTGGTTCAGGTACGTGCCCAGCGAGCCGGCTTCGCCGGCGGTGCGCACGGCGTCCTTGAGCTGGCCCAGGATCTGGGTCTCGCCCAGCACCATCGAATCCAGGCCGCTGGCCACGCGGAAGGCATGGCGCACGGCTTCGGACTGCGGCAGCGCGTACAGGTGCGGCGCCAGTTCGCCCGCGGGCACGTTGTGGTGCTGCGACAGCCAGCGCAGGGTGTGCTCGAAACCATCCGTGCCCGGTGTCAGGACGTCGGTCGCGCAGTAGATCTCGGTGCGGTTGCAGGTGGACAGGATGGCGGCTTCGGTGCCGCTGCGCCCCGACAGGTGGGAGCGCAGCGCACCCAGCGCGGGCTTGATCTGCTCGAGCGGAAACGCTACCCGCTCGCGCAGCGAGACGGGTGCCGTTGTGTGATTGATGCCGATCGCGAGCAGTTGCATTTGTAGGGGACGGGTACGGTCCGGCGCGTGGCCGGACCGGATGCCATTATACCGCCGGGATCGCTAATTGCAGGCGCGGGGCCGGATTGCAGTATCGTTACGCCGCAGCCCTTGCGGCTGTGATGCTGACAACACAGGAGAAGCGGATGCTGGGCACCTTGATCGTGGGTTTGCTGGTGGGGCTGGCGGCGCGCCGGCTGCATCCGGCAGGGCGCGTGGTGACCCTGCCGGCCGCGCTGGTGCTGGGCGCGGCGGGTGCGGCGGGCGCTTTCTATGGCGGCCGCGCCTTGCACCTGTTTATCGACGGGCAGCTCAGCAGCTGGCTGGCGGTGATCGCCGGTTCGGCGCTGCTGGTGGGGGCCTGGGGTGCAGTGCGGCCGCGCGGGCGGTAAGAACAGAACTGATCGCGGCGGCGGGAATCCGCTCGCCGCATGATCGCGATCAGAAGCGGACCGGCGATTGGGCAATGTCGGCCTTGGCTCTTCCCGCCAGCAGCCGGCGCAGCACGCCGCTGGAATAGTGACTGGCCACATCCTTCAGGAATGCCGCGAAGTCCACATGGGCGCTATCGTCGGCCCGGTCCGAAATGGTCCGCATTACGGCATACGGCACGCCGTATTCGTGGCAGACCTGCGCCACCGCGGCGCCTTCCATTTCCACCGCCAGCAATCCGGGCAGCCGCTCACGCAACTCCGTCACCGCCGCCGGTGAGCCGATGAACTGGTCGCCGCTGGCGATCATTCCGTGGTGCAGCGCCGGCGCGGCCACGCCGAATCGTTCCAGCACCTCGCGCGGCACCTCGGCAGGCAGGTCCAGCTGCAGAAATTCGCGCGCGGCGGCTTCCAGCTCGGCGGTCAGCGCCGGGTCGGCCGGGAACTCGGCACGGTCCAGCAGCGGCACTTCATGGCGGCCGAAGAACGGGCGTGCGTCGAGGTCATGCTGGATGGTGCGGTCGGCGATGACGATGTCGCCGACATTGGTGCCGGCGCCGATGCCCCCGGCCAGCCCGGTGAAGACAATCTGCGTCGCGCCGAACTCGCGGATCAGCGTGACGGTGGTCGCCGACGCCGCCACCTTGCCCATGCGCGCCAGCACCAGCACGCACGGCTGCCCGAACAGCTGGCCGGCATAGTAGTCGCGCATGCCGATCGTGCGCACCGTGGCGCGGCTGTCGTCATGGCGCATGGCGGCTACCAGGCCATCGACTTCATCATGGATGGCAGCAAGGATTCCGAGAGTCATGGAACGGGCGAAGGACGAGAAAACCACAGCATACCGGCCCGCGCGGGCCGGGCATAGATTAGAGCGCGACCGCACCACCCCCTCCCACGGAACAGGTGCGGCCCCCGCGCCGCTTTGCTAAAGTCCCCGTCATCTCAGCACGCAAGGGCGAGCATGCAAGGCACACCCACCGTAGCCAACGGCGAACGGCGCGCCATCCGCCGGGCACTGGCCGACTGGCGCGCACTGGGGCGCCTGGACGCGGCTGGCGTCCCTGAGCCGTGGGCGCGCACCGAGCCCGTCGCCAGCGACTGGCGCCGCTGGCTGGACACGGCGCTGATGGCGCTGGGCACCGCGCTGCTGTGCGCGGGCGTGATCGTGTTCTTCGCCTTCAACTGGCAGGACCTCCACAAGTTTTCCAAGTTCGGCCTGCTGGCCGGCGCGCTCACGCTGCTCGCCGCCTTTGCCTGGCTGCGCCCGGCTGGCGACACCGCGGGCCGCGCCGCGCTGGGCGGCGCGCAGGTCGTCGCCGGCGTGCTGCTCGCGGTGATCGGGCAGACCTACCAGACCGGCGCCGACGCCTGGCAGCTGTTTGCGCTATGGGCGTTGCTGGCGGTGCCCTGGGCGCTGGCGGCGCGCGCCGCACCACACTGGTGGCTGGTGATCGTGGTCGGCAACGTGGCGTTGCTGCGCTATTTCAGCATCCGCTTCGGTGTCGAAGGCGTGTTCGCGCTGCTGTTCGATACGCGTCATATGCGCACCGCCACGCTGGCGCTGCTGGGCGCGGTGGTGCTGCAACTGGTGCTGTGGCAGCTGCTGTGCGCCAGGGCGCCCGCGCTGGGCTTGCGCGGGCAGACCGGCAGCCGCATGCTGGCCGCGCTGGCCTGTGTGCACGCCGGCTCGCTGGGGCTGGCCAGCCTGCTGGACAGCCACTTCGACGGCGCCGCATTCGCGCTGGCCTTGGTGGTACTGGCCGCCCTGGTCTGGTGGTTCCGCCAGCGCGCCTTCGACATCGTGGTGCTGAGCCTGGCCTGCCTGACCGGCATCGTGCTGGCGGTGGCCGCGATCGCCAAGGTGCTGTTCGAGGGCAAGGACGATTTCGGCGCCTTCCTGCTGCTCGGGCTGGTGACCGTCGGCCTTGCCGCCGGCGCGGCCGCCTGGCTGATGCGTGCCTGGCGTGGCCAACTGGAGCAGGCATGACGACCGAACTGCAGACCGAGCAACGGCTCTGGCAGGATCTCGCTGCAGGCGGCGAGGTACAGGGTGAGCGGCCCGACCACACCCACACCCCCTGGGCCGTGCGCTGCCTGATGGGCGCGGCGGGCTGGCTCGGCGCCTTGTTCTTCCAGCTCTTCCTGGTCGGCACCGTCTTCGTCGCCGCGCGCGAGAACGGCATCGCCATGGCGGTGACCGGCCTGGCCATGATCGCGCTGGCCGCGCTGCTGTACTGGCGTGGCGGCGGCATTGCCGCGGGGCAGTTCGCGCTGGCCGTGAGCCTGAGCGGGCAGGGCATGGCCGTGTTCGGGCTGGCCGAGGCCCTGGGCTTCACGCGCGTCACCGAGAGCGCAGGCTTCTGGGCCGGACTGGCACTGTTCGAGGCAGCGCTCGCCTTGCTGGTCCCCAACCGGCTGCACCGGCTGCTGTGCGCGGTGGGCGCATGGATCGGGCTGGCAGGCGCCATGCATCTCGTCCTGGCCGGCAGCGAGCCGAAGGACTGGCTGTTGCTGACATGGTCCCTCGGCTGGCTGGTGCCGCTCGGCTGCGCGCTGGTGACGGGTTTCACGCTGGCCGAAGCACGCCTGTGCGCGGCCGGCCGCCACACGCTGCTGGAACCGCTGGCCGACGCGACGCTGCTGTTCACGCTGGCCGTTGCACTGGTCGTCACCGGCATGAGCCATCCGCTGGCCTGGCTGGGCGGCCCGGAAGCCGGACGTATCCCGCTGGCGCACTGGGTCGCTGGCGGGCTGGCCACGCTGGTGCTGGCCGGCTTCGCGCTCGCCGAATGCCGCCGGCTGGCACTCAGCCCCGCCGTACAGGGCGCCGTCCTTGCTGGCGTGGCGGCCTTCGGCGCGCTGATGGCCGCCGCGCCCGCAGTCGTGGCAGGGGTTCTCGCGCTCGGCCTGGCCCTGCGCCGCGCGTCGATGCCGTGGCTGGGCCTGGGCATCGCCAGCATCGCTATCGGCTTTATCTGGTACTACAGCGCGCTGCACTGGACGCTGCTGGCCAAGTCCGCCACGCTTGCCGCGGCTGGCGTACTGCTGCTGGCAGGCCGTTACTGGCTGCTGGGCCGCACCAAGATGGAGGCCGCATGAAACGCTGGATCCTGATCGCCTGGGCCCTGACGCTGGCACTTGCCGCCGCCGGCATCGCCGGCAAGGAGCGCCTGCTGGCGCGCGGTGAAACCGTCTACCTCAAGCTCGCCCCGGTCGACCCGCGCTCGCTGATGCAGGGCGACTATATGGCGCTGAACTTAGAGATCGGCAACATGATCCGCGCCGCTCAGATGCGGAAGCAGGACGACCGGCCTCCACGCGATGGCGTGGCGGTGATCCGCAGTGACGAACAGGGCGTAGCCAGCTTCGTACGCGTGCACGGTGGCGAGCCGCTGGCAGCAGGGGAGCAACTGCTGCGCTACCAGGTCGCCCGCTCGCGCTGGGGCGGCATGCAGGTGCAGGTGTCGACCGATGCGTATTTCTTCCAGGAGGGGCAGGGCGAGCGGTTCGCGCAGGCGCAGTATGGGGAGTTCCGCGTGGGGGCGGACGGGCAGGCGCTGCTGGTGGGGTTGCGGGGGAAGGGGATGGAGAGGTTGTGAGGCGAAAGTGATGTGCCCCGGCCCAAAGAAAATAGCCACCGCATGCGGTGGCTATTTCACGAGGTCTGCCGGTCAGACGTTGAACAGGAAGTTCATCACATCCCCATCCTTCACCACATACTCCTTCCCTTCCGCCCGCATCTTGCCGGCTTCCTTCGCGCCGGTCTCACCCTTGAAGCTGATGAAGTCTTCATAGGCGATGGTCTGCGCGCGGATAAAGCCGCGTTCGAAGTCGGTGTGGATCACGCCGGCTGCCTTGGGGGCGGTGTCGCCGACGTGGATGGTCCAGGCGCGCACTTCCTTGACCCCGGCGGTGAAATAGGTCTGCAGACCGAGCAGCTTGAAGCCGGCGCGGATCACACGGTCCAGGCCGGGTTCTTCCATGCCCAGGTCGGCCAGGAATTCGGCCTTGTCGGCGTCGTCCAGGTCGGCGATCTCGGCTTCGATGGCGGCGCAGACGGACACCACGGGGGAATTGGTCAGCTTGGCGTGCTCGCGCACGGCGTCCAGGTGCGGGTTGTTCTCGAAGCCGTCTTCACGCACGTTAGCGACGTACATGGTCGGCTTGGCGGTGATCAGGCAGAACGGGCGGATGGCTTCCCACTCTTCGGGCGCCAGGTCCAGGGTGCGCACGGCCTTGGCCTGGTCCAGCACGGCTTGCGCCTTTTC
Organism: Cupriavidus sp. FW305-F7; assembly: GCF_058782875.1. Classification (NCBI taxonomy): domain Bacteria; kingdom Pseudomonadati; phylum Pseudomonadota; class Betaproteobacteria; order Burkholderiales; family Burkholderiaceae; genus Cupriavidus; species Cupriavidus sp. FW305-F7. The sequence goes on along the minus strand of NZ_JBYSYC010000009.1, from coordinate 27,989 downwards.
CAGCACGGCGACCAGGCGCAGGGCTTCCTTGTCGCCGGCGCGGGCCGGCTTGATGTAGCGGGCCAGGGCCTTCTCGACGGTGGCCAGGTCGGCCAGCGCGAGTTCGGTGTTGATCACTTCGATGTCCGACAGCGGGTCCACCTTGCCGGCCACGTGGATCACGTTGTCGTCCTCGAAGCAGCGCACCACGTGGGTGATGGCGTCACATTCGCGGATATTGGCCAGGAACTGGTTGCCCAGGCCTTCACCCTTGGAGGCGCCCGCCACCAGGCCGGCGATATCGACGAACTCGACCACGGCCGGCAGAACGCGCTCCGGCTTGACGATCTCCGCCAGCTTGGCGAGCCTCGGATCCGGCACTTCGACCACGCCCACATTGGGTTCGATGGTGCAGAACGGGTAATTTTCGGCGGCGATGCCGGCCTTGGTCAGGGCATTGAACAGCGTGGACTTGCCGACGTTGGGCAGGCCGACGATGCCGCATTGGAGGCTCATGGTAGAAGGCGGGAAATTGCAAAACCCGTATTCTAGCGGAAGGGGGCTTCGCCATCGGCCTGCATGGTCGGGGCATGCGGGCGTGGGGCAGGGCCAGGAGTGATGTGGCTATAATCCAGCCATGACCCGATCCCACGCGTCCGCGCGCCCGTCTGCGCGCAACTCTTCCGCTTTCCAGGTTGCTGTCGTCGGCGGCGGCATCGTCGGCAAGTCCTGCGCGCTGCTGCTGGGCCAGCAGGGCATGGACGTGGCGCTGGTCGCGCCCAGGCCGCCCCGCGCCAGCGGCCGCGCGCCGGCCGGGCCGGATGACTGGGACAGCCGTATCTATGCCTTCTCGGCCAGCTCGCACGCGCTGTTGGAGCGCATGCGCGTCTGGGAAGCGCTGGACCCGGCGCGGATCCAGCCGGTGCGTGACATGCGCGTGTTCGGCGATGTCAGCGCGGCCGAGACTTCGCCCAGCCTGGACGGGGACCTGCACTTCTCGGCCTACGCGGCCGCGGTGCCGCAGCTGGCGTGGATCATCGAATCCGGCCACGTCGAGCGCGCACTGGATACGGCGCTGGGCTTTCAGCATCAAGTGACCTGGCACGACGCCACGGCGAGCGCGTTCGAGCGCGATCCGGACGGTGTCACGCTGACCCTGGGCAATGGCGAAAAGCTGCGCACGGCCTGCGTGGTCGGCGCCGACGGCGCGCGCTCCTGGCTGCGCCAGCAATGCCATATCGGCGTCAGCACGCGCAAGTACCGCCAGCTGGGCGTGGTCGCCAATTTTGCCTGCGAGCGGTCGCACCACGAAACCGCGTGGCAGTGGTTCCTGGGCGCGCCCGAAAAGCTGATGGCCGACGAGGAACCCGCCAACGGCGAAGTGCTGGCGATACTGCCGCTGCCGGACAACCATGTGTCGATGGTCTGGTCCGCCGACGAGGCCCACGCGCACGAACTGCTGGCGCTGTCGCCCGAGGCCCTGGCCGCCACCGTGATGCAGGGCGCCAGCGGCGCGATCGGCGCGCAGTTCGGCGCGCTGCGCTGCGTGACCCCGGCGCAAGGCTTCCCGCTGGTGCTGCAGCGTGCCGACCACTTCGTGCAGCCGCACGTGGCGCTGGTGGGCGACGCCGCCCACGTGGTGCATCCGCTGGCCGGGCAGGGCATGAACCTGGGCCTGCGCGACGTGGCGGAACTTGGCCGCGTGATGGCCGACAAAGAACCTTTCCGCAGCGAGGGCGACCTGCGCCTGCTGCGCCGTTACGAGCGCGCCCGCGCCACCGACCTGTTGTCGCTGACCGCGGCCACCGACGGCCTGCACCGGCTGTTCTCGCTGCCGGGCGGCGTGGCGCGCGTGGTGCGCAACACCGGCATGCGCGCGGTCGGCGGACAGTCCTTGCTCAAGCGCTTCCTGATCGCGCGCGCGCTCGGCTGACCGCGGCCGCACCCACGATCCGATCCCTTTACCGAATACTCTGGAGCCCACATGTTCTCATTCCTGCGCCGCCGCCCCGCCATCAGCGCCGCGATCACCGCCATCGCCGGCGGGCTGGCCGCGGCGGGTTTCGCGCTGCATGCCATGGCTGCCAGCGAGCCCGGCACCGACCGCATCAAGGAGTCGCTGCAGAAGGTGCTGGGCGGCCGCGCCGAAGTGAAGAGCGTGAGCAAGACCCCGGTGCCGGGCCTGTTCGAGGCCAATATCGGCGGGCAGGTGGTCTATACCGACGCCTCAGGCCGCTACATCCTGAACGGCGAGATGATCGACACCCGCACCGGCGCCAACCTGACCGAAGAGCGGCTGGCCGAGATCAACCGCATCAAGTGGTCGGACCTGCCGCTGGCGCGCGCGATCAAGTGGACCAAGGGCGATGGCAGCCGCCAGGTGGCGGTGTTCTCCGACCCCAACTGCGGCTACTGCAAGCGCATCGAGCAGACCTTCCAGCAGATGGACAACATCACCGTGTACACCTTCCTGTACCCGGTGCTGTCGCCGGATTCCGAAGCCAAGGCCAAGCAGGTCTGGTGCGCTTCTGACCGCACCAAGGCCTGGCGCGACTGGATGCTCAAGCAGGTGGCGCTGAGCGGCAACGGCAGCTGCAAGACCCCGCTGGAAGAGAACCTGGCATTGGGCCACAGCCTGAACGTGACCGGCACGCCGGCGGTGTTCTTCACCGACGGCACCCGCATCCCCGGCGCGGCGGACGTCGCCACGCTGGAACGCAAGCTCGCCAGCATCAAGAAATAAGCGCGCGCCGGACCTGTCCCGGCCCGATCGACGGCCGGACTTGTCCGGCCGTTCTGCTTTCTGCCTTTTCCCTGATTCCATGCGATCGCCGGCAGGCGACAAAGGAGACACCATGACCTTCCAGGCATTGCTGCTGACCCAGGCCGACGGCGCCACCCAGGCCAGTATCGCCACGCTCGACGACGCGCAGCTGCCCGCCGACGGCGATGTGCTGGTTGCCGTCGATTACTCCACCATCAATTTCAAGGACGGGCTCGCGATCACGGGCCGCTCGCCGGTGGTGCGCAAGTGGCCGATGGTGGCGGGCATCGACGGCGCCGGCACGGTGCTGGAGTCCGCGCACCCGCGCTGGAAGGCTGGCGACAAGGTGGTGCTCAATGGCTATGGCGTGGGCGAGACGCACTGGGGCTGCCTGGCGCAGCGCGCGCGCCTGAAGGGCGACTGGCTGGTGCGCCTGCCCGACGCCTTCACCACGCGCCAGGCCATGGCGATCGGCACCGCGGGCTATACCGCGATGCTGTCGGTGCTGGCGCTGGAGCGCGGCGGCGTCAACGGCCCGGTGCGCCCGGGCGATGGCGAGGTGCTGGTGACCGGCGCCTCGGGCGGGGTGGGGACGGTGGCGATCTCGCTGTTGAGCAAGCTTGGCTACAAGGTGGTGGCCTCGACCGGCAAGACCAGGGAAACGGATTTCCTGAAGGCGCTGGGCGCCGATGACGTGATCGACCGCGCCGAACTGGGCGTGCCCGGCAAGCCGCTGCAGAAAGAGCGCTGGGCCGCGGTGGTCGACTCGGTCGGCTCGCACACGCTGGTCAATGCCTGCGCCCAGGTGTGCTACGGCGGCGTGGTGACGGCGTGCGGGCTGGCGCAGGGCCTGGACTTCCCGGGGTCGGTGGCGCCGTTCATCCTGCGCGGCATCACCTTGCACGGCATCGACAGCGTGATGGCGGCGATGCCGCTGCGCGAGCAGGCCTGGCAGCGCCTGGCCAGCGACCTGGAGCCGGACCGGCTCAATGCGCTGACGCGCGAGATCGGCCTGGGCGATGCGATCGAGGCGGGCCGCAAGATCATGGAAGGCGGCATGCGGGGGCGCGTGGTGGTGGATGTGAATCGCGGCTGATCGGGCACCGTCGCCCTGATGCACCACCGCGTCGGCGCCGCCCGCAGGCGCCGACGTTACAATCCAGCCCATGACGCCGATCCGCTACGCCATTGCCCCGCTTCAGCCTGAAGCGCACCTGTTTGCCGTCACCGTTACCGTGAGCGAGCCCGATCCCGCCGGCCAGTGTTTCTCGCTGCCGGCCTGGATCCCGGGCAGCTACATGATCCGGGACTTCGCGCGCAATATCGTGCGCATCCGCGCCGACGCGGGCGGGCGCGAGGTCAGCCTGACCAAGCTCGACAAGCAGCGCTGGCAGGCCGCGCCGGTCAGCCTGGCCGACGGCCCGCTGACGCTCAGCTACGAGGTCTATGCTTGGGACCTGTCGGTGCGCGCGGCGCACCTGGACACCACCCACGGCTTCTTCAACGGCAGCTCGGTGTTCCTGTGCGTGGACGGGCAGGCCGAGCGGCCATGCACCGTCGATATCCATGCGCCCGCCGGCGAGGCCTATCGCGGCTGGCGCGTGGCCACCGCCATGCGCGAGGCGCCGGGCCGCGCGGGCGCGAAGCGCTACGGCTTCGGCCGCTACCAGGTGGCCGACTACGATGAGCTGGTCGACCATCCGGTCGAGATGGGCACCTTCCAGCTGGCCAGCTTCCGCGCCTGCGGCGCGCAGCACGACGTGGTCTTCACCGGGCGCGTGCCGCAGCTCGACCTCGAGCGCGTGTGCCGCGACCTGAAGCGCATCTGCGAAACGCAGATCCGGCTGTTCGAACCCAAGACCGCGCAGGCGCCGTTCCTGGACAGCAACCGCCGCTACGTCTTCATGACGATGGTCACCACCGACGGCTACGGCGGCCTGGAACACCGCGCCAGCACAGCGCTGATATGCGCGCGCAATGACCTGCCGGTGCGCGGCGACAGCGACACCAGCGAGGGCTACCGCACCTTCCTCGGGCTGTGCAGCCACGAGTATTTCCACACCTGGAACGTCAAGCGCATCAAGCCGGCCGCGTTCGTGCCGTACCGGCTGGCCGAGGAAACCCATACCCCGCTGCTGTGGCTGTTCGAGGGCTTCACCAGCTACTACGACGACCTGGTGCTGGTGCGCTCCGGCTGCATTACCGACGAGCAATACGTCGAGATGCTGGCCAAGACCTGGAACGGCGTGCTGCGCGGCAGCGGCCGCACCAAGCAGAGCGTGGCGGAAAGCTCCTTCGATGCCTGGACCAAGTACTACCGCCAGGACGAGAACGCCGCCAACGCCATCGTCAGCTACTACACCAAGGGTTCGCTGGTGGCGCTGGCGCTGGACCTGACCATCCGCGACAAGACCCGCGGGCGACGCTCGCTGGACGATGTCATGCGAGCGCTGTGGCGCCGCTACGGCCGCGGCTTCTACGCGCCGGGCGCGGTGCAGCGCGGCGTGACCGAGGCCGAGGTCCATGCACTGTTCGATGAAGTCACCGGTCTGCGCATGGGGCCGCTGCTGCGCTCGCTGACCGAAGGCACGGGCGAGCTGCCGCTGCCGGCGCTGTTCAGGACCTTCGGCGTCAAGGCCGAGGCGCAGAAGCCGGCGCGCACCGCGGCGCTGGGCATCAAGGTCAAGAGCGATGAGGGCTGGGTGCGCGTGGCGCAGGTGTTCGACGGCGGCGCGGCGCAGGCCGCGGGCCTGTCCGCCGGCGACCTGCTGGTGGCGATCGACGGGCTGCGCGTGGCGCCGGGCCAGATCGACAAGCTGCTGGCGCGCTACCGTACCGGCGACCGCGTCGAGCTGCACGCCTTCCGCCGCGACGAGCTGCAGGTGCTGCCGGTGACGCTGGCGCGCGAGCCGGCGGCGCAGTTCAAGGTGAAGCTCGAGAGCGGACGGCACGCGGCACGCTCGCGCTGGCTGGGCCAGTGAACTAGTCTTCCGCTGCCACAGCCGCCACCGCACTCCATCGCCCCCGCTGCATGCAATACGCGCACGATCCCCGCACCTTCCTGTATTCGCACTACGTCTACCGGGGGCTGCGCTCGGCCACCGGGGTGATCGGCGCCACGCTGATCGCGCTGCACTTCAGCGACCTGCCCACCGCCATGGTGGTGTCGATGGGGGCGCTGTGCACTAGCCTGATGGACCTGCCCAGCCCCCTGAGCCACAAGTTCAACGAGATGCTGGCCAGCGTGCTGCTGTGCAGCGTGGTCACGCTGGTGGTGGCGCTGGCCACGCCGTTCCCGCGCGTGATGCCGTTCCTGCTGGTGCTGGTGACGTTCCTGGCCGGCATGATGACGGTGTACGGCAACAAGACGCTGCCGCTGCAGTTCGCGGCGCTGTTCGTGATGACGCTGACCATCAACGAAGACTTCCTGGTGCGGCGCGCGCTGGAGCACGCGGCGCTGTTCAGCATCGGCGCGGTCGCTTATCTCGGCTATGCGATGCTGGTGAGCTGGATCACCGAGCGCCGCACCAAGCAGCAGGTGCTGGCCGAATCGTTGTATGAGCTGGCCGGCTATCTTGAGATCAAGGCCGGCTTCTACGACGCCGGCAACGACTATGAGGCCCAGTTCAACCAGTTGGTGCGCCAGCAGATCGTGGTGGCCGAGCGCCAGCAGGCCGCGCGCGACCTGGTGCTGCGCGGCAACCGCACCCCGCATGACGGGCTGCTGGTGCAGGTGCACATGCGCATGCTCGACCTGTACGAGTACATCCTGTCGACCAACACCGACTATCCGCTGCTGCGCCAGACCTTTGCCGGCACGCCGGTGCTGGACCACCTGCGCGGGCTGGTGCTGCAGATGTGCAAGGACGTGGAAGAGATTGCCTACGAGGTCACGCGCGGCCGCGCCTCGTACGCCACGGTGGAATACCGCCCGGGCCTGCGCGCGGTCGAGGCCGAGATCGCGCAGTTGCGCCACCACCATATCAACCCGGCGGCGATGACGGCGCTGGTTGAAACGCTCGACATGATGCGCGGCGCGATCACGCTGGTCGGCCAGCTGCACGAAGCGTCGCGCACGCCGGTGGAGCCGGCCAGGGTGCTGCCCGGCTCGGACATGACGCCGTTCCTGACGCGCCAGAAGTATGAGTTCAGCGTGCTGCGCGACAACCTGAAGTGGAGTTCGCCGGCGTTCCGTTTCTCGCTGCGGATCTCGATGGCGGTGTCGCTGGGGCTGTGGATCGCCGAGCACGTGCCCTATGTGTCGCACAGCTACTGGATCCTGCTGACCATCATCGTCATCCTGAAGCCCAACTTCAGCATGACCAAGCAGCGCTACAACGACCGCGTGATCGGCACGCTGATCGGCTGCGTGGTCTCGGTCGCGATCCTGAAGGTGGTGCACCAGCCGCTGATCCTGCTGGGCGTGCTGTTCCTGTCATTGGTGGCCAGCGCCGCGTTCGTGACCATCAAGTACCGCTATACCGCGATTGCCGCCTGCATCCAGGTGCTGATCCAGATCCACCTGCTGATGCCGGGGAGTCCAACCGTGGCGGGCGAGCGGCTGGTGGATACGGTGATCGGCGGCATCATCGCCTCGCTGTTCAGCTTTGTGCTGCCGAGCTGGGAATACCGCGCCATCCCTAAGCTGGTGGAGGGGGTGCTGCAAGCCAACCGCCGCTATATCGGCGCCACGCGCGACCTGCTGCTGCGCCGGACCAAGGATGACTTTGCCTACCGCGTGCAGCGCAAGCAGTTCATGGACAACCTGTCGGCGCTGATCTCGTCGTTCCAGCGCATGCTGGACGAGCCCAAGAGCCGGCACCGCGCGGTGGACAACCTGAACCGCTTTATCGTGCAGAACTACCTGGTGGCGGCGCACGTGGCGTCGGCGCGCATCCAGGTGCGCCAGCACTATGATGAACTCGATATTCCGGCCGCGGAAGCCGCGATCGAGCAGGCCACCGAGGCCGCCAGCCACAGCCTGCAGGTGGCCAGCGAGCGGCTGCATGCCGATGAGCGCGGCGGCGGTCGTGGCGCGGGCTTTATCCGCAGCGGGAAAACGCCGGTGGAACGCAAGGCGGCAGCGCCTGCGGCCGTGGACAAGCCGGACGAAACCCCCGCTGAAGCTGTCGCCGATGCCGAACCGGTAGCGGCCACCGTCAGCACCGAAGTTGCCGAGGCCGCCGAAGACGCCGTCGCCGAACGCCGCGCCCGCCTGGCCGATTCGGCCGACAAGCGCCGCACCGACGTGCTGGTGCACGCGGCCGCCGCCGGCGAATCCAGCCATGAGGCCGGTCCCACCGCCAGTTCCACCGGCCGTCCGGCCAATGCGGTGCTGGACCGCCGCCTGCGCGCTTTGCGCGAGGATGCGGCCAAGATCGCGCTGCGCACCGGTGCGATCGGCCGCGCCATGCGGGCGCGCGCTTAGCAGCGCGATTGAAGACCGTGGGGTTGCTCCCCTCTCCCGCGTGCGGGAGAGGGGCCGGGGGAGCAAACCATGGTTGTGGCTTAAGCCCCTTGCCCCTGCGGCAGCTCCTCCTCGGGCAGTGTCAGCATGCCGCTGTTGTAGCTGTATTCAAAGATCTCGCCATAGCGTCCCCAGCCGATCGCCACGCTCAGCACGCGTTCGGCCTCGGCCGCCTTCAGGAACTGCTCGAGCTCGTTCAGCACCTGTTCCTCGCGGATCTCGCCGGTTTCGCTGGCCACCAGCTCGCGGCGGATGTGCGCGGCCAGCGCCACGTTGCCGAGCAGTTGCTGGCCAAAGATCGTCTTGCGCTGCTGCGGCTCGGCGGCATAGTAGGTGCGGCCGGCCTCGGTGGCGGTGATATCGCCGCGCTCGATCGCCACCAGCTTCACCAGCTGCAGTGCTTCGCAGGCGGGCAGCAGTTCGTCGTCGGTGAGGCCGGCTTCGTCGGCCAGGTGCGGCAGGTCGGCGCGGCCGTTGAAGGGCGCCTCGCACAGCAGGTCGAGGATGGCTTCCATCTGGCTGATGTCGGCATCCGGCAGGCGGTAGCCGATCTGGCGCGCGGGGGCTTGCGCGGGCAGGCGCGCTTCGGCGGAGGGGGCGGTCATCAGCGCGTAGATCTCGTCGACCAGCGCGCGCACCTGCGCGCTGTCGCGGTTGCGCGGACGCGGCAGCGCCACCGGCACTTCGGCGCGGATGCGGCCCGGGTCGCTCGACAGGATCACGATGCGGTCGGCCATCATCACCGCCTCTTCGATATTGTGCGAGACGATCAGGATGCTCCTGATATTGGCACGGCCGCTTTCCCACAGCGCCAGCATCTCGTCGCGCAGGGTCTCGCCGGTCAGCACGTCCAGGGCCGAGAAGGCTTCGTCCATCAGCAACAGGTCCGGCTCGGTCACCAGCGCGCGCGCAATGCCCACGCGCTGGCGCATGCCGCCCGACAGCTCGCGCGGCAGCGCGCTGTTGAAGCCGGCCAGCCCGATCATGTCGATCGCGGCCTCGGCGCGGCGCTCGCGCTCGGCCCTGGGCACGCCCTGGGCTTCGAGCCCCAGCTCGACGTTCTGCTGCACCGTCAGCCACGGGAACAGCGCGAACGACTGGAACACCATGGCGATGCCCTCGGCGGTGCCGGCCAGCCGTTCGCCGCGAAAGTGCACCTCGCCGCGGTCGGCGCCGACCAGCCCGGCCATGATGCGCAACAGCGTGGACTTGCCCGAGCCGGACTTGCCCAGCATGGCGACGATCTCGCCCTCGCGCAGCGTCAGGTCCACGCCTTCGAGCACGGCGCGGTCGCTCTGGCTGGCGGTGCGGAAGATCTTGCCGACGCCGCGCAGCTCGATCACGGCGGGGGCGGCGGTGGATGCAATGTTCTCGGCCATCGTTGCCTTACAAGCGGGTGCGCTCTTGCGCGAGTTGATACAGGCGGTTCCACAGCAGCCGGTTGAAGCCGACCACAAACAGCGCCATCACGCCGATGCCCAGCGCAATGCGCGGGAAGTCGCCGCGCGCGGTGGTCTCGGCGATATAGCTGCCGAGCCCGGTGGCGACGATGGTGCGGTCGCCCCAGGTCACGTACTCGGACACGATGCTCGCGTTCCATGAGCCGCCGGCGGCCGTCACCAGCCCGGTCAGCAGGCTGGGAAAGACTGCGGGGATCAGGAAGCGCTTCCACAGCAGCCAGCCACGCAGGCCAAAGTTGCGCGCGGCGAGCTTCAGTTCGGTGGGAATGCCGGAAGCCCCAGCGACCACATTGAACAGGATGTACCACTGCGTTCCGAAGATCAGCAGCGGGCTCAGCCAGATCTCCGGGTTCAGTCCGAAGCGCACGATCAGCATCACCGCCAGCGGGAACATCAGGTTGGCCGGGAAGGCGGCCAGGAACTGCGCAATCGGCTGGGCAATGCGCGCCAGCTCCGGGTTCAGGCCGATGCGGATGCCGATCGGCACCCACACCAGCGCCGCCAGCGCGATCAGCACCACCACGCGCACCATCGTAATCGTGCCGAGCCACAGCACATGCCCGACCTCGGCCCAGCCCACTTCGCTGTGCACGAAGTAGCCCACGCGCAGCAATGCGGCCAATGCCACCAGCACGATCACGGCGTCGCGCAGCCGGCCGAGCCACAGCGCGCGCCGCGGATTGTCCGGCTGCGCCGGGGCCTGCCCGCGGCGCGCGCCCCACGCCAGCGTGCGTCCGGCCAGCGCCGCCGTCTGCGCCAGCAGTGCACCCACCCACGCCGAGCGGCGCAGCAGGTCCAGCAGCCACGACTGCGGCAGCTTGTCCTGCGCCAGCGTCTCGAAGCGGAAGCGGTCGGCCCATGCCACCAGCGGGCGGAACAGCAGCTGGTCGTACAGCAGGATGCCCACCAGCATCGCCAGGATCGCCCAGCCGATCGCGGCCAGGTCCTGCTGCTGGATCGCCAGCGCGATATAGGAGCCGATGCCGGGCAGGCGGATATCGTGGCCGGATACCGAGATAGCCTCGGACGCCACCACGAAGAACCAGCCACCGGACATCGACATCATCATGTTCCACAGCAGCCCCGGCATGGCGAACGGCACTTCCAGCCGCCAGAAGCGCTGCCACGGCGACAGCCGGAACATGGCCGCCGCTTCCAGCAAATCGCCCGGGATGGTGCGGAACGACTGGTACAGGCTGAACGCCATGTTCCACGCCTGCGAGGTGAAGATGGCGAAGATCGCCGCACACTCCACCCCTGCGATATTGCCGGGAAAGAGGGCGATAAAGCCGGTCACGGTGATCGACAGGAAGCCCAGCACCGGGATCGACTGCAGGATGTCCAGCGCCGGCACCAGCACCTTCTCGGCCGTGCGGCTCTTGGATGCCAGCGCGGCGAAGGCCAGCGAGAACAGCAGCGACGCCGCCAGCGCCGCCAGCATGCGGATGCTGGTGCGCATCAGGTAGTAGGGCAGGTAGGCCACGTCCAGGTGCACCGCCAGCTGCTGGTCGGGCTGGAACGGGGCGTTCATCTGCTGCGCGGCGAACGCGACCATCACGATCACGGCCAGGATGATCGGCAGCAGCGCGAGGTCGAAGCGGTTGGGCGGCGCGCGCAGCAGCTGGCTGTCAAAGCCAGGGGCGGGTTGGGCCGCGCGGCGGTCGGCGGGTGGCATCATGGGCGCTTCTCGGGCTTGTATCGAGCTTGGATGGCAGGGCTTGTAACCCGGCCCTGGATCGCGGCCCCGGCGGACAATGGCAAAGCCCGCATGCCGCCGGCTTCACGCCGGGCGGCGCGCATCCCTTTGTAACGCCCGGCATGGCGGTCTAGTTTACTTGGTGTGGATGACAGATCGCGCACGCTGCCGACGTGCGCTCAAAGGGAAAAGCCATGAAGAAGGAAACCTGGCGCCTGGTCGCGCATGGGCGCGTGCAGGGCGTGGGCTACCGCGCCGCCTGCGCCGACGCGGCGGACGACCTGGGGCTTGGCGGCTGGGTGCGCAACCGGATCGACGGCACCGTCGAGGTGATGGCGCACGGCACGGTCAAGCAGCTCGAAGCCCTGCAGGCGTGGATGGAACAGGGCCCGCCGGCGGCGCAGGTGACGCTGGTCGAGGTCGGGCCTGGGGAAGGGGAGTTTGGCGGCTTCGAGTTCCGGCCGACGATCTGATGGACTAGGCGGCGGTCCAGTCGACCGGCGTGCGGCCGTTCGCTTCCAGCCAGCGGTTGGCCTCGCGGAAATGCCCGCAGCCCAGGAAGCCCCGGTGCGCCGACAGCGGCGACGGATGCGGCGCTTCCAGCACGCAGTGGCCGGCGCCCAGCAGCGGCTTCTTTGCCTGCGCGTGGCTGCCCCACAGCATGAACACAAGATTCGGGCGGCTGGCGGCGAGGTTCTGGATCAGGCAATCGGTGACGGCTTCCCAGCCGCGCCGCGCGTGGCTGGCGGCCTGGCCCTGTTCCACCGTCAGCACGGTGTTTAGCAGCAGCACGCCCTGGCGCGCCCAGCCTTCCAAGTTGCCGGAGGTGCGCGGCGCGCCGTTGCCGTTGGCGCCGAACTCGGCTGCGATTTCCTTGAAGATGTTGCGCAGGCTGGGGGGCACCTTGATGCCCTCCGGCACCGAGAACGCCAGCCCGTGCGCCTGCGGCAGCTCCACGCCGCCGACCGTACCGGTGCCGTGGTAGGGATCCTGGCCCAGGATCACCACCTTGACCGCGTCGGGCGGGGTCAGGTGCAGCGCGTGGAAGACATGGTGCGGGAACACCGCCTTGCCAGCGGCACGTTCGCCGTCGACAAAGGCGGCCAGTTCCTGCCACGCCGGCACGCGGATGCACGGGTCCATCAATGTGCGCCAGGCGGCGGGCAGGGCGTCGGCCTGGACCTGCAGGCTGGCCGCAGGGGACGGTTCGCCGGGGGCGCGGGGGGCTTCGGCGGCGAAGAGATCAGCTTGCATGCGTGAGGAAAGCTTGGCGGGAAAACCGCGATTATGAGGCCTTGCCTTCGGTGATTCCCGCCAGACGGTAGCCGCGGGCGGCTTTGCTGAGGTCCGAGGGTGCAAGCGCGCCAACGGTGGTCAGCCGCGCGGCAAAGGCGCGCAGGGCATTGGTCGCGTGCGCGGCGTCGCCGTCGAGCCATTCCAGTTCGAGTTCCTGGATGGGTTCCTGCGCGGTGGCGGCCGGCGCGGTGATGGTGCCGGAGTCGAGCGCGGCCTCGATGCGCGCGCCGTCCTGCGTGACCAGCCAGGTGCGGCGGACGAAGTCGGTGCGGAACACCGGCGCCAGCCGGCCGATCAGTGGCGCGAGCACGGTTTGCGCTTCCGCGGGGAAGGTTTGCAGCTCGATGGTCTCGCCGGCGATCTCTGCCTCCCATTCATGACGCGTGGCCAGGCCGCCCTGGCTGCTGCCGGCGGTCTTCAGTGTCTGCAGCCATTGCTCGCCCTTGCGGCGCAACCGCAGCGCGGCGCGCGCCTGCGCCAGGTCGCGTTCCGGGGTGTCGAGGTAGACGTTGAGCAGCGTGGCTTCGCCCTGCGGGGCGCCGTTGGCGTCGAGCCAGGCGGCCAGCGGGGCCAGCGCGTCGTCGGGGACGGTCAGCTTGAGTTCGATTTCCTGGGCCATGGCTCAGGCAAACAGCCGCGCCAGCTCCACGCCCGGATCCGGCGCCCGCATGAACGCCTCACCCACCAGGAAGGCATGCACGTTGGCATCGCGCATGCGCTTCACATCTGCCGGGCCGAGGATGCCGGACTCGGTCACCACCAGCTTGTCGGCCGGCATGTGCGGCAGCAGGTCCAGGGTGTTGTCCAGCGACACCTCGAAGGTGCGCAGGTTGCGGTTGTTCACGCCGAGCAGCGGAGTCTTCAGGCGCAGCGCCGCATCGAGCTCGTCGTCGCCGTGCACTTCCACCAGCACATCCATGCCGAGCTCGAGCGCACAGGCTTCCAGGTCGGCCATCAGGCCCGGGTCCAGCGCGGCGACGATCAGCAGGATGCAGTCGGCGCCCCAGGTGCGCGCTTCATAGACCTGGTACAGGTCGACCATGAAGTCCTTGCGCAGGGCCGGTAGCGGACAGGCGCCGCGGGCGCGCTTCAGGTAGTCGGCGTGTCCCTGGAAGAAGTTCACGTCGGTCAGCACCGATAAACAGGCAGCACCATGGCTGGCGTAGCTTTCGGCAATCGCCTCGGGCACGAAGTGCTCGCGCAGCACGCCCTTGGACGGCGATGCCTTCTTGACCTCGGCGATCACGCCGGCCTGGCCGGCGGCGATCTTCTCGCGCAGCGCGCGCTCAAAGCCGCGCGGTGCCAGGCCTGGCTCAGTGCGCAGGCTTTCGGCCTCGGCGCGCAGGCTGGGCAGGTCGCGCTTCTTGCGTGCGGCGGCGACTTCGTCGGCCTTCACGGCCAGGATCTTTTGCAGGATGTCGGACATATTCGCGTCTCTTACTTGAACTGCTGGGTGGCGCGCACGAACTGGTCGAGCTTCTCGCGCGCCGCGCCGCTGGCAATCGCCTCGCGCGCGCGGCGGATGCCGTCTTCGACGGAGTCGGCCACGTTGGCGGCATACAGCGCGGTGCCAGCGTTCAGCGACACGATCTCGCGCGGGGTGCCCGGCACGTTGGTCAGCGCTTCAAGCAGCATTTCCTTCGACTCCATCGCATCGGCCACCTTCAGGCCGCGATTGGAGATCATCTGCAGGCCGAAGTCCTCGGGGTGGATCTCATACTCGCGCACTTCGCCGTCCTTCAGTTCGCCCACCAGCGTGGCGGCGCCCAGCGAGACCTCGTCCATGCCGTCCTTGCCGTACACGACGATGGCGTGCTTCGCGCCCAGGCGCTGCATCACGCGCACCTGGATGCCGACCAGGTCGGGGTGGAACACGCCCATCAGGATGTTGGGCGCGTCGGCCGGATTGGTCAGCGGGCCCAGGATATTGAAGATGGTGCGCACGCCCATCTCCTTGCGGATCGGGGCGACGTTCTTCATCGCCGGGTGGTGCGTGGGCGCGAACATGAAGCCGATGCCGGTCTCTTCGATGCACTGGCCGACCTGCTCGGGCGTCAGCATGATGTTCACGCCCAGCGCTTCCAGCACGTCCGCGCTGCCCGACTTGGAGCTGACGCCACGGTTGCCATGCTTGGCGATCTTGGCGCCGGCGGCGGCCGCGACGAACATCGATGCGGTGGAGATATTGAAGGTATGCGAGCCGTCGCCGCCGGTGCCGACGATATCGACGAAGTTCTCGCGATCTGCCACCAGCACCTTGTTGGCGAACTCGCGCATCACCTGCGCGGCGGCGGAGATCTCGCCGATGGTTTCCTTCTTCACGCGTAGGCCGGTCAGGATCGCGGCGGCCATCACCGGCGAGATCTGCCCCTGCATGATCTGCCGCATCAGGTGCAGCATCTCGTCATGGAAGATTTCGCGGTGCTCGATGCAGCGCGTCAGGGCTTCTTGCGGCGTGATCATGGCGTTCTCGTTGACAGTCTGGATGGCGTGGTGCGGGCTGGAAGGTGCGGAATCGAGCAGTCTCATCGCGGCGCCTTGACGAAGTTGGCCAGCAGCGCATGGCCATGCTCGGACAGGATCGACTCGGGATGGAACTGCACGCCTTCTACGGCGAGCGTCTTGTGGCGCACGCCCATGATCTCGCCGTCCGGGGTCCAGGCGGTGATCTCCAGGCAATCGGGCAGGGTTTCGCGCTCGATTGCCAGTGAATGATAGCGCGTCACGTCGAAGTGCTTGGGCAGCCCGGCGAACACGCCTTGCTGCGTAGTCTCGATGGTGCTGACCTTGCCGTGCATCACCTGCTTGGCGCGGATCACCTTGCCGCCGAAAGCCTCGCCGATGGCCTGGTGGCCCAGGCACACGCCCAGCAGCGGGATCCTGCCGGCAAAGTGCTGCAGCGCTGCCACCGAGATGCCGGCTTCCTTCGGGCTGCACGGCCCGGGCGAGACGCAGATGTGGTCCGGCTTGAGCGCCTCGATCTCCTCGATGGTGATCTCGTCGTTGCGGTAGGTGCGTACGTCTTCGCCCAGTTCGCCGAAATACTGGACCAGGTTATAGGTGAACGAATCGTAGTTGTCGATCATCAGCAGCATGGCGTCTGTCTCCTGTTCTCTCAGATGTCGGAGTCCAGGCCATCCTGGACCTGCTCGGCGGCGCGGATCACGGCGCGCGCCTTGGCTTCGGTTTCCCTCCATTCGGCTTCGGGGTCCGAATCGGCAACAATGCCGGCGGCGGCCTGCACGTAGAGGTTGCCGTCCTTGACGATGCCGGTGCGGATCGCGATCGCCAGGTCCATCTCGCCGCCGAACGACAGGTAGCCCACCGCGCCGCCATAGATGCCGCGCTTGCGCGGTTCCAGCTCGTCGATGATTTCCATCGCGTGGACCTTGGGCGCGCCCGACAGCGTGCCGGCCGGAAAGGTCGCGCGCAGCACGTCCAGGTTGCTGATGCCTTCGCGCAGCGTGCCTTCGACCGAGCTGACGATATGCTGCACGTGCGAGTATTTCTCGATCACCATCTTGTCGGTGACCTTGACCGAACCGGTTTCGGCGATGCGGCCGATATCGTTGCGCGCCAGGTCGATCAGCATCACGTGCTCTGCGATCTCCTTGGGATCCTGCAGCAGCTCGGTGGCGAGCTGGGCGTCCTTCTCCGGCGTATTGCCGCGCGGGCGCGTGCCGGCCAGCGGGCGGATAGTGACGATGTGTTCGCTGCGCATGTCGCCGTTGGTGCCGACCTTGCGCTCCTCCTGGCGCACCAGGATCTCCGGCGACGCGCCCACTACCTGGAAGTCGCCGAAGTTGTAGAAGTACATGTACGGCGACGGGTTCAGCGAGCGCAGCGCGCGGTACAGCGACAGCGGCGCGTCGCGGTAGGGCTTGACCAGGCGCTGGCCGATCTGCACCTGCATCATGTCGCCGGCCATGATGTATTCCTTGGCCTTATGCACCGCCGCCAGGTAGTCGTGCTTGGCGAATTCGCGGTAGACCTCGGTCTGCACCGACGGGCTGGTGACCGGCACGTCCACCGGCTGGCGCAGCTTCATGCGCAGCTCGCGCAGGCGCTGGCGGGCGCGGGGGTAGGCCTCGGGCGTGGTCGGGTCGGCGTAGACGATCAGGTAGAGCTTGCCCGACAGGTTGTCGATGACGGCCAGTTCCTCGCACAGCAGCAACTGGATGTCCGGCAGGTTCAGGTCGTCGGGCTTCTGCGTGTCGGCGAGCTTCTTCTCGATATAGCGCACCGCGTCGTAGCCGAAGTAGCCGGCCAGGCCGCCGCAGAAGCGCGGCAGTCCGGGGCGCAGCGCCACCTTGAAGCGCTGTTCGAACTCGGCGATGAAATCGAGCGGGTTGCCTTCATGGGTTTCCACCACCTTGCCGTCGGTCACCACCTCGGTGCGGTTGCCGAAGGCGCGCAGCAGCGTGCGGGCATGCAGGCCGATAAACGAGAAGCGCCCGAAGCGCTCGCCGCCCACCACCGATTCCAGCAGGAAGGTGTTGACGCCGCGCGTCTGCGACTGGGCCAGCTTCAGGTACAGCGACAGCGGCGTTTCCAGGTCGGCAAAGGCCTCGGCGATCAGCGGGATGCGGTTGTAGCCCTGGTCGGCCAGCGATTTGAATTCCAGTTCGGTCATGTCGGTCCTCTTGTGCGGCGCGCGCTGCGCGGTGGAGGGGCGCGGCGCCGCTTATCGGCAATCAGGCTGGAGCGAATGGATACCCGCCCCGTTGGCGGACCGTGGTGCAAGCGGCTTGCGGACAAGACTGCACACGGCCGGGGAAGGGCGTGCGGCGCGTTCTTGAGCTAAACGTAGCACACGAATATGGCGGCTACGCTGGCTTGCGGCGGGTTTTGGTGGGAATGCCCGGCAGCTAGGCCGGTGTGGCGAGGCCCTCGGGTCGAGGGCTCGTCAGCAGACTCGCGAACGCACTTTACGCCTGTTGGGAGGCGCGCCAGCGACGCCAGGGCCAAGCCTGCCGATCACTGCCAGAAGAGATGCGTTTGCGGTTGAGAAACATGAAATGTTTGGGATTTGGTCGGGATCGACGAAATTCGGACTATCGATGACCTGCCCAGTGTGCCGCAAACAGCGCTGCGGCGTGGGCAATGGAGTCGACTATACCATCGGCGTCAACGCCTTGTACAGGGTTGCCATGGTTGTAGCCATAGGGCACCAGCAGCACGCCCATGCCGGCCGCGCGGGCCGCCTGCGCGTCGTTTTCCGAGTCGCCCAGCGCCGCCATGGTCGACGGCTCCAGCCCGAAGGCGTCGGCCACTTTCAGCAGCGGGAAGGGGTCGGGCTTGCGCAGCGGGAAGGCGTCGCCGCCGTAGACCAGCTCGAAGTACTGGGCCAGGCCGGTCTTGGCCAGCAGCGGCTCGGTGAAGCTGTAGGGCTTGTTGGTCACGCAGGCCAGCCGCAGCCCGGCCGCCTTCATCGCCGCCAGGCCTTCGCGCACGCCGGGGTAGACCTGCGAGAACTGGCCGTTGATGCGGATGTACTCGCGGTCGTACAGCGCATAGGCGTCGGCGAACAGGCCGTTGGCATGCAGCGGCGAGAAGCGCGCGTCCAGCACGCGCCGGATCAGGTTTTCCGAACCCTTGCCGACATAGCTGACGATCTCCGCCTCGGACATCGGCGCCGCCGGGCCGAGGTTGGGGTGCTGGCGGCCCAGCGCCAGCAGCATGGCGTTGATTGCAGCGTGGAAGTCGCCCGCGGTGTCGACCATGGTGCCGTCGAGGTCGACGATCACGCCTTCGATGCCGCGCCAGTCAGTGCGGCGCAGGAACACGCCCTCGGTCATTGGCCGGCCTTGGCCAGTTCGCCGCGCAGGGCCGAGATGATGCCGCGGTAGCCGCCGTCCGCATCCGGCTTGCCGAACACGGCCGAGCCCGCCACGAAGGTGTCGGCGCCGGCCGCCGCGATCTCGGCGATGTTGTCCACCTTCACACCGCCGTCGACTTCCAGCAGGATGGTGCGGCCGGTGCGGGCGGTGTATTCATCGATGCGCTGGCGCACGACGCGCAGCTTGTTGAGCGTCTCGGGAATGAACGACTGGCCGCCGAAGCCCGGGTTGACCGACATCAGCAGGATCACGTCGAGGCGGTCCATTACGTGGTCCAGGTGGTGCAGCGGCGTGGCCGGGTTGAACACCAGGCCGGCCTGGCAGCCGTGGTCGCGGATCAGCGCGAGCGAGCGGTCCACGTGCTCGCTGGCTTCCGGGTGGAAGGTGATGATATTGGCGCCCGCCTTGGCAAAGTCCGGGATGATCCGGTCCACCGGGCGCACCATCAGGTGCACGTCGATCGGCGCGGTCACGTGGGGGCGGATCGCCTCGCACACCAGCGGGCCCACGGTCAGGTTGGGCACGTAATGGTTGTCCATCACGTCGAAGTGGATCCAGTCGGCGCCAGCCTCGGTCACGCGGCGCACTTCCTCGCCCAGGCGGGCAAAGTCGGCGGACAGGATGGACGGGGCGATGCGGTAGGTGGGCGTGCTCATGTCGGCGGCTAGGAGGTGGGGTGCTGGGGAATGCTGTTTGCGTCTCTGGCGTGCCCAGGGGCGGGCGCCAGAGGGGATCAGGCGGGGCGTCCGGCGCGGCCCGGCCCTGAAAGGGCTATATTCTACCGCTGCCCGGCGCGCGGTGATCTTGCCGGTGCTCTTGCCCGTGCCGCGGCCATCCCGCACAATGCGGCTACCCACTTCCCTGCCTGGCGCCTCACACGCCGGCCCTGCCCACGATGAGCGAGTACGCTTTCTCCGTCTCGGTACGCACCCAGTACCTGCCGGACCAGTCAGAACCTGAGCGCGGGCGCCATGCCTTCGCCTACACCATCACCATCCACAATACCGGCGAGGTGGCGGCGCAGCTGATCTCGCGCCACTGGGTCATCACCGACAGCGACAACGGCACGCAGGAAGTGGCGGGCCTGGGCGTGGTCGGCCACCAGCCGCTGCTCAAGCCGGGCGAGCATTTCGAATACACCAGCTGGGCCACCATCTCGACTCCGGTGGGCTCGATGAAGGGCGAATACTTCTGCGTGGCCGAGGACGGCCACCGCTTCGAGGTGCCGATCCCTGAATTTGCGCTGGTGCTGCCGCGCATGCTGCACTGACCCTGCGGGGAACCTATTGGCGCGATGCGCTGTCCTGATCCTGCGGCGGCGCTTCAGCGCCGCCCTGCGCCGGCTGGCGCGACGGATGCTCGGACGGGGCGCGCGTGGGGCGCGGGTTCTTTTTCGCCGTGCCCATGGTCCAGACCACGATAAAGATCAGCAGGAACAGCGCCACGCCGGCTTCCAGGGCGAACAGCAGCATGGGATGGGCTTCGAAGAACTTGCTCATGGCGGATGCAGCGCAGGCCCGCGGGGGCGCAGGCGATGGTTGAAGGATGACGGTGGGATTGTAGGGGCAATCGGCCCGCAAGCTGCGCCGCCCGGACTTTGAACAATAGCAAGATGGCATACGCAGACTCTTTCCCGATTTCCCCAGTTTCTCCCTGGCGCTCGCTGCGCGTTCGCGGCTGGCTGGCGCTGTCCGGCGCGGCCGTGCTGCTGGCCGGCTGCATGAGCGGCCCGCCGCCGCGCATCGAGACCGGCCCGGCCACGCCGCCGACGGCCTCGTCGCAGAAGGGCAGTCTGCAGGCCACCAGCTGGGCCGAGATCGGCGGCTGGGCCCAGGACGACGTGCGCGCCGCCTGGCCCGCGCTGCAGGCCAGCTGCCAGGCGCTGAAGAAGCGCGCCGAGTGGAGCCGCGCCTGTGCCGCCGGCATGATGGTCGATGCCGGCGACCTCAACGCCATGCGCGCCTATTTCGAAAGCAACTTCCAGCCATACCGCGTGCTCAACGGCGACGGCACCGACAACGGCCTGATCACCGGCTACTACGAACCGATCCTGCACGGCTCGCGCACGCGCCAGGGCAAGTTCCAGGTGCCGCTGTACCGCAAGCCGGCGCAGTTCGGCAACCGCCCGCTGCCGGCCCGCGCCGAGCTGCTGCAGAACCCGGCCATGCGCGGCAGCGAGCTGGTCTGGGTAGATGACGCAGTCGAGGCCGCCTTCCTGCAGATCCAGGGCTCGGGCCGCATCCGCATGGCCGACGGCAGCATCATGCGGGTGGGCTTCGGCGGCACCAACGACCAGCCGTTCCGCTCGTTCGGCAAATGGCTGCTGGACCGCGGCGAGATCACGCCGGCGCAGGCCACCATGCAGGGCATCAAGGCCTGGGCGCGCGCCAACCCGGGCCGCGTCGACGAGATGCTCAACATCAACCCGCGCTTTGTCTTCTTCCGCGAGCTGCCGGTCAACAACGACGGCCCGGTGGGCGCGCTGGGCGTGCCGCTGACGGCGGAGCGCTCGATCGCGGTCGACCCGGCCACCATCCCGCTGGGGGTGCCGGTGTTCCTGTCGACCACGCGCCCGCTGTCGACCGAGCCGATCCAGCGGCTGATGTTCGCGCAGGACACCGGCAGCGCCATCAAGGGCGGGGTACGCGCGGACTTCTTCTGGGGCGCGGGCGACGCCGCCGGCGAGACCGCGGGCCGCATGAAGCAGGGCGGCCGCATGTGGGTGCTGATGCCGCGCAGCTGAGCGCCGCAGCCGGCAATGCAAAAAGGGCGCCATCGCGGCGCCCTTTCTTCATGGTGGACAGCCCTCAGCGCGGGCGCTGGTCGACGATCCGCCGCGCCTTGCCCACCGAGCGCTCGACGCCGCCCTCGGGCAGCACCTCGATGCCGGCGGTGACGCCGATATAGGCCTTGATCTCCTGCGCCAGCCGCTCGCGCGCGCCTTGCGCCTGCGCCGGCTCGCTGCCGTGGGCGCATTCCACGCGCACCGTCAGCGTGTCCATGTGGCCGTCCTTGGTCAGCACGCACTGGTAGTGCGGCGCGAGCTCGGCGTGCTTGAGGATCAGTTCCTCGATCTGCGACGGGAACACGTTGACCCCGCGCACGATCATCATGTCGTCGGTGCGGCCGGTGACCTTCTCCATGCGGCGGAATGCCGCACGCGCCGTGCCCGGCAGCAGCCGGGTCAGGTCGCGGGTGCGGTAGCGCACCACCGGCATTGCCTCCTTGGTCAGCGAGGTGAACACCAGCTCCCCGAACTCCCCGTCGGGCAGCACTGCGCCGGTGTCGGGATCGATGATCTCGGGGTAGAAATGGTCTTCCCAGATGGTCGGGCCGTCCTTGGTCTCGGCGCACTCATTGGCCACGCCCGGGCCCATCACCTCTGACAGGCCGTAGATATCGACTGCCGAGATGCCCATGCGCTTCTCGATCGCCAGCCGCATTTCCGGCGTCCACGGCTCCGCGCCGAAGATGCCCACGCGCAGCGAGCTGCTGGCCGGGTCGATGCCCTGGCGCTCGAACTCGTCGGCGATCGCCAGCATATAGCTGGGCGTCACCATGATGACCTCGGGCTTGAAGTCCTGGATCAGTTGCACCTGGCGCTCGGTCTGGCCGCCACCGAAGGGGATCGCGGTCAGGCCGGCCTTCTCCACGCCGTAGTGCGCGCCCAGGCCGCCGGTGAAGAGGCCGTAGCCGTAGCTGATGTGCACCTTGTCGCCGCGCCGCGCGCCCGAGGCGCGGATCGAGCGCGCCATCACCGTGGCCCAGTTGTCGATGTCCTGGAGCGTGTAGCCGACGACGGTGGGCTTGCCGGTGGTGCCGGACGAGGCGTGGATGCGCGCCACCCGGTCCTGCGGCACGGCGAACATGCCGAACGGGTAGTTGTCGCGCAGGTCCTGCTTGCTGGTGAACGGGAATCGCGCCAGGTCGGCCAGCGAATGCAGCTGGTCGGGGTGGACCCCGGCTTCGTCGAACTTGCGGCGGTACACCGGCGAATTGGCGTAGGCGTGGTTGAGCGACCATCTCAGCCGCTCCAGCTGCAAGGCCTGCAGCTCGGCGCGGCTGGCGGTCTCGATCGCATCCAGGGGCAGATCGGTCAGGCGCGTGCTCATGTCGTCTCCTGCACGGGGGCGTTGGTCTTAAGTATCTTGCCGGATTTGCTCAGGCGCCTTCTGTCCCTTCAGGCGGCGGCACCACGTGTCCCTTGATCTGCGCCGACTTGCCGCGGAACATCGCCACCACCTGGCCCGCGGCGTTGGTCACGCGGATATCGTAGATGCCGTGCCGGCCGGACAGGACCTGCTCGGTGGCCTCGGCGGTCAGCACGTCGCCGCCGTGCACGGGCTTGAGGAATTCGATGCTGCAGCCCGCCGCCACGGTGTTGATGTTATGGCTGTTGCAGGCAAAAGCGAAGGTCGAATCGGCCAGCGTGAACATCAGGCCGCCGTGGCAGATGCCGTGGCCGTTGAGGAATTCCTTGCGCACCGGCATGGTCAGCCGGGCGTAGCCGGGCCGCACGGCCTCGACCGTGATGCCCAGCCAGCGGCTGCAGGTGTCGGCTTCATACATGGCGGCGGCGGCCGCTTCGGCGAGGGCCTGGGGGTCCTGTTTCAAGCTGGTCTCCTATATAGAGGGGCGGGCAGGCCCGCGCGGCTTACTTGCCGGTGAAGTGCGGTGCGCGCTTTTCGAGGAAGGCGTTGACGCCCTCCGCGTAGTCGGCGGACTGGCCGAGCTCGCGCTGCAGGTCGCGTTCCAGGTCCAGCTGGGTGTCCAGCGTGGCGGTGGCGCTGGCATACATGGCGCGCTTGATCGCGGCCAGCGCGCGGGTCGGCTGCCCGGCCAGATGCGTGGCCAGCGCCAGCGCCTGTTCCGGCAGCAGCGGGTCGTCCATGGTCTCCCAGACCAGGCCCCATTTCTCGGCCTCTTCGGCGCTCAGCCGCTCGCCGGTCATGGCCAGGCCCAGCGCGCGCGCCATGCCGACGCGCTGCGGCAGCAGCCAGGTGCCGCCCGAATCCGGCACCAGCCCGATCTTGACGAAGGCCTGGATAAAGCTGGCCGAGCGCGCCGCCAACACCATGTCGCAGGCCAGCGCCAAGTTGGCCCCGGCACCGGCCGCGGTGCCGTTGACCGCGGCCACCACCGGCAGCGGCAGTGCCTGCAGCCGGCGGATCAGCGGGTTGAACCAGGTATCGATCAGCTCGCCCAGGTCGGTCATGTGCCCGGGCGTGAAATCCAGGTCGGCCAGGTCCTGGCCGGCGCAGAAGCCGCGGCCCGCCCCGGTCAACAGCAGGGCGCGCGCGCCGCCGGCCTCGACATGGTCGAGCGCCTGCTGCAGCGCCTGGTGCATCGCGCGGGTGAAGCTGTTGAGCTTGTCGGGGCGGTTCAGGGTGATCACGGCCACCGGGCCCTGCCATTGCAGCAAGACCGGGCCGGCATCGATGCTGACCGGCTGGCCAGCGGAGGTGGACATCGGGGGCATTGGGTTGTCTCCTGCCGGATATTGTCGCGGTCGGCGCGGGCGGCTGTTGTCGACGGCGCCTCTTAAATAAACCGACCAGTCGGTCGGCAAATGTTAGCACTAATTTTTGGCTGCGGGTTGGCGCGTGCCTTCCAATGCAGGCAGGGTCCGCAATGGCGGTCGCGGGCGTCGCTCTATAATCGCGCTGCCAACAACAATCTGAAACCTGCCGGCCGACATCTGTGTGCGGATACCGGCATGCTCGCCTATTCGCATTGGAAATCCTATGAAGAAGATCGCTGCATTACTCCTGATTTCGTCCGTGGCGCTGTTTGCGGCGTGCGGCAAGAAAGAAGCGGCCCCTGTTGCCGGCGCCGACACGGCCACCAAGATCATTGTCGGCCTGGACGACAACTTCCCACCCATGGGTTTTCGCGATGACAAGAATGAGCTCGTCGGCTTCGATATCGATATGGCCAAGGAGGCCAGCCGCCGTCTCGGCATGACGGTCGAATTCAAGCCGATCGACTGGAGCGCCAAGGAGGCGGAACTCAACGGCAAGCGCGTGGATGTGCTGTGGAACGGGCTGACCATCACCGAAGAGCGCAAGAAGAACATCAGCTTCACCGCTCCCTATATGACCAACCACCAGATCGTCATCGTCGGTGCCAGCTCGCCGGTGAAGGCCAAGGCCGACCTGGCCGGCCGCATCGTCGGCGCGCAGGACGGCAGCAGCGCGGTGGATGCGATCAAGAAGGAAAGCCAGGTCGCCGCCAGCCTGAAGGAACTCAAGACCTTCGGCGATAACGTCACGGCCCTGATGGACCTGTCGACCGGCCGCCTCGATGCAATTGTGGTGGATGAAGTGGTGGGCCGCTACCTGATCAGCAAGCGTGCCGGCGAATACAAGGTGCTGGAGGAAAACTTCGGCACGGAAGAATATGGCGTCGGCGTGCGCAAGGATGACGCCGAGCTGCTCGGCAAGCTCGACAAGACCCTGGCCTCCATGAAGCAGGATGGCACGGCCGCCCGCATCGCCACCCAGTGGTTCGGCACTGACATCACCAAGTAATCCAGACGCTGCGTGACGCCCTGCGCCGTTCCGGCAGGGCGCCGCGCCACATCCGGACTCACGCGCCGGCCAGGCGCCTGGGATCCCACCTCCTTCTGTTTCGCGCGAGCATGGACTACGTCTTATCTCTTCTGGCGCCATTGGCGCAGGGTGCGCAAGTCACGCTCACACTATTCGCCATCACGCTTGCCCTGTCGGTGCCGCTGGGGCTTGCGCTGGCGCTGGCACGCATCTCGTCATGGCCGTGGCTGAGCGGCCTGGTCAATGGCTATATCTGGCTGATGCGTGGCACGCCGCTGATGCTGCAGATGCTGTTTATCTATTTCGCGCTGCCGTTCGTGCCGGTCATCGGCGTGCGCCTGCCTGACTTTCCCGCCGCGGTGGTGGCCTTCGCCCTGAACTACGCTGCCTATTTCGCGGAAATCTTCCGCGCCGGGATCAAGTCGGTCGATCGCGGCCAGTATGAAGCCAGCAAGGCGCTGGGCATGAACTATTTCCAGACCATGCGGCGGGTCGTGCTGCCGCAGATGGTCAGCCGGGTGTTGCCGCCGGTCAGCAATGAAACCATCACGCTGATCAAGGACACGTCCCTGATCTACGTGCTGGCCCTCAACGATATTCTTCGCACCGCGCGCGGCATCGTGCAGCGTGATTTCACCACCACGCCTTTCCTGGTCGCCGCGCTCTTCTATCTGGTGATGACGCTGATTCTGACCTGGTTCTTCCAGAATCTCGAAAAACGCTATGCCAAACATGATGACTAGCCCGACCGGCGCCAATTCCCACAATGCGCCCGGCATCATGATCGCGGCGCGGGATCTCTTCAAATCGTTCGGGCCACTGGAGGTCTTGCGCGGTGTCTCCCTGACCTTGCGCAAGGGGGATGTCACCGCGGTGATCGGACCCTCGGGCTCGGGCAAGAGTACCTTGCTGCGCTGCCTGAATCATCTTGAGGTGATCGACCGCGGCACCCTTGAAATCGAAGGCGAGGCGCTGGCGGCAGCCGGCCCTGACGGCGCAGCCAGATATGTGGCGGACGCGGAAGTGCGCCGCATCTGCCGGAAGATGGGCATGGTGTTCCAGTCGTTCAACCTGTTTCCGCACATGACGGTGCTGCAGAACATTATCGAAGCCCCCATGACCGTCAAGGGACTGGCGCGCGATGTTGTGGTGCCCAAGGCCGAAGAGCTGCTGCGCAAGGTTGGCCTGCTGGGCAAGCGGGACAGCTACCCGGCTCGCCTGTCAGGCGGCCAGAAGCAACGGGTGGCGATTGCGCGGGCGCTGGCCATGGAGCCCGACATCATGCTGTTCGACGAGCCGACCTCCGCGCTGGACCCGGAGTTGACCGGGGAGGTGCTGCGCACCATGCGGCAACTGGCTGAAGAACATATGACCATGCTGGTTGTCACGCATGAGATGGGGTTTGCGCGGGAAGTGGCAAACCACGTGGTGTTCATGGACGAGGGCAGGATCCTGGAGGAAGGGCCGCCTGAGGAAGTGTTCGGGGCACCAGCTCACGCGCGCACCCGCGAATTCCTGGCGCACATGCTCTAGGCGGCGCCTGCGCCGCCACGCCGCAACCGGTGGCAGAATAGCCCGCAGCCGGTGGCGACGGTGCCATCCGCCTGCAAATACATAGGAGAAGACATGCCGTACGAAAACATCCTGGTCGAGACCCGTGGCCGTGTTGGCCTGGTCACGCTGAACCGCCCGAAGGCCCTGAACGCGCTCAATGACGCGCTGATGGACGAGCTTGGCGCCGCGCTGACCGCCTTCGACCAGGATGAGGGCATCGGCGCCATCGTCATTACCGGCAGCGAGCGCGCCTTTGCCGCCGGCGCCGATATCGGCATGATGGCCAAGTATTCCTTCATGGATGTGTACAAGGGCGATTACATCACCCGCAACTGGGAAACCATCCGCAAGATCCGCAAGCCGGTGATCGCCGGCGTGGCCGGCTATGCGTTGGGCGGCGGCTGCGAGCTGGCGATGATGTGCGACATCATCATTGCGGCAGATTCGGCCAGGTTCGGCCAACCCGAGGTGAAGCTGGGCACCATGCCCGGCGCCGGCGGCACCCAGCGCCTGCCACGCGCGGTGTCCAAGGCCAAGGCCATGGACCTGTGCCTGACCTCGCGCATGATGGACGCCGCCGAAGCCGAGCGCTCGGGCCTGGTGTCGCGTGTGGTGCCGGCCGACAAGCTGCTGGACGAAGTGCTGGCGGCCGCCGAGACCATCGCCGGGTTCTCGCTGCCGGTGGTCATGATGATCAAGGAGTCGGTCAACGCCGCCTACGAGACCACGCTGGCCGAAGGCGTGCACTTCGAGCGCCGGCTGTTCCATGCCACCTTCGCCAGCGAAGACCAGAAGGAAGGCATGGCCGCTTTCGTCGAGAAGCGCAGCCCGAATTTCCAGCATCGCTAAGGCCTGGATCAGGGAATACCCGAGGGCAGTGCGGGGGTATTAAGTTTCTCCCGCACTCGTCATTTCGGGGATTTCCTTTGCCACTCAATGGCTTACGACATAATCCCCGGAACCCCTAGCGGATCGTTGTGACAAAGTTGTTGCAAGGTGCGCGAATCCGGCCTACTATTCGCCCCCTCGCAACACACAATGCAGCGCTGCAAAGCAGACGCAGCAAGGGTTGCGGGGTCGACCGGGTAGGTTGGCGCAGCGAAGTTAGCAGCGCCGGCCGCAGCGAAAAAAGTTGCTGAAACGGTTGACGAAACGAAGAAAGCTCTGCATAATCTCGTTTCTCTGCTGCAGACAACGCAGCAGCGCTGAACGGCAAAGCCGGCAGCGAAGTTCTTTAACAACCAAACAACCGATAAGTGTGGGCGCTGGGTAGCGGACGCCGCTGTCTTCGGACAGTGTTGCTTCACAAGTTATACAGTGCTCGCACAGCAAAACGTGACTGGGTCTTCGGATCTGGTCAGTCAGTTTTCTGAGAGTGAGCG
>NZ_JBYSYC010000099.1:0-7848 GCF_058782875.1 Cupriavidus sp. FW305-F7 | reverse complement strand
GCCCGCCTGCAAGGCCCGGCAGGCATCTATATAGGAAGCCGTACGCCGCCTGAGATCGCCCTCTCGATTCTGGCGCAGGTCATCGCCGCCAAGAACCACGTCTGCCTGCCGCAACTGATGCACGTCGCAGACGCGAAAGCTGCGCGTGAGATTGCCGCCAGCTCCGGCGGCACCTGCGCGCCGGCTTCCTGACATCCTCATTGCTGCCGATCCCAACTGGATGTCTTTGGTAGAGCGGCGCAAGCCATGAAGGTCACGACGCCAAGTTGCCAAGTCAGGCGCAAATTGTGCTTTTGAAAAAAAATGACCCGGCGGAGCAACAAAGAATGGGAAGGAAGCGATATGGAGGCAAGGGTCCGGCTCATCCTTGGTGCGTTGAGTTGCCGCGATCGCCGTGCGATTTCGTTCCTCCGTAAGACGCTCCTGCCCGGCACCAGCCACGGCCTCACAACCATGCCGAAGACACTGCACCACGACAGCGATATCCACGAGGAAACACCATGCTAAACCGAAAGGAACTGCACACCGTCGGGCTGACCGCCCTGGGCGCGATGCTCGAATACTATGACTTCGTCATCTTCCTGTTCGTCGCCGCTGCGATCAGCAAGGCCTTCTTTCCACCGGGGGTTTCCGCTTGGGTGGGCCAGATGCAGACGTTCGGCATCTTCGCGGTCGGCTACTTGGTGCGTCCCGTCGCCGGTATCGTACTGGCGCACTTCAGCGACACAATCGGGCGGAAGAAAATGTTCATCTTCCTCCTCGTGCTCATGGCGGTCCCCACGTTTTGTATCGGACTCCTACCTACGTATGAGACAGCCGGAGTGCTGGCACCGATCGCTCTTCTGGTGCTGCGAGCGCTTCAGGGCTGTGCAGTGGGTGGCGAATTTCCGGGCGCTGCAGTCTTCGTGTCGGAGCATGCGTCGCCATCCCGGCTGGGCACCGCCAGCGGGATCCTGCATGGCGTGGTGGCGACCGGTCTGTTGCTGGGCACAGGCGCTGCCGCATTGTCAGCGTTGATCGCGGCCAAGACCGGAGTGCCTTCATTGGCGTGGCGCCTGCCTTTTCTGGTCGGCGGCGTGTTCGGTCTGACGGCGGCTTACCTGCGCCGGCACCTGGAGGAATCTCCGCTCCACGCCAAAATCCTGAAGTCGAAGCAGCTTGCACAATCGATCCCGGTCAAAGTCGTCCTGACCGAACATGCAGGCGCTTGCGTATTTGGCATGGCGCTCGCCTTTGTGATGTCGTTTGACACTACCGTGTTCTTCCAGTACATGCCGATGCTGCTTACCACCGAGTATGGCGTTCCCAAAGAGGCGGCGTTCCAGGCAAATATGTGGGGCACGCTGGCACTAGCGGCATCAATGCCCTTCTGGGGCCGAGTCAGCGATGCCCTGGGATGGGCGCGTACGCTTGGAATCGGCGCGGTTGCAACCTTCACCGCTGGTGCGAGTTTCTTTCATCTGCTGCCAGGAGCGGCTGCATCTCACGAGGCTCTGGCGCCGTTGTTCGTTTTGCCCGGCCTCGCGCTGGGCGCTATCAGCGCGCTGGTTCCCGGCCTCCTGTCGTCGCTTTTCCCGACAAACGTCCGCCAGACGGGATATGCCATACCGTATAACATCGGCGTCGCGGTGTTCGCTGGTTTGGCGCCCCTGACGTTGGGATGGTTGGTACGCGACTTCGGCCCGGCAGTTCCGCTGTATCCGGTCGTGATCGCAGCGCTCGTGACCGCCTGCCTGGCCATCAAGGTGCGTAGCATGCGGCTGTATCTCGGTAGCGCCCATCCTCAGGCCCACCCTGTGGCCGCTCCCGGTAAAGCTCGATGAGCGTTAGCGCGCTTGCTCGACGTGTATCGGACCGATGCACTCAAATGGGGTCGGCCTCGGCGCCCCCGCTGAGTAAGCGTCTTGCCGTCCCACGTTGCCAGTAGAGAGCGGTTGCGAGAGCGCAGAAGCGCTCAGCGTGCAGGATGCCAGTTGTGGGGAAGCAGCTCGTCGATGCGGCTGTTCAGGTGGGTGGGCAGACGGGTCAACACATCGTTGAGGTAGGCCCACGGATCGTGCCCTTGGAGCTTTGCTGATTGCACCAAGCTCATAACGACCGCGGCGCGCTGACCGGCCAGTTCGCTGCCTGCGAACAACCATGAACGCCTTCCCAGAGCCCAGGGTCGGATCAGGTTCTCCAGACTGTTGTTGTCTACGCTGACCTCCCCATCGAGGAGGTTGTGCGTCAGCGTCGGCCAGTTCTTGAGGCTATAGTCGAGTGCCTTGGCCGTGATGCTGCCATCGGGCACACGCGACCGCTCCAGTTGCAGCCAGGCATGCAGTTGCTCCCACAGCGGCTTGGCGTCGCTGCGCCTTCTGGCCAGACGCTGCTCGCTGGTCAGAGCGGCGAGCTCCCGCTCAAGACGGTAGATCTGCGCAATGCGGCGCAATGCCTCTGGCGCGACGGTGCTGCCGCCCTGGTTTCGTAGCAGTTCGTCGTACCGACGCCGCGCATGAGCCAGACACCCCGCGGCTATGCGACCGGGGTGCGCTTGCACCACGCCGTCATAGGCAGCGTATTCGTCGCGAATCAGGGTACCTTGCCAACATCGCTCGTTGCCGTCTTCGCTGGTACCTCCCAGGAAGGCAATCGGGTACTGCGCGCCTCGACCAATACAGAAGTCGTAGATCACGCCAGGCTGTGGATCGAAGGTGCCACGCGAATAGGCCCAGACGTAGGCTCGCTTGGTCTTGCCGGCTCCCGGGTCGAGCATCGCCACCGGTGTCTCGTCGGCGTGCAGAACCCTTGCTGCAAGTACGAAGCGCTTGTGCGCTTCATAGAGCGGCTCCAGTGCCGCACCAGCACGCCCGGACCAGGCAGCCAGTGTGGAGCGCTGGTGTGTGTACGCCCGAGCGCGCGTTGATCGTCTCCTGCCGGTAGTACGGCAGGTGATCAACGAAGCGGCTGATCAGCGTGTGCGCGACCAAGCCGGCTGCTGGTAGGCCGCCGTCAATGATTTGCGGTTCAACAGGCTCTTGTACCAGGCGTTGGCAGCATCGGCAGGCCCACTTGCCATAGATGTGGCGGTGCACGAAGAACTCCGCCGGCACAATATCCAGCCTCTCGCTGACGTCCTCACCCACGCGTACCATGGTCCGTCCACAGCCCGGTGTTGGGCAGTGAGTATCCTCGGGTTCGTGGCGGTGCTCGACTCGGCGCAGGTGGGCCGGCAGTGGCTGGCGACGGGGCTTGCGCTTGGACTTGGTGCTGCCTTCAACAGAGGGCTCGCCCCTGGCCTGCTGCAACTGCGCTTGCAGACTGGCCTCGTCTTCGGCAACGGTCTCCTCGAACAGGCGGCGCTGCTCGGCGCTCATCGCCTCGGTCTTGGCCCCGAACTTCCAGCCCTTAAGTCGCGCCAGCTCGAAGGTGATCTTCTCGATCTTGACGTCCTTGAGCTTGATCTCGCGTTCTTGCTGCTGGATGTGTGCGAGCATCTGCTGCGCCAGTGCCAGGACGTCCTCGGGCGCGATCCTCCTTCGTGGGGACGATGCTTCATCGCTTCAATCGATGCAAGATGGAAGAGCTGGCCGCTTACCCCGCTATTCGTATTGCGTTGATGGGTAGCCTCCGTGATCGCAGTGACGGGCATTTGGTGTGCAGCCCGCCTTTCGTCCTCAAACTGACCTTTCATCCTACTTTGACGCTCATCTAAATGACCGACCTTTGTGACATATTGCAGGATGCCCCTGGCAAGAAGTAGCACTGAGTGAGGATCGCCTCAGCTTCTGGAAGCAGTTGGACGCATGACAGATGCCTCAGCTTCGGAGGGTAGGAATTCCGCCCCGTCGAGAAAACGGCAGTTCTCCACAACCGGTTGGCCATCGCGCACAGCCGTGTAGCCGATCCAGTTTCCCACCGTCGCCTGGTGATCCCCTGCACGAACTGTCACCGGTCCAATCGGGCTGTCGAAGCGAAGTCCCCTCAACGCAGCGATCATCATTTCGGTTTCAAGCGAGCCGGCGCGCCGTACGGCTGCGCCAATTGCCTGGAAGCTCATGTAGCCAATCAAAGCGGCGGCATCGGGTTCGCTAGTGAAGCGGTCGCGATACGCGTTGAAGAACTGCAAATGCTCGGGTCGCTGGTCGGCTTCTCCGGGGTAGCCCAGCACGATCCAGCCTGCGGGCAATTCATCGCCGACGGTGAGCAGGTATTCCGGATCGGCAAGTGGGCTCAGGACGACTGTGTTGTCGAACAGGCCGCGCTCCCGCCCCATGCGTACGAAGGGCAAGAGGTCCGACCCGTAGACTACGCTGAATATAACTTCGGGTTCGGTCGCGACCAAGCGGTCCATGACGCCTTCATCAATCTCCCCGAGCTTGAACGACTGGTGTTCCGCGAAAACCATGTCGGGCCGTGTCTTGGCAAGCAAGCTCCTGGCCATCTCCGCCATGCGCTTGGCGCCCGCGTAATCGGGAGAAATCGTAGAGCAGCGACGGGGCAATGTGGCCGCCGCATGGGACACCAGCATTGACGCCATCATGTATTGGGATGTTCGAATTCGGAAAACGTAGCGACTGCCCTGATCCCACACCAGAAGGTCCGTCCGCGGTTCGGTCGCGATGAAAACGCGCTTCAATCGGTCCGCCACGCGTGCGACCGCTAGGCCAACGTCCGACGTAAATGTGCCTGCGATAAGGTCGACCTTATCGTCGAGAAGTAGGCGCTCGGCTTGGGTGGCGGCCTTCTCCGAGCTCAGCTCATCGTCTCGAAAGACGACTTCAAGCGGCCGGCCTAGCAGACCTCCCGCCCGATTGATTTCCTCGAGGCAAAGGTCAATGCCCTGTCGGTATTTCTGCATGAAACCGCTCAGTGCGGATGGCGAGTATGTGTTGATTTCGCCGATTCGGATAGGTGTGGTGTTGGTCATGAGGCAATCACTGCTGTTGAAGGTTGATACTGCGCACCTTGGCTTCCCAAGCCGCACGTTCATTCTTCATGTAGGTGGCAAAGGCATTCGGCGTCATCGGGGACATGACGCGGCCGGACGCTGCCAGCCTCTCGCGCACATGCGGGTCCTTCAACGCGTTCGCGGTCGCGGTGGACAGTTTGTCCAGGACGTGCGAAGAAATACCCGCTGGCGCGACCAATCCCACCCAAGCGTCGATTGTCATGTCAATGCCTTGCTCGATGGCAGTGGGCACCTGCGGCATATCCGGCCGCCGCTGCTTCGAGGCCACGGCCAATGCCGTCACCTTGCCGCCCGCTATCTGCGGAAGCCCGACGGTCTGGTCCACGAACATGAAGTCGATCTGCCCGCCCAACAGGTCATTCAGCGCGAGCCCGTTGCTCTTGTAAGGTACAGCAGGGACCTGGACTCCGACAGCCTTGATGAAGCTCATCCCGGCGACTTGCGTGGTCACTGACCCGAAGCCGAAGGACGCCTTGCTTTGATTGGCCTTCAGCCATGCGAGTAGCTCCTTGATGCTATTGACCTTCGAGTCAGCGCGAACGACCAAAAAGAAATCCGCATCGATTAGGTTGGAGATCGGCTGGAAGTCTTTCTCCACGTCATAGGGAACTTTTTTGTAGATTGCGTTGATGGACGAATGCGTTCCAGAGCCCGCCATGAGGAGCGTATATCCGTCCGGCGGGGACTTGGCAGCGACTGCCGAGCCAAGGCGTCCCTCAGCACCTGGGCGATTGTCGACAACAATGGGTTGCTGCAATTCCTTCTGAAGCTTTGCAGCCATCACTCGCGCGATCAAATCCACGCCGCTGCCTGCGGCATACGGAACGATGACCTTGATGGGCTTGTTCGGATAATCTTCAGCGCGGGCAGGCTGCATCACGCCGGTGCCGAAGAGGGCCAAGGCAAGGACGCAGAGCTTGCAAAAATTATTCATAGCCAATCCTATGTCAGTGGAGCTGCCGGGCAAGACACAAGTGTGTACACGATAAGTGTAGCCGATTGGATGTTTGAGTTGCTAGTACGCAATTCCTTCTAAATACCTATGGAAAACCATGTGCTATCTGTGACAAAAGGTGCTTTTTCAATTGTCGAAACTCTCCTAAATTAGTGTGAACGCTCGACCAACGTGTGCCCATTTACGCCATCAATGCGATGCCGGCACATGAGCTGGTGCCCTGATGCGCGCGATCGCGCCATCCAAGCCCGACCACTTCTCCTGTCCTGATGCGAACCGCGCCCTCAGGTAATGCGTCAGATCGGCAATTGCCGGCTGTCAAAGGTCTCGGCAAAGCCAGGCCGTTGCCGGAGGGTGGAACGAAGTTGGGGGATCCGCCCGTTTACATGCTCAGTTGGAGTTCTGGTGATCGAAAGTGAGGACACTTGTCGATAAATCGCTCCTCCAGCCTGCCGTCTAGCAGTTCGACTCGCGCCAGGAGAAGGTAGTGTGCACTGTTGATAGACCACCGCATCTGCTGTCGTTTGGACAGGCAACAATTGATCAGATGAATCATCGCTGATTCAGCCGGAGCGGTTGAGATCCGCCGCCCCGCCCGCCTTGCCATCCTGCACTCTCGTTTGATTCGGCCTGCAAGCATCTCAATCTTCGAATTCTCCTCGAATGGATACGCTGTCAGCACAGTACTGTCAATTGCAATCATGAGTGATTTCGCTGGTTGCTCGCACTGGGGATTCGAACCCCATCCCAACGCAAACTGGCGATCCTCAATGTGCTCACCGATCCTAGGTCTCGCGTCGAACTCGCATATGAGAAAGGCAAGAGACCGACGTCAAGGCGAAACGACGGCCGCAGCTGACCTGTATGATCCCGTTGCTCCGTGACGAGCACAGAGGTAGGCCAGCGCTGGGGTAGTTCGTGACGGTAGAAGCCGTTCCATTGGGCACTGCTATTCCCTGTAGTCTTCTACATCACCGTTCTCGTCAAGCGGCTCAGGCAGGCACATGCAAGCCACCACTCGTGGAATGCGAACATGAATTGTACCCAGAGCCGTATCGAACGTGGCGCCCTCCCCCAGTTTTTCCACTCCCAGAAATAACGTTCCTCAAAGTCACTACAAAGGGAATTCCTGCGGCGAGGATCTCTGGTCGTTGCCCTGATCGGCGCTGCCAATCGCGAGCCGGCGCGCTTCCGCAACCCAGACAAGCTGGACATCACTCGGCGTGACGGGTCGCATCTATCGTTCGAGCATGGCCTGCACTGCATCGGCGCCGCGCTGACACTGATCGAGGCGGAAATCGGCTTCCGGGCGACTGGAACGGCAACCGCACTTCCAAAGGAGTCTGACTGGCGCGCAGTTCGTGGCGCAGGCGCGTGTCTCCCGTATCCGACGCATGCGTCCGCTATTCGGCCATAACCGGCCGGCCACGGAGGTGACCGTGAGATTCATCGTCCATGGTGAATTCCGATCAGCAACAAGACCGACGTGCCGAAGCTGTCCATGGGGCTTGAGACAGTAGCACATGCATAAACCCATTTCCCCCACCTTACGCGCGCGAAGAGCGCCGGTACTCACCATGGGTATAGCCCCCCCCCCCAACGCAACGCGTACCAACTGCTCGTTGTGGCCGGTCTCGCGCTCAGGGGGTGGCCTGCCCCAAGGAAGAAGTTGTGCCCGCACCCGCTGGCAGCGTCGATAGCTTGATCGATGTAGTTGTCGCCATGCAAAGCCGATGTGTGCAAACCGGCCGCACCTGACCATGCGTTCGGCCTTTGCCTAGGATGACAGGCCGGCATAACCAAGCTAATCCACGGGCTTCAACTCGATCAATAGATCCTTCGCCGCCACACGATCGCCCTGCTGCACATGGACTGCGGCGATTTCGCAGTCCCGCTCCGCCGCGATATGGGTCTCCATCTTCATCGCCTCCAGCGCCAACAG
>NZ_JBYSYC010000098.1:0-8030 GCF_058782875.1 Cupriavidus sp. FW305-F7 | reverse complement strand
TGGGCAAGGGTGACATTTCAACCCTCAGATGCGTTTCAACAGGTTCGTGTTCCTCAACCGTCCCATGCTCAGCCTAGAGACTCATCTTGGCGTAACCGCTTCGCCGCAAGCCCCGTTTCCCACGGACTACGTCACCCTGCCAGTGTCAGCAGGTCACCGCCGCTTCGGCTCACTTCCTCTCGCAGCAGAGGAAGGGCATGCCCCGGTACTGCACAATTTCAATTCCACCGGGTCCTGCATTCCAAACATGCTCAAGCAGCTTCACCCCCAAACGGGCGGGCTACGCTGGCTGGGCGTACTATAGGTTATGTCCGAAGTCCAGGCCCGATTCGGCTCGGCCACGTCGAATTGCCGGTCCAGCACGTTCTCTGCCACTGGCAGCGTGTGCTTGCTGTCAGTCGTCGACACGAACTTACGCTTCCAGGTCGCGCGCAAGCCCGCTTCGCGCATCAGCCTACGAATCCGGTAGCGGCCAAGGCGCACCCCTTGTTCCCGCACCGCATGCATGACACGCCGGCTGCCGTAGCTGGCGCCGCTCGCAGCGAACGCCGCTTTGACGTGGGTCTGCTCCTGCAGAGTCTTCATGCTTGGCTTGGCGCGGCGGTGCGCATAGTAGCCCGAGCGGCTCACCTGCAATACCCGGCAGGCGTTACTGACCGATACGGCCTCCTGTTGCAAGTGGGCTACCACCCGGTAGCTCACTTCAGTTCCCGCGCAAAGAAGGCCGAGGCTTTTTTTAGCAAGGCGTTATCCTCGCGCAGTTGCCGATTCTCCGCCTCCAGTTGCCGGATGCGCTGCTGTTCCGCCGTCAGCGGCTTGCCCACGCCAGGCCCGCCGGCGCACTCTGCATCGTACTGCGCCATCCAGCGCCGAACGGCCGTCTCACCAAGCTCCATCGACCGGCAAACCTCGCTGACCGATAATCCTTGGTCTCGCACCATCCGTACTACTTCCAGCTTGAAGCTGGCGTCAAATTGTCGGCGCCTTCTTGTCATCTATCTTTTTTCCTCGTCGATTCCGGATTGTCCTCCTATCGACCTGTCCGAGGAAATTAGACCACCACAGTGAGACGAGGGCTTGTTTGGCCTGAGGAGCCTTTCTCTATCGTGACGAGTCGGTGCCCTACCAGCGCATCAATTGCCGTGGGGTCCAAGCAAAAAGGATCAGGACAATCCTTGACCAAGATCAGTGTGGCGATTTCATGGGGACTCAGCATGTTCGCATCCTGTGTTTGTTCGCCTGCATCGCCCGCGCCTTTGGCCCCATGCCTTTGGCGTGTTCACCGTCTACCGCAGAAGTGCCCAGACAGCATAGGCCACGCCCGAGGCCACTAAGCAGGCTGCAAGTGTGAAGTAATATCTCGCCCCATGATGGGGCGCCTGCGCATAAAAATGGTGAACTATCGGCTTCATGTGCCCACCTACGCTACCCAGAGTAAGAAAATTGCCCCTCCACCATTGGCAAGGGCGGGCTTGCTTTCGTTATAGCAAACCATATGCCGGCCATGCTAGATGGCGGCGGCCAAGCTGTGCAGGCGCATCACATCCGACTGCGGAGGCTGAGCCGGCACCGTCAACGAGGCAGAGTCGCGTTCGCTGACCTGTCCCGCGTCGCGGCGGCGTCAGCCTATTCGGCCAGGATCGCTGGTCGGCCCTGCTGAGCACGTCGGCCAGCATTCCGATGGAGGGGCCGACACCAATTTCTCCATCCCGATCTCCCAGGGAATAGTGCAATTGAGCCGGCGCATCACACCCTCTATTCCTGGGTGTAGTTGAGCGAGGGTATCCCGTGGCTGTGGCACGAGGCCGGCCGCTTCGGCCCCACTCCCTGTGTGGTTCTGTCGCAGTAAGGGAGCGAGGGCAAGCAGCCCCCCGGGGTACAACTGGCTTATGCTGCCAGGGAATAGAATTGCTCTGCAGCAGACGGATTGCTCCCTTCGCGGCACTGCATCTGGCCCTTGGCAATCATGTGCATGAGCTCGATGCCGCCCAGCAGGAGGCGCGCGCAGCGAAAGTCCTTGAAGCCCAGCACCGGTCGAGTCAGGCGCTTGATGGCCCGATGGTCCTGCTCGACGATGTTGTTCAGATATTTGATCTGCCGGATGGCGATGGGAGCTTCCCGTTAGGCGTTGATGTCGTGCAGGGTCGCCAAGTTGGCCGGATTGCCGCGATGGTCGCCGAGTCGGGCTGACCGTGGTGCGCGATGGCCTTCTCGAAAAAGCGCCGCGCCGCGGCCTTGTCGCGCTGGGCGCGCAGCAGAAAGTCGATGGTATGGCCCGCCTTGTCGACCGCCCGGTACAGGTATTTCCACTGACCCCGTACCAGGATGTAGGGCTCGTCCATGCGCCAGCTTTTTCCCACTGGGCGCTTGCGAAGGCGAAACCCCTTGTTCAGCGCCGGCAGCAACTTGAGCGCCCAGCGGTGGCCACCGAGTGGGGCGTGTCGACCACCATTCCATTTCGTTGGCGCCGGCGCAGCATAGGCAGGTCGACCAGCCAGATTAGTGTAATTTCTAGAAAGGGCCGGAATTTTAGATTCCCCATGCCTGCGTTGGCTCTTGATTCGGGCGACAAAAAAGCCTAGTGTGGAACTTCGGTGCGCGCTCCCAGCGCTCCTCGCACCGATGCACCCGTTGCCGTTGCCATCGTCCTCCGTGGAACTCGAGCCACGGAGCAGCAGTCGTAGTTCCTTTTTCCACCCACGACAAAGGAGGCCGACATGCTAAGTCCGCATGAAATCGCTGCGCTACTGCTGCTTGGCGATGCGCAGGAGATCCACGACCTCGAACCCGAGCATTTGGACAGCTTGCTGGCCCACAAACTGGTCACGTTCGAGCAGGGTCATGCTACCGGCAATGCCTACGCCCGCCTGACAAGTCAGGGGCATTCCATGCTCGACGCCGTCCGCCGCATTCGGTAACAGTCGGCTCGTGCGGGAGAGCAAACGTCGCGCGTAATCGCAGCGCAGGGCTGACTAAAGTGCTCTCGAGCCCAGAACACCACGTAAGGCGTGGCGCGGGACGGCGGCGACGCATTGTCTGCGACCACCGATTCCTTGTTGAACAGCTGAAAATTCGCGAAGGAAACCAAGGCCCCGCCGCGCGAGTCGCTTGCCCGGGAAAGGCGCTCTCCTCTTCGAGTACGGATCACCAAGATCATGAGCTTGCCTTTCACCACCCTCTCGCCAAGCTTGCACAACAATCCCGGCGTACTGGGTATTTTTGCGGCCCGAACAACGGTCCGCGCATAGGTGTGACACGGGCGCGCGCCAACCGGATCGCGCTCGCGACGCAAACGTTGACCGAACGGCAGGGACCCGCGGTGACCACCATCAGCCTCTTCTTATGTGGTGATGTCATGACTGGGCGAGGAGTCGATCAACTCTTCGCGACGCCGAGCGTGCCTACGCTGCATGAGGGATCCATCGGTTCCGCCTTGGACTACGTCAAGCTGGCTGAGCGTAAGACGGGACCGATATCAAGGGCTGTGAGCCATGCATACATCTGGGGGGATGCGCTGGAGGAATTCGCGCTGCGGCGTCCCGATGCACGCATCATCAATCTCGCGACGGCGATTACGACATCGGAAGACGCATGGCCAGGCAAGCGCGCGCATCACCGCATGCACCCAGCCAATACTGCTTGTCTTGTTACCGCCGGCGTCGACTGCGCCGTGCTGGCGAACAACCATGTGCTCGATTGGGGCTATGCGGGGTTGACTGACACGCTCGCTGCTCTCCGCATGGCAGGTATCGAGACTGCCGGCGCCGGGCACGACGCAAGTGAGGCCGCCCGGCCAGCGATACTCGCACTGCCGAACCAAGGACGGATCCTGGTGTTTGCGTTCACGATGGAGAACGCAGGTACGCCGCACAAATGGATGGCCACGAACAAGCGCGCCGGCGTGAATCTGCTGCGTGACTTTTCACCGGCGAGCGTCGACCGTATCGCCAGACAAATCGCAAAGTTCAAGCGAAAGGGTGACCTGGTGGTCGCTTCGCTTCATTGGGGAGTCGACTGGGGTTACGATCTGGAGCCGGGACAGCAGGCATTCGCACACGGGTTAATCGACGAAGCGGGTGTCGACGTCATCCATGGTCACTCTTCGCATCATGCCAAAGGCATTGAATTACATGCTGGCAAGCTCATTCTGTACGGATGCGGCGATTTTGTGAACGATTACGAGGGTATCGGTGGCCATGATGAATTTGGCGCCCATCTCGCATTGATGTACTCCCTGACCCTCGACAGCGACCATGGCAGACTCACCGACCTGCGGCTGGTTCCGCTGCGTCGTCGCCACTTCCAATTACGGCATGCTCATGAGATCGACTTCTGCTGGCTCACTGAGGTTCTCAATCGCGAGGACCTGAGGTTCGGGACGTGCGTCACGCGCTTGAATCGGGACGAATTTCGCGTCCTTGCGCGCTGTTCTTGAATGCAACAGCGTCAGATATAATGCCTGACGCACGCTTGTCCCGAACTCTGTCTCCATGCTGAAAGTCGCTGCAACGCTGGGAGTGTGGGTGTCGCCTCACACGACGGCAACTGGCGCGTCGACCGGGAAGAACACGGAAGTCGCGACGCCAAAGCGAGCGGCCAGCGCCCGGATCTGGCGCACGTTGAGTTCGCGGCGTCCGTTCAGGACTTCCGAAACCACGCCTTGGCTTCCGATTTCGGGCACTTGTGCCTGCGTGAGATGGTGCTGCTCCATCAGGAATCGCAAGGCATCCACGCCGGTCACCTCGGGGAAGGCGTAATGATCCTCGTCGTAGTCACCAATCAGCTCACCGAGCGTCGCGACCAGATCCGCCAGCGGATGCGCTTCGTCTGCCGCGCCCGCGTCCAGCAGGGCATTCATGGCGGCAACGGCCGCATCGTAGTCGCCTTCCGTGCGAATGGGGTGCAGGGGTACGACTTCGGACAGCGCGCGGAAGTGATCGGTCAGGGCAGCCACATTCAAGAGGGCTTCCATTTGTCGTACTCCTTGTGAGTTAAGACTTCGCGCACATAGAGCATCTGGCGGTCGAAGTGAATTGCGGTGATGAGGCGATATTTATTGCCACCGATGTCAAAGATATAAAAATTTCCCACACGATCCGTAGCGTTGAAAGTTGCCTTCAAGTGGGCGAAGCTTCCGAAGTTGGTGGCCTCGACCTTGCGCCAAGCCTGTAAGGGAACATTGGCATCCGGATATCGGGCCGCGAAATCCACCAGGGCTTTGTTAGAGATTACGCGCATACCCGCAGTATATCTCAAATTGAGATTGATCGCACGTGGAGCGGCGCTGCTGCGGGCCAACCTTGGTCAGCAGGACGCTGGTACCTGCACTATGTCCGATCAAGACCCCAGGCGGAAATGCTCCACGCTCTGCCCAGCGTTGACCGCCCGCCGCAGCCAGTCCGGCATCTCCCCTGCCCCGTCGTCCGCGCTGCGGTAGCGCACGGCCGTTGGCGCCGCCTCGGTCCGTCCTACCGGCGCGAAGCAACTGGCCGCCACCAGGTCAGCAAGGGTCAAGCCGTGCCGCGCCAATTGTGTGCGCACCCACAGCACGGCCCCGCCCCGGCGGCGAGCGGGTCGAAGTGGGGGACAGGTGGCTCACGACTATGTACCCCCTACACTGCCGCCCGCGCCTTCCCCGTCCGCAGCACATCCCGCCGCCCCCCTCGGGCGCTCTGATGTAGCGGGGGCCTGCCGCCGCACTGGCAAGATGCGGGGCCGATCCCCGCGACTGCCTGCCGCCATCACCGATTCCGCTGATGACAGACCTCCTTACATTTGCGCTTTTTTGATCACTTATGGTATGACCATACCGGAAAAACATCTTTTTGCGGCGCTGATGTCCTACGTGGCCTGACCGTCAACGTTCTATAGCAGGTGTTACCGCTCGATCATGGTAAGCGTCCGAGCGAGGCCGTCCTTGACGAGGCGCTGTAGTGGGCAACTGATCAGCGACGGCCCACGGCAGGAGATCGCTCACGCGATTGACCGGATGGTCGACAATGCGAGAGATGACGTAGCGCAGATAAGCCTCAGGATCGAGGCCGTTGAGTTTGGTGGTCGCGACCAGTGTGTAGATCGCGGCGCCTCGCTCGCCACCGCTGTCAGAGCCGAAGAAGTTCTTGCGGCCGATCGCTCAGGCAAGCAGGTGGCGACCGGACTGAAGGTGGGGGCGTCGCCCTTACATTGCCGACAGGGATACAGCCTGGGGCCATCAATTAACATCCATCCAAATGGCGAGCGAAGGACGAGCCGATGGTGCCCCTTGCATGCCAGACGCGCACCGCACGTGCGGCAAACACTGGTCCGGGCAACCGCCTCGGCAACCTGTGCCGCGACCATCGTGCGCTGTAACTCACCCAGCAATGATTTTGACTCCACCTGATGCAGGCCCAGCGATCCGGCATTGGATCAGCAATTGCCGGGCGACCGGCCCATGCCCCGGCACGACCGATACGCCTCCCGAAATGAACGGGTGAAAGCCCGTTGACGGTGCGGCTGTGCGAGCGCGATGCCCTGGCGGATCTGCCGGTGCTGCTGCGCCTGGTGGATCAGGGAAAGGCTCAGGTCAGCGAGAAGACATCGCTGCCGGGCACGGTGACGCTGCGTTTGTTGTGCGGGCAACTGTCCGGTAGCGACTACTACTCCGACGACGCGGGCTCCGAGCGGCTCTTTCGTGCGGACGTCATGAAAAGTCATTTGGTTAGAGCTTCTAAGCGCGTATGCTGGAACTGCCACCTTGGCAAGCAACGCACTAGGAGCAATCCATGGCCAAGAGTCAACTACGCAGCACTCGCGAAGCGAAAAAGCCCAAGCAGCCCAAGAAGCCGTCAGTGCCGGCAACCCCGTTCAGCACGGTTCATTCGAGGGTTGGGAACGAAGGTGTCGCCAAGAAGAAGACGTAAATTGGTTGGCCGCGGACACGCGGCACAGTGATCACACGCAACTTGTAACGTTCACCGCAGGGAATTGATATCTCTACATTGAAAGCGCAGACCGCTTCGGGAGGCGCATCATGATCCATCACAACACGGACCCCACTTTTCGCGGGCTTCCGCTCACCGCCGAGCAAGACTCGGAAATTCGTCACTACCTGAACAGGAAGGCCAGGCTGGGCAAGCCATGGAATACCCCCGAGCTGCGCGGGATGCTTGAGGACATGCTGCTGCCGCCGACTACCGAGGACGACAGCCAGAGCGACATCCCGCGCGACGCGTTGGCCGCCGCGGAGCGTGCAGCCGCGTTTGTCGACCAGGATATGGAGCCAATCGAGGCGTATGAGGAATTGCATGCTGCAATGGAAGGAGATACGCACTAGCGCTAAGGACAGGATGCGCGGATCTCATCGAGGCTGCGGGCATGCTTCGGCAAGGCCCACCAGGCAAGCCGGATACATGCATGCAGACCGTTTCGACATCACGAACAAGAAGCTTGCAAAAGGCGTCGGGTCCATACATGCAGGAAAAGGACGATCACCCCGATATCCCCTCCACAGGCTGCCATTTGCCGTCTTGATCGAGCATTTCCGAGTATTCGCATGCTGCCATCGATGCCAAGCCCTCAAATGAACAAGGACCCCCGAAGGAGCCCTTGTCAGTAACTTTTCTGTTTCGAGGTCAGTTACAACCCAAGGCGGCTGTTAGGCGGCCAATGCGAACTTTTCGTCGTTAGCATTTACTTCGATTTAGTTTTAACGTCTTCTCTGACGAGTTGCCTCACGACCCTATCTCCCCCTGTCGAAACCAGGTCAGGCCCATCAGAAGCGCACTGCCCGTGCA
This sequence comes from Cupriavidus sp. FW305-F7, assembly GCF_058782875.1. NCBI lineage: Bacteria > Pseudomonadati > Pseudomonadota > Betaproteobacteria > Burkholderiales > Burkholderiaceae > Cupriavidus > Cupriavidus sp. FW305-F7. The sequence continues at coordinate 255 of NZ_JBYSYC010000098.1, read as the reverse complement.
ATGTGCTTCTGGTGGACCTGGGCGGAATCGAACCGCCGTCCAGAAGGCCTTCAAGAAGAAGGTTTACAACCATTACCGGGAACCTTGCGGCACCCGACCATGCAGATTCTACGCCTCCTGCCGGCAGCGTCAAGGCAGTTTGCGTGCGGCTCTCACCGACTCGAGCTTCATGTGGGGACGCAAGGCCGAACAGATTCAGCAGGAGGCTGCACTCGATGGCCTGTACGTGGTGCGTACGAGCCTGCCGGCAACGGA
>NZ_JBYSYC010000097.1:0-8321 GCF_058782875.1 Cupriavidus sp. FW305-F7 | reverse complement strand
ATTTTTTCTACCGAATGTAGTTAAATACGATCTACGGCAGCACCACACGTCACTGAGGACACGGAGCCAGACATGGACAAATTTGCTTTGGACACGAACTATGCCAACACCGGCTTCAACACCAAGCTGGGCTTCGGCAAGACGCCAGCGCTCGTGCTGATCGACCTGGTACAGGCGTACTTCGTGGAAGGTTCGCCGCTATACCACCCGTTGTTCGAGCCAAGCCTTGCGGCGTCGATCCGGCTGAAGGCAGCGGCGCATCGCGCCGGCATTCCGGTGGTGCTCACTCGCCTCGAAGTGCAGAAGGATGGTGTCGGCGGCGGGGTCTTCTTCGAGAAGATCCGACACTCGCTGCTTTCGTTCGAACCCGGCAATCCGCTGGGAGACTTGCCTCCGGGACTGGAAGCCGAACCCTCCGATATCGTCATCTGGAAGCGGTATGCAAGCGCGTTCTTCGGTACGGCGCTCGCGCCGGCGTTGACGACGTTGGGCGTGGATACGGTGCTGCTTGCCGGGGTCTCGACCAGCGGCTGCGTACGGGCGACCTGCGTCGACGCGATCTCACATGGATTCCGGCCCATGGTCGTCCGTGAAGCGGTGGGAGACCGACATCCGGATATCCAGGAAGCCAATCTTTACGACATGAACGCCAAGTACGCAGACGTCATTGGCGAGGAAGAAGCAATGGCGTACCTGACGCAGGTGCGGGCCCGGTGATCGTGACAGGTATGCATCGATTGCATTCGTAACCTAGCAGGAGAAATCTGATATGCAGCAGGAAAAGCTGGTCGCGCTGTTTCAGGAGGAGTTTCGGCGCTGTAAGTTGGATGAATCTGAGACGGCTATCGTCTTGTCGGGTGAGCGCACTCCGGCGGCGATGGCAGATGCCGCCATGCAGGCTATCACCAATCTGGGCGCGCAAGGATTCCGTATGCACATGCCTGCCTCGCGGGCCAGGGTGGGCGCGGAGGAAGGTTCGTACGTCGGGCTGACGCCGGTCACGGGACAAAAGCTCGCCATGGAGACGTTGAAGCAGGCTGATTTCGTGGTCGACCTGCTGCTGCTTCTGCATTCTCCGGAGCAAGTCGAAATCCTGAACGCCGGCACACGCATGCTGCTTGTGGTCGAACCGCCGGAGATCCTTGCAAGCCGGCCGCCGACGGACGCACTGCGACGCCAGATCGAGGCGAGCGAGGAGGTGCTCAAGGGCGCCCGGACGCTGCGCATCACCTCGCCGGCGGGAACCGACGTGGAGATGAAGCTGGGCCAATACCCGGTAATCACCCAATACGGTTACACGGATACCCCGGGACGCTGGGACCATTGGCCCTCCGCCTTCCTCTATACGTGGCCTGACGAGGGCGCGACAAACGGGCGAGTGGTGCTGAACCAGGGGGACTTTGTATGGCCCCTTAATCGGTATCTCGAATCGCCCATCACGCTCACCATTCGCGATGGATACATTCGCAGCATCGATGGCGAGGAAGAGGCCGTGCGGCTTCGCGAGCAGATGGCGTCGTTCAACGATCCGGAAGCTTATGCCGTGTCACATATCGGTTGGGGGGTGGACCCCAGGGCGGATTGGGAAGCCTTGAAGAAGCAGCCGTCAAGCGTCGGCACGGATCCGCGATCGTTCGCGGGGAACATCATGTTCTCCACAGGTCCGAACACGGAGGCGGGCGGGAGCCGGCACACCATCGCGCATTTCGACATGCCGATGCTGGGCTGCACACTGACCCTGGATGGCTACACGGTGGTGCGCGACGGCGAGGTGGTTGGGCCGGCAATCTGAATCGCATGGGCGGCGCCGCGTACCGGCGCTCGTCCGTGGCGGTCATGCGTTGGACCTCATTGCCCGGTGCGTTGTAAGCCGGGAGATGATGGCGACACACTCCATGCTCATAGAGGCTATTGCATGAAAGAAGGAACACGATTCCAAAGTCGCGGCGCGGATCGCCGCGCCAGACTGGCGGCCCGCCTGCGCGACAAGCGTGTGCTGTCGGCTCCCGGCGTTTTTGAGATGGTGTCGGCAAAGTTGGCCGACAGTATCGGCTTCGAGGCGCTGTACATGACCGGCTACGGCACGGTCGCCTCCTACCTCGGCTTGCCGGACGCGGGCCTTGCCAGCTACACCGACATGGTCAACCGCGTACAGCAGTTTGTCAGCGTGACCGACACGCCCATGATTTGCGATGCGGATACCGGTTACGGAGGCTTGCTCAACGTCATGCACACGGTACGCGGCTATGAGGCCGCGGGCGCCAGCGCGATCCAGTTGGAAGATCAGGAGTTTCCGAAGAAATGCGGCCATATGCTGGGCCGACGGGTGATCCCGGCAGAAGCCATGGCTGACAAGATCCGTGTTGCGGCCGAGACCCGGGACGACCCCAACTTCCTCATTATCGCGCGCACCGATGCGCGCACCACACTCGGCCTTGACGAGGCGCTGCGCCGCGGCGAGCTATATGCAAAGGCCGGCGCCGACCTGCTGTTCATTGAAAGCCCGGAGTCGGTCGAAGAGATGGAGCGCATTGGTCGCAGCTTCGACGTGCCATTGGTGGCCAACATGGTAGAAGGCGGGCGCACGCCGGTCCTGAGTCGCGATGAGCTGCAATCTCTGGGCTACGGGCTGGCCATTTTCCCCGCGACCGCTTTCCTGGCGGCCGGAGCGGCCATGGGCAGCGTGTTCCGGAAGATCCGGGAGGACGGGTCCACCGTTGGGCTTGATACGCCCCTCTATGAGTTCCAGAAGTTCTCTGCGCTGATGGGCTTTGATTGGGTCGCTGATTTCGACCGCAATCATGCTCAGGAGTAGTGGCGACTTTTCACGCAAGCAGCAGGCAGTTCGGTACAAGCGTGGCAACTGCGAGGGCAATGGCATCGGCCGCCAGCATGACATGCCGCCCGCCGACGGCCGTAAGGAGGTAATAGCAATGAAGCAAACAACTGACCTCGAGACAGGTTCCAGGCCAGTCACGTGGGGCCATGCATGATGGGAAGGACATTGTTCGACAAGATCTGGGACGCTCATGTCATCAGCGATCTGGGCGAAGGGTGGGCATTGCTTCATGTCGACCGGCATCTTGTCCATGATCTCAATGGCGCTCCGGCGCTTGCGGAACTCGATGCTCGTGACTTGCCAGTGTGCAATCCGGAACTCGTCTTCGCCACGCCGGATCATGTGGTGTCGAGCCAGCCGGGACGCACTGGCAACACTTATGCCGAAGGCAGCCGTCTGTACAACGGACTGCGCGACCGCACCAAGCAAAACCAGGTCCGCCTGTTCGACATCGGCCAGCCCGGACAGGGGATCGTCCACGTCATGGCGCCGGAACTGGGTGTGGTCCTGCCTGGTCTTACCGTGATCTGCGGTGACAGCCATACCTGCACCAACGGCGGGCTGGGGGCTCTGGCTTTCGGCGTCGGCTCATCCGAGGTCGTGCATGTCCTGGCCACGCAGACGTTGCGCCAGCAGAAGCCAAAGCGGATGCGCGTTTGCTGCGAAGGTGCGCTCGCTGTTGGCGTGTCAGCAAAAGACCTGGCCCTACACATCCTGAAGACGCTCGGCGCCACAGCGGGCGTCGGTTATGCCATTGAGTACACCGGTAGTGCGGTGCGCGAACTGGACATTGAAGCGAGGTTGACCTTGTGCAATCTGAGCGTCGAACTAGGGGCCCGCTGCGGCATTGTGGCGCCAGATGACAAGACCATTGCCTGGCTGCGCGGACGGCCGTTTGCGCCGCAAGGCGAGGCGTTCGAGGTGGCCGCAGCCCAATGGCGCTTGTTGGTCAGCGATGAGGACGCGGTATTCGATCGCGAGGAAATCATCGACGTCGCGGAAGTTGCGCCTACGATCACATGGGGCGTAAGTCCCGACCAGTCCATAGCGGTCGATGGCGTTATCCCGGATCCGCACTCCGCACCCGAGCATTTGCGCAAATCCTATGCGCTGGCGCTGGAGTACATGGGGCTCACCGCCAATGCGCCGATCGCAGGGACACCGGTGGACTGGGTCTTCATTGGTTCCTGTGCCAATTCGCGTCTTTCGGACTTGCGCGCCGCAGCCGATGTCGTGCGCGGACGCCGGGTCGCGCCTGGCGTGACTGCCTGGGTCGTGCCAGGGTCTGAGCTCACGCGCCGCGCTGGCGAAGCCGAGGGTCTGCGCGAGGTCTTCGAAGCGGCAGGCTTCCAGTGGCGAGAACCCGGCTGCAGCATGTGTGTTGCGGCTAACGGCGAGCAGGTACCGCCCGGCCGCCGCTCGGTGTCCACCTCCAATCGTAACTTCATCGGCCGCCAGGGGCCCAACGCGCGCACGCACCTGGCCAGCCCTGCAATGGCGGCGGCGGCGGCGATTGCGGGCCATATTGTCGATGTGAGAACCCTGAAACAGGCGCCTGCACAAGGGCCGCAGGCCGGGAGAGCCACCGTATGACCATGCAGCCATTTACCGTCGTCACCGGGCCGGCCGCACCGCTGCTGCGGGCCAATATCGATACCGATGTCATTATCCGCATCGAGCATCTGACGATGTCGTCGAGGAAGGAACTGGGTCGTTATGCCATGGAAGTCCTGCGCTACCTTCCGGATGGCAGTGAAGATCCTTCTTTCATACTGAACCAGCCTGCTTTCCGCGGCGCGCCCATACTTCTTGCCGGACCGAACTTTGGCTGCGGCTCATCGCGCGAGCATGCCGTGTGGGCGCTGCAGGGCGCCGGCCTGCGCTGTGTCATCGCGCCAAGCTTCGGCGACATCTTCTACGCAAATTGCTTCCAGAATGGCGTGCTGCCACTCCGCCTGCCGATGGATGTGGTTCAGGATCTTGCGGCGCAATGCGCTCAGGGCGAGCCGCTGAGCGTCGATTTGCAGGCGTGTAGCATTACTGCGCCAGATGGCCGGGTGGCACCGTTCTCGGTCGACGCACGGCGGCGCGAGATGATGCTGCACGGGTTAGACGAGATCGGACTTACGCTGACCGATGTGGCACGGATACGCGCATGGCAAGCCGCCGACAGGATGAGTCGACCATGGGCCTGGCCAGGCGCGGCTACAGTGCCGGAGCTTCATACTTTCAACATGGCCTCTCCGGTAGCGATATGAAAGAACCTGCCCGCAGCACTATCAAGGCAGCCGATCAGGCGCGACCCAGCTTCGAGCCCGCGACTTCCATCTCTCATGCGGCGATGCTTGTGGACGGCAATGACGAGAAGTTTCGCCATGTGCTGTTCCTCGCAAGGATGTTTGCGGACCGCCTGGTCATGTTTCCCGAGGTCGTCGCTCGCGAGATCGACTTGACCGGCAACCAGTATGTGATCCTGCTGGCGATCGCCCACTCCCGGGGCAAGGGTGGCGCCACGGTGCGCGATATCGCGCACTACGCGCTGATGGCCTCCACCCACGTTACGACGCAAGCCGGCGCCCTCATAAAAAAAGGGCTTGTCGAGAAGCATCCAAACAGCGCCGACGGCCGAAGCGTGCTGTTGCTGCTCACCCGAAAGGGCGAGAAGGCCATGGATTGCATTGCTCCGATCCGCCAGCAGTTCAACGATGCCATGTTCGATGGCGTTTCCCGCCAATCTCTGCTGGCGGCCTCCAAGTTTCTCGAGCAGGTGACGGCAAACAGTGAGCGCGCCCTGCCCTTGCTGCAGAATCCGGAATTGAAAGCCAACGCAGTCAAGCGCACCGGAAAGAATACGAAAGCGGATGCCAGCCAACCGAAGCCGGCTGCCCTGAGCCAACTGGTCAGGGCAAGCAGTCCCATTATGCCGGATATAGATATGAAACGTATGTATATGGAGGCGGGAGCAAGGGAGCGCCGACGCCCGGGCCAGAACCAGTTGCGCTGCCAAGCCGTATCGGGCGCGGTTCCGGACCACTCTATGAACATTTTTCCCAGGGAGACTTGATATGCCACTGCAGCGAAGCAGTCTTGAGTGCGCTGAGGGATGCCGTGATCACCATGCCGCGCTCGCGGCTTCCAAACTCCGGGAGCAAGAATGACAGATACGATGCGACAGGGCCGACACGTGGCGGTCAATGGTGTACGCTTGCACTACGTGAGGTTCGGCCGTGGCCAGGCGCCGTTGGTCTTGTTGCCCGGCATCACGAGTCCGGCTGCGACATGGGAGTTCGTAGCCGAACGATTGGCGGCGTTCTGCGACGTCTACGTCATGGATCTCCGCGGCCGAGGGCTGTCTCAGGGCGGCGCCGAGCTTGGCTATCGCCTGGACGACTATGCCGCGGACATTGAGGGCTTCATCCGGGAGGTAGGGCTAGAGGCACCGGCAGTCCTCGGTCACTCCATGGGCGCTCGCATTGCAGTGCGTCTTGCCGCTCGCTACCCGTCGAGGATCGGCAAGCTCATTCTGGCTGATCCGCCGGTCTCGGGACCTGGCCGTCGGCCTTATCCGATCCCGCTCAGTTTCTACCTCGATTCTCTTGATGCCGTGGGCCGTGGACTGGGTTATGACGAGATGAAGGTTGGCCTGCCCTGGAGCGATGAGCAACTCGAACTGCGCATGGAGTGGCTGCCGACGTGTGACCGCACGGCCATTATCGAGTCGCACAAATCATTCCACGAAGAGGACATCCATCGTGACCTGCCGGACATCGCCGCCGAGACCCTGTTGCTGTATGCGGAGAAGGGGGGGACGGTGTCGAAAGAGGACGCAGATGAAATCACGGGGGCGATGAAAGACTGTCGGAAGGAGCGCATTGATGGCGCCGGTCATATGATTCCATGGGATTGCCTGGAAGCCTTTGTTTCCTCGGTGCAGCACTTCCTCGCTGATTAGCCATTACTTTCCGATCATCATTGCTCTAATGCTATCTCATGCCCGCGAGGACGGCTGGCACGACTGCAAACGCGGTCCCCGTGGGCTGGACTTTGCGCCTGCCATTCGTGGGTTGGCAGCGTTGGTTAGCGGTGTATTGCGAGCGTGCAAATATATACGTAGGGTAGTTACAAAACATACGAAACGTATATTTATGTGCTAGCATACTTCAACCTCGATGCTGCGCCATGCAAGGTCCATCAAGGCAAAGCCGGCGCACCGGCTACCACAGCCTCGTCCGTGCAATCCAGCCGTAGCCAGACGCCCTGAACATTGACCATCGGTGAACGATATGAGTAATCCAACCGTAACTGCAGGCATTCAAAGCCGCTACGTCGGCACAGCCGTCCCGCGACGCGAAGACGAGCGTCTTCTGCGCGGCCAGGGGCGGTACATTGATGATTTGCCCGAGCCATCGGGCCTTCTCTACATTGGATTCCTGCGCAGTTCTTATGCACATGCCATGGTCCGTTCCATCAACGCGGACGGCGCCAGGGCGCTGAAGGGCGTCACCGCAGTCATCACCGGCACCGACCTCGCGGGCTGGACGCAGCCCATGGCAACGCCGGTACCGGGGGACAAGAAGCTGCTGCGCTATAACATGGCGCTGGACCGGGTGCGCTACGTGGGCGAGCCAGTCGCGGCGGTGGTCGCTACCGACCCCTACGTGGTCGAGGACGCGCTCGAGCTCATAGAGGTCGATTACGAAGCATTGCCAACCGTGGTGTCGATCGCGGAAGCGCTGAGTGAAGACGGTCAGCGCTTGTATGACTATCTTCCTGGCAATGTCGTGTTCGAGGCCAAGTATTCGGTCCCAGGGACCGACGAGGCATTTGCTCAGGCAGCGCACGTCTTCGCCGATACATTTTCCAGCACCCGCTTGTCCGGGGTTGCCATGGAAACACGCGGCTTTCTGGCCAGCTTCGACAAGGGTCAGAACAAGCTCACCTTGTGGTCGACCGCACATTTGCCACACAAGGAGCGATGGGAGGTGGCCGACGCTCTGGGCTTACCTGAGAAGAACGTGCGGATCATCTCGCCGGACGTCGGCGGAAGCTTTGGGCTCAAGACGGTAACGCACCCTGAGGTCGTCGCCGGCGCAGCGATTTCGCGCCAACTGGGCCGGCCGGTCAAGTGGGTGCAGGACCGGCAGGAGGATCTCGCGCTGATGCACGGGCGCGACTTCCAGTTCCGCGTCGAACTAGCTGTGGATGACCAGGGAATGATCCTCGCGGTGCGTAACCGGCCTGTCGTCAATGTCGGTGCTTACCCCTTGTGGGTAACAACTGCGGGTCTGGACGCCGCGGGTGCCGGGCATCACATGATGGGGCCCTACAAGGTTCCGTACTATGCCTACGACGCCGTCTCCGTGGTGACCAACACGGCGCCTACCGCGTCGTACCGGGGCGTCGCAGCGCCGATTTGCACCTTTGCGATGGAAAGCCTGCTGACCAGGGCGGCAGAGCAGCTCAAGATCGACCCGGTCGAAAT
>NZ_JBYSYC010000096.1:0-8762 GCF_058782875.1 Cupriavidus sp. FW305-F7 | reverse complement strand
CTTGCTGCGTCTGCTTTGCAGCGCTGCGTTGTGTTGCGAGGGGGCGAATATTAAGTGACCGCAGCGGGGTTGGCAAGGGGTTTTTGAAAACTTCTTCGTGCCGCCGTCAGCGCGCCCTTAAAATCGGCAGATGCCTGACATGCCTACCTACCTGCCGTCGCGCCTGCCAGCGGACGGTGCGCGCCTGCTCGACGCCCAGTCTCTCGCCGCAGCGCTGTCGCGCCCTATTGTCTTTGTCGATCTGGAGACTACCGGCGCGGACGCCCAGCGCGACCGCATCACCGAGATCGGCGTGGTCGAAGTCGGCCCGGACGGCATCATTGAATGGGACACCCTGCTCGACCCCGGCATGTCGATCCCGCCGTTCATCCAGCGCATGACCGGCATTACCGAAGAGATGGTGCACGGTCAGCCGACCTTCGAGTCACTGGCGGAATCGCTTGCCGAGCGCCTGCAAGGCCGCTTGTTCGTGGCGCACAACGCGCGCTTCGACTATGGCTTCCTGAAGAACGCCTTCCGGCGTGCCGGCGTGACCTTCCGGGCCGACGTGTTGTGCACGGTAAGGCTGTCGCGCTCGCTGTTCCCTTCCGTGGAACGCCACGGCCTGGACGCGCTGATCGCACGCTTCGGCCTGACGCCCAAGGGCCGCCACCGCGCGCTGGCCGATGCCGAGCTGCTGTGGCAGTTCTGGCAGAAGATCCATGCCACGTATTCCGTCGAACTGGTGGAATCGGCCGTGCGCACGCTCGTGCGGCGGGCCAGCCTGCCGGCCGGCCTGGACGAAACCGCGCTGGAAGACGTGCCGGCGGCGCCCGGCGTCTATATCTTCTATGGCGACCAGGACGTGCCACTCTATGTCGGCAAGAGCGTGCACCTGCGGCAACGGATCGGCGCCCATTTCTCAGGCGACTACCGGTACGGTAAGGACATGCGGCTGGCCCGGCTGGTACGCCGCGTGGAATGGCGCGAGACTGGCGGCGAGACCGGCGCTCTGCTGCTGGAGGCCCGGCTGGTCAAGGCGATGCAGCCAGTGCACAACCAGCTGTTGCGCCGCAATGCCCGGCTCTTTGCCTGGGAACTGCCGCAGCAGTTGCCGGTGCCACGGCTGCGCTCGGATCGCGATACGGATTTCTGCCGGCATCGCGACCTGTTCGGCGTGTTCGGCAACCGCGGCGCGGCCGAGGCTCGCTTGCGCGCACTGGCGCAGGAGCACGGCCTGTGCCTGGCCACGCTGTCGCTGGAGAAAACCACCCGCCGTGGCAGCCCCTGCTTTGCGCGCCAGGTCCATCGCTGCGCCGGGGCCTGCGTCGGCGCCGAGCCGTCGAGCGCGCACCGCGCCCGGCTAGCCGCCGCCCTGGCGCCGATCGCGCTGATGCCCTGGCCCTTCGATGGCCCGGCCGCCTGGCGCGAGCAGCACGACGGACGCGCCTGGTGGCATGTCGCCGACGACTGGTGCTACCTGGGCTGCGCTGCCACGCTGGAAGAAGCGCAGGCGCTGGCGGCGGCACCAGCGCATTTCGACCTCGATACGTACCAGATCCTCGCGCCGCGGCTGGCGCAATGGATGCCACAGGCGATGCCGCTGTCCGTGCACAGACCGTTCACGCTGACCGCCCCCGAGGCCCCCGCCGAGGCACCACGCCCGGCACGCATCCCGGCCGGGCAGACTGCCCGCAAGGCGCCGCCGGCTGCCGCGCAGCAACCCCTGGGCTTGTTCGCCGACTGAAGCCGGCCACGCTCTGTGCGTCATCGCGCAGAGTGCGCTTGCAGCGAGACGCGCGGCTCCGTTAGCCTGCACAGGCCGGCCCTTGCAGCCGGCCGCGCCGACGCGGAGCCTACATGCCAGCCAACCCAGTCCCTCCTGCCGAAACGGCCCACGGCGCCGCCAGCCTGCGTGCAAGCCTGGCCGTCTTGTGGGCGGCAGCCATCACCGGTGCCTGCGCCGGCCTGGAGGCCAGCGCCATGCAGGACGTCTTCGATTCCTGGAAAAACGTCCCCATCGATGAGGCGAAACGCCAGTGGGGTCCACCGCAAGCGGTGCAGGCGCTGCCCTCCGGCACGGCTTATGTCTGGAACGATTCGGTTGCGCCCGCGCGCGCGCCGGGCAGCGGCCCGCGCGATGCCGGCATGGAGCGCACGCCGGTGCCGGGCCAATGCCAGCGCAAGCTGGTGACCGGCCAGGACGGCATCGTGATCGGCGGCGAGTGGCGCGGCGATGCCTGCTGCATCACCACGCTCATCGGCCACTGCGCCAGCCTGAAATATCGGGGGCACAGCTGAGCCACGGCGCCCGCGGGTGCCAGCCCGGCTCAGTCGATACTGGCGCCCGACGCCTTCACCGCCTGCCCCCAGCGCTTCTGCTCGACAGTGATCGTGGCGGCAAAGGCCTCCGGCGACTGCCATGCGGGCTCGGCACCCTGCTGCTCGAGCTTCGCCTTGGTGTCGGGGTCGGCCAGCACCGTGCGCAAGGCACCGGACAGGCGCGCGACCACGTCCTTGGGCGTGCCCGCCGGCGCCAACATGCCGTAGAAGCCCACCACTTCGAAGCCCTTCAGCCCGGCCTCCTGCATCGTCGGCACATCCGGCAGCGCGGGCGAGCGCTGCGGCGACGTCACCGCCAGCGCACGCACCTTGCCCGCCTTGATGTACTGCGTGAACAGCGGGATCGAGTCGGCCATCATCTGCGCCTGGCCGCCCATCACGTCGGTCAGCGCCGGCGAGCTGCCCTTGTACGGGATATGGACGATGAACGTGCCCGAAGCCTGCTTGAACATTTCCGGCATCAGGTGCGAGATGCCGCCATTGCCGCCTGACGCAAAATTCAGCTTGCCCGGGTTGGCCTTGGCATAGCTGATGAACGTCTTCAGGTCGCGCGCCGGCACGTTGTTGTTGACCACCATCACCAGCGGGATCAGCGCGGTACGTGCCACCGGCGCGAAGTCCTTCGGCATGCTGTAGGGCAGCTTGGGATAGAGCGAATTGTTGATGGCCATCTGCCCGGTGTTGGCCAGCAGCAGCGTGTAACCGTCCGGCGCGGACTTGGCGACGTTGTCCGAGCCGATATTGCCGGCCGCGCCGGCCTTATAGTCGATCACGATCGTCTGGCCAAGGATCGGCTGCAGCTTTTCGGCCAGCAGGCGCGCGTGCGTGTCGACCGGACCGCCGGGCGGAAATGCCACCACCAGCCGGATCGGCTTTTCCGGCCAGGCTGCTTGCGCGGTCCCCGCCGCCAGCGCCAGCGGCGCGGCGGCCAGGGCCAGCAGTGCGTGTTTCAGGATGTCCCGGCGGGCTTGCAGCTTATTCTTCGTCTTGTCCACGGTTGATTTCTCCTTGATACAGGGCTGCCCGCCAGCGCCCTGGTCGGCGTGCTACGGACAGTCGCCAACCGCCATTGTGACTCTTTTGTGACTTTTTGATGTCATTTTCATGACAACACGAAAGACTCGAGCCGCCGGCTCAGCGCGCCGGCCACGCGCCCGTGTCCGCCAGCACGGGCGAATACTCCCGAAATCCGAAGCGCAGCGGCAGCACCGCCGGCCGCCGTATCACGCGCTCGACATGCAACCGCACCAGCCGTTCGGCGCCGGTGAACGAGGCCAGATCCTCGCCCTCCCAGATCACCTCGGCGCGCCCGCCCACATGCAGCAGCGAGCCATCGGCAAAATCCGGCACCAGAATCCCGGCACGCGGATTGGCCAGCAGGTTGCCGACCGTATTGAAGAAGTTGTTGCCGTTGAAGTCCGGGAACGTCAGCGTGCCGGCCTCGTCCACGCGGATAAAGCCAGGCTTGCCGCCGCGGTGCGAGACATCGGTGCCGCCCGTGTGCTCGCCCTCGTCCTGCGGCGACGCGGCGTGGCTGGTGGCGATGAACAGGGTATCGGCGCCGCGCAGCCAGGCCACCGCCTGCTCGTCCAGCGCTTCACCGTGCCAGGCGGGCGGCGCGGGCGCCGGCTCGGCAAGGCTCACGTCGCGCAACTGGATATAGCGCGGGCAGTTGCCAAAGCTCTGCTCGACCTCGACCGTCATCCCGCCCTCGTCGCGCGCCGCGATGATCCCGTTCATGCGGTTGCGCCGGCGCGTAGGCAGCTCGATCCCGAGCAGGCCGATACGCGCGCCCTGCGCCAGTGCCGGGGCCGCCGGATCGCCGGGCAGCGGCACGGCGTCGATGCGCAGGTGCGTGGCGTCAGGCGTATGCGCAAACCCCGGCGTCCCGGCCAGCATCGTGGCCCAGGGCTGTCCGTCGGCATCGACGGCGCCAACCAGCAGGAACGGCAGCTGCGCAAAGAACGTGCGGTGCTGCTCCGGCATCTCGCCACGGATCACCCGCGGGCCGGACGCGGCCATGCGTTCGCGCTTGCCGGCGCGCTCCTGAGCGGCCAGTTCGCCGGCGTGGAATGGCAGGCCGGCGTGCGGCCATGTGGGCAGATCCATGACGGGCTCCTTATCCTTGTCCGATAGATTGTCGATACGCGGGACCGGCAGGCGCTACGCGGCCAGGCCGACTTTCGACACCAGCATCGGCACGAAGCCGGGCAAGGCTTCGATGCGGCGCAGCCAGGCGTTCAGCGCGGGGTACGGCGCCAGCGGCACGTTGCCTTCCTCGGCGCGGGCGATATAGCTGTAGGCCGCCACGTCGGCGATGGTGGCATGGTCGGCCGCCAGGAACGGCTGCCCGGCCAGCAGGGTTTCCATCAGCGTGAACAGCCGCTGCGCGCGGGCGATGGCATCGTCCATCGCCACCGGCCTGCCGAACAGCACGCCCAGACGCGCCGCCGCCGGCCCGAAGGCAATGTCGCCGGCGGCCACCGACAGCCAGCGCTGCACGCGCGCCGCGCCTACCGGGTCGCGCGGCAGCCAGCGGCCGTCGTCATAGCGCGTGGCCAGGTAGACCAGGATGGCGTTGGAATCGCCGACGACCACGCCGTCGTCGTCCAGCACCGGCACCTGGCCGAACGGGTTCAGGCGCAGGAAGGCCTCGCTGCGCTGCTCGCCGCCGCGCAGGTCAACGTCCACCAGACGGTAAGGCAAGCCCAGCAGCCCCAGGAACAGTTCTGCGCGATGGGCGTGGCCGGACACCGGCGAGCGGTACAGCACCAGCGGCTTGGCGGGGCGGTTGGACTCTTGCATGGCACTCTCCTCAACGGTTGGGATAGCCGGATTCTGGACGCCGAACCCGTTGCAATAAATAGGGCAATTGATATTTGACTACTCCAAAAAATGGAGTAATGTGTGGCGCCATGGACAAGCTACGCGCGATGCAGACCTTTGTGCGGATCGTCGACGAAGGCAGCCTGACGGCAGCCGCCACGACGCTGCATACCTCGTTGCCGGCGGTGGTGCGCACGCTGGCGGCACTGGAATCCGAATTGCAGGTCCGGCTGCTCAACCGCACCACGCGGCGGCTGTCGCTGACCGGCGAGGGGCGCAGCTACCTGGACAGCTGCCGGCGCATCCTGGCCACCATCGACGAGGTCGAGGCCGGCCTGACCGCCAGCCATGTCGAACCCAGCGGCCAGCTCACGCTGACCGCCTCGGTGCTGTTCGGGCAGATGTATGTGGCGCCGGCGGTCACACGTTTCGTGCAGCGCTATCCGCGCGTGCGCTGCCGCATGGAATTCACCGACCGCGTGGTGAACCTGCTTGAAGAAGACCTGGACGTGGGCGTGCGCATCGGCCCGCTGGCCGATTCCACGCTGGTGGCACAGACCGTCGGCCGCATCCGCCGCGTGGTGGTGGCCACGCCCGCCTACCTGCGCAAGCACGGCGTGCCGCGCCATCCCGAGGAACTGGCCAGCGCCAACTGCGTGCGCTTCACCGGCAACCACGCGCACTGGTGGACCTTCCAGGCAGACGGCCGGGAGTTCCACGTGCAGGTGTCCGGCAACCTGGAATTCAACCAGACCGCGCCCGCCGTGGCTGCCTGTGCCGAAGGCGCGGGCTTCGGCCACTTCCTGTCTTACCAGGTCGCGCAACTGGTCGAGGCGCGCAAACTGCGCATCGTGCTGGAGGATTTCGAGCAACCGGCATGGCCGCTGTCGCTGATCTATCCCCATGCACGGCTGTTGCCGGCACGCACGCGCGCCTTTATCGAATGGATGCGGGATGACCTGAGCCCGCGCTTCAACTGACAACGTTCCATCGCAAAAAGACCATGCCCCTGTCGAGCGCCCCCACTCCAACCGGCTTCGGCACCCGCGTGCGGCGCCTGCTCCATCGACCGAGCGGCAACGCCTTGCGCGCAGCCGTGCTGGGCGTCAACGACGGGCTGGTGTCAAGCTTCTGCCTGGTGATGGGCCTGGAGGGCGCGGCGGCCTCGCGCGAGGCCGTCATCCTGGCCGGGCTGGCGGGCCTGACCGCGGGCGCTTGCTCGATGGCGCTGGGCGAATGGCTGTCGGTGACCAACAGCCGCGAGATGAACAACAAGCGCCTGCGCGACATGGCGCACGAGCTCGCGCATGATGCCGCCCGGGCCCGGCAGCGGCTGGTCGCGGTGATCGAGGGCAAGGGCGTGCTCCCGGCCGACGCCGGGCGCGCCGCCGACGAGATCATGCGCAACCCGCGCGCGGCCCTGGACACCTTTGCGCGCGAAGTGCTGGGCATCAACCCGCAGGAGCGCGGCGGCAACCCGGTGCAGGCGGCGGTAATTTCCTTCGTGCTGTACAGCAGCGGTGCGCTGGTGCCCGTTGCTGCCGTTCTTCGTGACCGCAGGGCCATCGGCGCAGCTCGGCAGCATCGTCGCGTGCCTGGCCGGCCTTGGCCTGGTGGGCTGGGGCACCTCGTCGTTCAATGGCCGCCCGGGATGGTTCTCGGCGCTGTGGCAGGTGCTGATCGGGGGCATGGCGGCAGCCTTCACCTACGGACTGGGCACCGTGTTCGGCTCGCTCTGACCCACGCTGAGGCAAGCGGCGCAGCGTGCGCGCCGCACCGCCACCTCCGGCGCAGCCCACCCACCCGCCACGCCGGGCCACCACCCGACAAAACCCTTGACGCGTCGCGGCGCGCACCGGTATTTTCAAATTCGAATCAGAATTCGAATACGGAGTGCCTATGTCAGCGACCCAATCCGGCTTCACCGCCAACGCCTCCTTTCCCCGTATCGATACCCCCTCGATCCTGCAGCCGCCGCGCCAGCGCCGTGCGCGCGAGACCGAACAGGCCTTGCTGGGCGCGGGCCGCGAACTGCTTGCCTCGCGTGACTTTGCTGCCGTTTCCGTGGCGCAGATCGCCGCGGCGTGCCAGGTATCGGTGGGCGCCTTCTATGGGCGCTTCCGCGACAAGATGGCCTATTTCGAGGCCTTGCGCGCGCTGGTCATGGAAGAAACCGCCGCGTCGACCGAGCGCTACCTGGCGCAGGAGCGCTGGGAGGACGTGCCGACACCGGTGCTGCTGGAAAAGGCCGCGCGCTTCATGGTGCTCGGCACCCTGGCCAACCGCGGCGTGATCCGGGCATCGCTGCGGCATGCGTCCACGCGGCCCGAGGAATGGGTGCCCCACCGCCAGAGCGGTGAAGCCATCGTGGAGCGCATGGTGCAGTTGCTAGTGCCACGGCTGGCGATGCCTGCCGAGACCGCCGAGCTGCGCGTGCGCTTTGCCATGCAGGCGGTGTTCAGCGTGCTGGTCAATGCCGTGCTCAATGATTCCGGCCCACTGCACCTCGACGACGAACAGATGATCCCGGAACTCAACCGCCTGATGGCCGGCTATCTCGGCATCACCTGCGCAGAGCCGGCCTGAGCACACCACCGGCCCACGCCACCCGCGGTAATGCAGCCAGGCCATGGCTGCCATGAATTGCGCAGCGCTTGCTTGGCTGGCGCGCCGGACCTCCCTAGAATGTGCCCACGCCGGGCCCCGTGCCCGGCGCCCCCGGCCTGCCGCAAAACGGCGCGCCGGGCGCAGCCCTATCCGCATCAACGTTCACCGGGACCGCTCATGGCCACGCTTTTCCTCGTCCGGCACGGACAAGCCTCGTTTGGCGCCGCCAACTACGATTGCCTGTCGCCGACCGGCCGCCAGCAGGCGCGCTGGCTGGGCGAGTATTTCCAGGAGCGCGGCGTCAGCTTCAGCCGCGTGGTAGCCGGCACGCTAGTGCGGCAGCAGGACACCGCCAGCGAGATCCTGGCCGGCATGGGTCAGCCGCAGGCAGCGATCGTCTCGCACCCGGGCCTGAACGAATACGACGGCGAGGCGCTGTACCGTTGCCACACCGGCGGCGCCGACCACCGCGCGCACCAGAACGGCGACTACAACGATTACTGGCGCACCTTCCGCGCGGCCTACGCCGCATGGACCCAGGACGGGCTGGCCGACATGCCCGAGAGCTGGGCCGATTTCGGCGCCCGCATTGCCGGCGCCCTGGCGCACGCGAGCGAAGGCACGACGCGCGAGGATGCCATCCTGGTGGTGAGCTCCGGTGGCGCCATCGGTCGCGCCACGGCCGACCTGCTTGGCGCACCGGCCCAGGCCGCCATCGAGATGAACCTGCAATTCCGCAACACGGCGTTCTGCGAGATCATCGTCGGCCGCGGCGTGCAGCGGCTGCTGAGCTTCAACAACGTGCCGCACCTGGAACGCGCCGACCGGCGCAGCGCAGTGACGTTCGCCTGACGCGCGACACACCGCAAACAAGAAAGGCCGCAATATCGCGGTAATGCCGTTCAGTTAAGGTCCTTTCTGAGGAACCGAACGGTGTAGCGCTTAGGCAGGGCTTTGACCACGCGGGGGCACTTACGCCCCCGTCGTTTTTGGACGATCGCCAACTG
>NZ_JBYSYC010000095.1:0-9191 GCF_058782875.1 Cupriavidus sp. FW305-F7 | reverse complement strand
CGGCCGCTACCGGCGGCGGCGCTCAAGTTGCTCGAACATATCCTGCGGGACATGCCGATGTTTGCGCAGGGCGGCCAATAGCCTCTCTGGCGAAAAGGCTTACCGGGCTCCGCTTCTTGAGCACCGCGCTGGAGCTCTTTTGCGTGCGTTCTCGGATAGCGCGGCTGCTGCACTTCTGTGGAGGATAGAGGTATTGGCGCGTTATTCGGTCAAAAGTCTTCCAGACTGGATTGTACGCGGATGTATCAACAAACCAGCAGGATACTTAGGATTGCAGTTCGGGCCTCAGTGCATCACAGTCCAGATACATAAAACTCTTTCAATGCATGGGTGGCCTGCCACCGCGTTGGAGACGGCGGGCTTCGTTAACTGTTCCTCGGAGCTACTCATGACCAAAATCGAAAAAATCCTTTACACCGGCAAAACTCACACCACGGGCGGCCGCGATGGCTCCGCCCGCAGCGACGATGGCCGGCTCGACGTCAGGCTATCGTCGCCGGGCAGCAACGGCGAAGGTACTAACCCTGAGCAGCTGTTCGGCGCTGGTTGGGCTGCTTGTTTTATTGCCGCGATCGGCAGCGCAGCTCGTGCAAAGAAGATTGAACTGCCTGCTAACCGTGCGGTGGATGCGGAAATCGACCTGGCCACCAACGAAGGTGGCTACTTCCTCCGAGCACGCCTTAACGTAAGCCTGCCGGGCTTGGATTCTGAAACGGCCCGGGAATTGGTGGACACCGCTCACCAAACCTGCCCGTATTCGAAAGCAACGCGCGGCAACATTGACGTTGAGATCGGCCTGATCTAACTAAGATCGGACATTGGGAGCGATCGGCAAGTACCGAATCGATGGTTGCTTGCTGATCTGGACCGTTCAAGTGAGAAGCGCTGGACGATGCCAGGCGAGGCGCTGTTCGAGACCGGCCGCGCAGCCTCAAGCCGACACCGGAGTCGCGGCTGGGGCAGGACAGCCTCAATCAGGCGATGGGCCAGACCGTCTTGTCAACTAGCCTGTGCCTCGACGCTTGTGTCGAAAACCCGTTTGGTACAACAGTGTATTGCGCGCACAGAATGATACATACCGTGACAAAAAAATGGGGGCCCGCACAATAAGTCGATACACCACTCCCGTTATATGCATCCTGCGGCTCGGCGCCGTATATCGGGATGACGATCCCTGCCGCCCAGTTCATCGCAGGCTTTCCACGAAACCGAATATGACAACAGCTTTTACTAAGTCTATTACTTTTGCCGTCGCCATGCTGGCCGCCGCCGCTGGTGCGCAGGCCACCGGATTCTCGCAGTCCGATGCACGCAACCCATTTGGCGAGGGTGCACGTTCTGTGCAGGAAGAACGCAGTCCCTTCACCGATGGTGCTCGCACTGTCCAGGAACCGCGCGATCCCTATACAGAGGGTGCACGTAACGTCGACCCGCACGAAAACGAGAGTACATTCTAACGGGCATGTATCGCGCCCGCACCGCAACGGCTCAGACGGGCCATTTCGATGCTCGCCTAGAGAAGCCTGAAGCCTGTATTGTCGTTCGCGCTTTGTCAATCGGTAGGGACGACTCTCTTCTCTGCCCTCTGATCTAGAGCTCCAATGCAGCGCTCGAATGCTCTTGTGCGGTACCTCTAGCCACTTCTGTCTCTGCTGCGCAAGCGCCGCAGAGGCAGAAGGGCAGTAAGGAAGCGCCTATCAATGAAATTGGTGAGTCACGATGGAGGTAAGCACCAACCTTGGCTTTCTTAAAGTGAGAGAAGAAGGCTAAGTAGAACGGTATTCGACTTCGCTTCCCGTCTTCTCAGGCGCGCTTTTCAGGTTTAAGGTGAATTAATTCCCCGCAGGATTAACATCAGTTTTCTGGGAAGCATCATACCTGCCAGAACAAACAGGCTAATCAACTGCACTCTGGTTTTCCACATCAAGGAACTCCGTAGGCGTTTCCTGGCAGAGTCGTTGTGCCGCGGTGGAGTCCGATGAGAGGTTCCGCTGCCCTTTAGCGGGCGCAGAGCAACTCGCCATCGAAAGACTGGAAGTGAAAGAAAAATGCGGGTTCGGCATATACTTTGATTCGTCTTCGCTATCTTTCGGACAAGTCCTCACCATTGCAGTTCCGTGTCGCGTGGAGCAATGGAAGTACCTGGCTTGCCCATTTAAGCCAGGCCTCCTCAAATATGATGCCGGATTGAAGGACCGCATAGTGTAGCTGCGCTGCCGCAGACATCTCCTTGATCAAGAAATCACGCTGTTCGATTTCCCGGTACGTATCCAGGCAGGCTTGGTGCTCGTCAATCAGTCTCGACAGTTCTCTGTCCACTCCCAGAGGACCGATCACTGCCTCAGCTCGAATCTTGACAAGGAATGCGCGTCGATTCCCTCTAGGCGGCGAGGGCTGGGAAACCCACTTTACCAACTCTTCCCTCCCGGCCGGCAGGACGTGATACAGCTTTCTGCGCCGGTTCGAACTATTGCCGTTCTCGGATACCGCTACCCAGGCTGCTTCCGCCATCCGGGCGAGTTCACGATAGATCTGCTGATGAGTGGCACGCCAGAAATAGCCGATCGAGCTATCGAATCGACGCGCCAGGTCGTAACCAGTCGAAGGCATTTCCAGGAGCGAAGTGAGTAGTGCGTGTTGGAGTGACATACCGATACTTGTAGGTGGTGATACGGTCTAACCATTTTTCAAGCAACAATGCGCGTTCTGTGCATCAAGTAAGCGAAAGGGCCCGACCGCGCCACCCATGCAATGCGCAACGCCAAGATCCGGGTTCGAGCTGATGAAAAAAGGGTGGCGCTCACCTATCGAAGCGAAAAGCGGCCAACACGTCTGGCGGGGAGGGTTGCCATCGGTGATTCTGCACGGACGTTAGGCGATCGCGCACGGGATTGTGCAGGGTCGCCGTCTGGAAAGAAGAGACTATTGGCGAATGCCGCGCTACATAGAGAAATTCAGAGCCCCGGAAGAGGCGCCGGCTTAGCGATTGAAAACAGGACGTGGAGACCGACGACCTGCGTTAATAATTCAGTAACCATCTTTGCGAGCGGCAAATATGACACTTTCCCAATCGGCAATGTGCTTGATACGGCGATTTACATCTAATTTTCCCGCTATTACAATTCCTCCAAGGCGTGATCCATTAGAACGGATGCATTCGCGATGATGGCATGCCACAGTGAGTCGACTTGGCCGAGCATGTACTCACCGTAAAATCGCGCGGTCTTTAGCTTACCGGCGTAAAAATCGGCAGATTCATCGCCCTCGGCGACAAGCGCAGCGGCACCCATGCGCAACCAAACTACGCCGAGCGCGACCAGTCCGAACATCTGTAAGTACGAAGTGGCCCCAGCCGCCGCAGCCACCGCGTCTTCGAGCGTGCGCTGGCGTGTGAGCGCCGTTGCTTCCTGGAGGTCATCTATGGCAATGTGCACGGCCTCGCACAGCAATGCCAGTTCGGACTTGCCTTCGTGTTTGCGTGCCATCGAGCGGGCATCTTCGAGCCAGGCGTCGACGACTCTGCCGTCCTCCAAGGACAGCTTGCGGTGCACTAGGTCCAGCGCCTGGATTGCATTCGTTCCCTCGTAGAGCGGAACGATCTGAGCATCGCGCAGGAGTTGTTCCATGCCATTCTCATGGATATAGCCGTGCCCGCCAAAGATCGTGATGCCCAAACGGGTGACCTCGAGTGCGCTGTCGCTAAGGAAACTCTTGATTACCGGCGTCAGCAGGGCTAACCGGTTTTCTGCACGTGCTCGCTCGTCCGGATCCGGGTGGCGATTGCGGATGTCCAGATCTATGACCGCGTCCGTATACAAGGCCCGAGCGCCTTCGGTCAGCGCCTTCATTGTCAATAGATTCTTGCGCACCTCGGGGTGCCGGGCGATGAGGTCAGGGCCTTCATCCTTAGTAGCGGCGCCAGGAGCGCGCCCTTGGCGGCGTTCCAACGCATAGGCCCGCGCATTCTGCAGCGAAAGCTCCGCCACGCCGATGCTTTGTACTGCCACACCGATGCGCGAGGAATTCATCATTGTAAACATCGCCTTCAGGCCTCCGTTAGGCTCGCCTACCAGCCAGCCTACTGAATCATCAAAGGCCAATCCCGTCGTCGCTGATGCGCGGATCCCCATCTTGTGCTCGATCGCGGTGCATGAAACGCGATTGTCACTGAACGCAAGCAGGGACGCGCCGTCACCACGTGGCAGCTTCTTGGGTACGAGAAAGAGACTGATCCCGCGGGTTCCCGGTGGTGCATCGGGCAGTCGGGCAAGCACTAAGTGAAGGATGTTCTCAGTCAAGTCATGGTCCCCGCCCGAGATGAAAATCTTGCTGCCAGTGATGCGATAGGTGCCGTCACCCGCCGGAGCTGCGCGGGTGCGCAGCCGGGACAGGTCGGAACCGCCCTCGGCTTCCGTGAGGCACATGGTTCCCATCCAACTGCCGTCGACCA
The DNA here is from genome assembly GCF_058782875.1 of Cupriavidus sp. FW305-F7. Taxonomy (NCBI): domain Bacteria; kingdom Pseudomonadati; phylum Pseudomonadota; class Betaproteobacteria; order Burkholderiales; family Burkholderiaceae; genus Cupriavidus; species Cupriavidus sp. FW305-F7. The sequence continues at coordinate 4,741 of NZ_JBYSYC010000095.1, read as the reverse complement.
GCTTAGGCAGTAGTTGTTTACGCAGTGTGTCAGTGCCGTGGGCAAGCAGGGCGCGATAGGCGCCTTGCGAGAGGCCGGCGTACATGCCGAAGGCCATCGAGCCAGAACCAACGATCTCCCGTACCAGAGTTGCCAGTGTGACAGGCAGTCCCTGCCCACCGTAGGCCAAATCGCCGGCAAGTGTGGGCCAGCCTGCTTCACAGTAGGCGCGGTACGCTTGGGAGTACCCGGAAGGCGTGATTACAGTGTCACCTCGGCGTGTGCATCCTTCGTCATCGCCCGTACTGTTGATGGGCAATAGCACATCGCGCGCGAAGATCCCGGCATTTTCGAGCACCGGCATGACGAGGTCCATGGTCGCCTGCTCACAGCCGGGTAGCGAGGCGACGCGTTCTTCATAAGCGAGAACGTCCTGGAGCAGGAAACGGAACTCGGCCAGTGGGGCTTCGTAAGTAGGCATTGGAATCGTCCTTCGGGTACAGTTCGGTACGAACCAAGATTAACAGTGTTAAATTAAAAATCAAGTCAGGAGTTTGTTCCGCCGCTGCCGGGGTGTTAAAATTTACCTATGGAAGAGACTGAGCGAACCAAAAGCGCGGGGCCAGCCGGGGCAGGAACCGCTGAGCGCAAGCTGGCGAAGAAGTCGGTAGGCGTGGCAAAGCCTCCCGCTGCGAAGCGTTCCCGCACGGCTGACCGAAGCAAAGAAGTCGGTACTGCAGGGGATCGGCCCTACCATCACGGCAATCTCCGCGAAGACCTGGTTCGCTGCGGCAAGCAGCAGCTTAGTGAGGTTGGCCTGGCCGAACTAAGCTTGCGGCGTATCGCCAGCAGTGTCGGGGTATCTCAGGTTGCGCCCAAGCACCACTTTGGCAATAAGGAGGGCTTGTTGGCTGCCATCGCCGCCAGTGGCTTCCGTGACCTTGCGCAATACCGCTTTTCACGGCTGCGTCCGCACATGTCTGCGGAGCAGCGGCTGCGCACGTTGTTGTCTACCTACGTAGCGTTTGCAACGCTCCACCCGACGCTTTTTCATTTGATGTTTGCGCCGCAATTCCGCTCGCCGCAGACACATGCGGAACTAAATGAAGCTGCGAGCCAGTCATATCACACGGTCTACCAGGCAGCAACGGATTACCTGTCTGAGCATGGTCAGACTGATGAGGCCAAAGGCCATGAGGTGGCGCGTATCGCCTGGATGTGCATGCACGGCGTAGCTACCTTGATCATTGAAAACAGAATTAACCCATGGGGCGCACCGAAAGTGAATCGAGAGCAGCTCACCAACCAGGCGCTCGATCTGGTATTTGCCGGTATTCGCGGGGTGAATGGTATTTGAAGTTGCTGGTGGATTCTTAAGATCCTGTCCTTTCTGGTGGCACTGCAACCTATCCGATACTTTTCTGTCGCGCGCTACATTTGTGACGCACGGCAGTTCGGAGGCGCAGTCGCAGCGAAGCCACGGGCGAAGAAGCCCCGCAGGCCCACAAGGCTCTTGTTCTTCGGAATAGCGTTGCCCGACGAGGGCATCTGGGCCTTCCGCCATCCCAGGCGCACCTTCCTTTGATGGTAGGTTGCCGCTTAATCTTCTTGCTATGTTAACACTGTTATCATAGCATGGTCATCGTTGGGATGCGGCTGACCTGGCCCCTTCCCCGCTCCGCGGAAATATGGAGCGGATGCCCGTCCCAGTTAGAAATCTAGGAGGCAAGCTCATGAGAGCAGCGCGTGTGCAATTCCTTTTCGACTTTGGTAGTCCCAACGCTTATCTATGCCACAGGGTAATTTCCGGTATTGAAGCCCGTACGGGAACGAAGTTCGAATACATACCGATCCTCTTGGGTGGCCTGTTTCGACTGACCGGCAATCGTTCACCGGCCGAAGCCTTCGAGGGGATAAAAAACAAGCCTGAGTATGTCCGGCTTGAGACCGAGCGTTTCGTCAAGCGGCATGGCATCAGTGCTTACCGATTCAACCAGAACTTTCCCATCAACACGGTGCAGATTATGCGCGGTGCCGTTGCCGCACAATTGGACGGACAGTTCATTACCTATGTCGACGCGGTCTTCGTAGCGATGTGGGAGCAGGGGAAAAAGATGGATGATCCTGATGTCATCCGAGCGACCTTAGACGAGTCGGGACTGGATGGTGCGAGATTCCTGGCCAGGATCAGTGATGCTGACGTTAAGAACATTCTTCTAGCCAACACTCAACGGGCGTTTGAGCGTGGGGCATTCGGATCCCCGACGTTCTTTGTCAATGAAGAGATCTTCTTCGGCAAGGATCGGCTGAGAGAGGTCGAAGAGGAAATCGGATGCGTAAAAGCCGATTAAGCCCCAAAGAATGCATGGTCAGGAGCCCGCGAATCGCGGGTACATAGGCGTCTGTTTATCGGATAGACCAGCGACATGTCGTGGGCTCTTTCGGGCTCTCATATGAACCGCACATTGTCACACTGTCGACTGTACAACCAGAAGGAGACTGAGCCATGAACGAAAAGAAGGTTGTCCTAGTCATTGGCGCCGGCGATGCAACCGGCGGTGCGATTGCGCGACGCTTCGCCAGTGAAGGCTATATTGCATGCGTAACGCGACGTAATGCAGAGAAGCTTGCCCCATTGGTGGCGCAGATCGAGGCCGATGGTGGTGTAGCCCATGCATTCGGGTCGGATGCGCGCAAAGAAGATCAGATGGTCGAGCTCATTCAGGAGATCGAATCGAACATAGCGCCAGTCGAAGTAGCGGTGTTCAATGTCGGCGCCAACGTTCGCTTTGACATCCTGGAGACGACCGCACGCGTTTACTCCAAAGTCTGGGAAATGGCCTGTTTCGGCGGATTTCTGATGGGCCGCGAGGCTGCACGGGTGATGGTACCCAGAAACCGCGGTTCGATTTTCTTCACGGGGGCCACTGCCAGCCTTCGCGGCAGAGCGGGTTACGCCGCATTTAGTGGGGCCAAGCACGCCTTGCGAGCACTGGCCCAATCAATGGCCAAGGAACTCGGCCCTCAGGGTATTCATGTTGCCCATCTTATTATTGACGGGGCTATCGACACCGAATTCATTCGTGAAGGCTTTCCCGAGCGATATGCCCTGAAGGAACGAGAAGGTATCGTCAATCCGGAGCGTATTGCTGATACCTACTGGATGCTGCATCAGCAATCCAGGGATGCTTGGACGCATGAGTTGGAACTTCGCCCATGGATCGAATCATGGTGACAGCGGGTGAGCGGCCTTGCCGTCAGCAGTGGGCGCTAGAGCCCGCCATCGTGCAAACGTTGCACGATGCCTGCCGCAAGCCCGTCGGGCACCGAAGTTCCTCGCCACAGACCTACACCGCCGCAAAGCTCCTTTTGCAGCGTGCTTACCATGGCGCTGACTGCAGGTCATTGCGGTTGTCGCTCAACGTATGGCCCATTTAGCGTCCCAGAGTGTGTCTAGCGGGACATTAGGGGCGGATTTCGGCTGGTAGAAGGTGCCGTCGCGCGCAGCATGGCGAACAGCACGTCACAGCGTCTTCTGGCTAGGGCGATGAGCGCCTGATTGTGACGCTTTCCTTGCTGGACCTTGCGAGCGTAGTAGCTCCTCGAGACCGGATCTCGCAAGGCGGCAAAGGCTGAGAGGAACAGAGCTCTCTTGAGTACCTTATTGCCCCGTCTGGACGGATGTTCGCCGCGGATGGATGAGCCTGAGCAGCGGGTGACCGGCGCGAGACCGGCGTAGGCGGCAAGATGCGCGGCCGAAGCGAAGGCTTTGTGCGCGACCTCAGTGAGGAGCCTGGCGGCGGTCCTGACCTCGTCTCCCGGCATGCTGGTCAGGACCGGCCAAAGAGGGTGTGCATGCACCAACCGTTCGACTTCGCTGGCGACCTCGTCGCGTTGTTTGCGTAAGGCGGCGAGCTGCTGGGCCAGGCGCGGCATAACGATAGTGGCTGCCTGCGTGCCGGGTACGACGACAGCCTGTTCACTGAGCGCCTGGATGATTTCGGAAGCAAGACTTTTGCCCATACGCGGGGCGAGCTTGGTCAGACGGTTAGCGAGAGTCTTCTCGCTGGTTGCTGCAAGCTCGGCGGGCGACGGGTAACGCTCAAGCAGATCGAGCACGGCCGGATAGTCCAGGCGAGGTCCCAGAACCCGTTCCAGCGCGGGATGGATCTGGGTGAGCAGACCGCGAATGCGGTTACTGTTTTGGGTGATTTGGGCAGCCAGATCGTCGTCGAAGCCGCACAGCATGGTGAGTTCGGCGAGTGGATCGTCAGCGAGTCGCAGCGAGCGCAGCGTATGGGCATCGATCGCACGGCCTCGGCGATGATTGCGGCATCTCGGGCATCGGTTTTGGCTTCACCCGCGTGCAGATCGGCGACCAGGACGCCTTCGTCGCGGGCGACTGCGACCGGCAGCGCGCCAATGGTGGCGGGTTGATCGACGACAAACAGGAGTTGGCCGTGTGCCTTGAGGTCGGTAATGAGGGCGCGCAGTTTGGCCTCATCGTTGGGCAGCGCCTTGTTGTACAGGCGCTTCCCGGTCTGATCGAGTGCTACAGCATGATGTTGGCCTTTGCCTACATCAACGCCGACGACATCGACGGAGTCGTGTTGTTGGTTCTCTTGCATCGAAGGTTATGCGGGTTGAGTGGGTTGGCCTGCAGGACCGGTGGCAAGTCTCGGCATGGACCTGTCAGAAATTTTGTGTTTAGGGCATAACATGTCGATAAGGAGCATGTATGCCACGCAAGACGAAAACCAGC
>NZ_JBYSYC010000094.1:0-9548 GCF_058782875.1 Cupriavidus sp. FW305-F7 | reverse complement strand
GCGGCCTTCACCAGCGGCGGGCCGCCCAGGAAGATGGTGCCCTGGTTCTTGACGATGATGGACTCGTCGCTCATCGCGGGCACGTAGGCGCCGCCGGCGGTGCACGATCCCATCACCACCGCGATCTGCGGGATGCCCTGCTTGGACAGGTTGGCCTGGTTGTAGAAGATGCGGCCGAAGTGGTCGCGGTCCGGGAACACGTCGTCCTGGTTGGGCAGGTTGGCGCCGCCGGAATCCACCAGGTAGATGCACGGCAGGTTGTTCTCCTCGGCGATCTCCTGCGCGCGCACATGCTTCTTGACCGTCATCGGGTAGTAGGTACCGCCCTTGACGGTGGCGTCATTGCAGACGATCACGCATTCCTGCCCGGCCACGCGGCCGATGCCGGTGATGATGCCCGCGCCCGGCGCGGCATTGTCGTACATGTCGTATGCGGCCAGCTGCGACAGCTCCAGGAACGGCGTGCCCGGATCCAGCAGCTGCTGCACGCGCTCGCGCGGCAGCAGCTTGCCGCGCGACAGGTGCTTGTTGCGCGCGTCTTCGCCGCCGCCTTCGGCCAGCTTCGCGATCCTGGCCTTGAGGTCGGCCACCAGGGCCTGCATCGACTCGGCGTTGGCCTTGAAGGATTCGGAGCGGGCGTTGAGTTTGGTTTCCAGGGTGGGCATCTGTGTCTCTTCCTGCTTGATATTGGTTTTCGCCGTCCTGCCAGCGGCCGGGCTCAGCCTGCGTGCTTGGGCAGCGGGTGCCCCGGCATCAGGTCGTAGGGATGCTTCCAGCCCGGCAGCGCACGGATGCGCTCGGCCCAGGCGTGGATATGCGGGTACTCCTTGCGCCAGTGCACGCCGATCTCGTCGTCGAAGAAGACGTAGCCCGCCAGCGAGAAGTCCGCGATGCTGGCGCGCTCGCCCAGCAGGAATGCTCGCCCGGCCAGGTGCGCGTTGAGCACGTTCCACGCGCCTTCGCAGCGCGCGCGGAAGAACTCCAGCACGGCCGGGTCCGGCGACCTGGCGAAGTTGCGCATGAAGCGGTAGGTGGCGGTGTAGGAGGTGAACTTGTGGTTGTCGAACAGCAGCCAGCGCAGCACCTCGGCGCGCTCGGCCTCATCGCGCGGGCCGTAGGCATCGAGGCGCGTGGCCAGCGTTTCCAGGATGGCGCCGGACTGCGACAGGCGCTGGCCGCCGAACTCCAGCACCGGCACCTCGCCCATCACGTTGATGGCGCGGTACTCGGGCGTACGGGTCTCGCCATTGAAGAAATCGACGAAGCGCGGCTGCCACAGCTGCTGGCCGCGCTGCACGCCGACGGTTTCCAGCAGCAGCGCCACCTTGTAGGCATTGCCGGACTGGGCAAAGCAATACAGCAGGTACTCAGGCTCGTTCCGCTTCTCGATGCTCATGGTGCCTCCCCGATCATGTCCCCATCCACATAAAGCCAGCGGGGCGCCTCGCCGGGCGCGCGCGCTTCGCAGACAAAGCGGCTGCGCTCATGCAGCCGCTTGGCACGCCCGCCTACCTTGTAGCGCGCCACGAATTCCACTTCGGCATGCGTGTCGTCCTGCTGCGCATGCGCCTTCACCGTGAGCCCGAGCCAGCGTGTGGCGGTATCCGGCAACAGGTCGGCCGGGCAGGTCGATGCATGCCAGGTCTGCCGCAGCCATTCCATGTCGTTCAGCACATAGGCGCTGTAGCGCGAGCGCATCAGCGCCTCGGCATTGGGCGGCAGTGCCTCGCCACGATGGAAGCGGCCGCAGCAGGCGGCATAGTCCGCGCTGCCGCACGGGCACGGCACCGGTCCGGCCTTGGGCAAGCGGCCTGCCGCTTTCGCCGTCATCCCACCAGCTCCGGCAGGTCGCGCATATCGGTGAAGATGGTGCCCGCGCCGGCCTCGCGCAGCAGCGCGGCATCGTTGCGCTCGGCGTAGCCGAACACCGTCATGCCGGCGGCCACGCCCGCGGTCACGCCGGTCGGGCTGTCTTCCACCACGGCGCAGCGCGCCGGCTCCACGCCCATGGTGCGCGCGGCCAGCAGGTACACATCGGGTGCGGGCTTGCTGCGCGCCACTTCGGTGGCAGAGAAGATGTGCTCGCGCTCATCCTGCTGGAACAGCTCGACCAGCCCGGTCCTGGTCAGTTGCAGCTTGACCTTGATGCGGTCCGCACCCGACGCCACGCACACCGGCATGCCGGTGGCGGCGATCTTGCCAATCGCCTCGCGCACATGCGCCACCGCGACGACTTCGGCTTCCAGCACCGCGTTGCGGCGGGCCAGCCAGGTCGACAGCCAGTTCTCGGGCAGCGGCGCGCCGCGCATGCGCGCGATCATGTCCAGCTCCTCGCGCACGGCGCGGCCGAGGAACAGGCGCGTGGAGTCTTCCAGCGAGATCTCGATGCCAAGCTCGTTCAGCATCTGGTTGAGCACGCGGTTGACGATGGGCTCGCTGTCGACGAGCACGCCGTCGCAGTCGAAGATCACGCAATCGAATCGGCCGGAATGGCCACGGGTTGCTGCAGTCATGCGGGTTTCTTTTCCTTGGTGTCCAGGCTCGGCACGGCCCTGAGTTCAGTCTGGCGACGGCTCTTCAGGTGGGCCTCGACCTGGTCGAAGCGGTCGAAGCCCCAGAACGGCTCGCCGTCGATGATGACGAAGGGCGAGCCGAACACGCCCTTGGCCATCGCCACGTCGATCTCGGCCTTGAGCTGGTCCTTGATCTGGTAGCTGGTGGCGCCGGCATCCAGCGCCTGCACGTCCACGCCCAGCGGCTCGGCCAGCTTCATGATCTCGGCCGGCTCGGCGATATTGATGTCGTCGACGAACAACGCGCGGTACACCGACTTGGCAAAGGCCGTGGCGATGTCGTCGCCGTGGTGGTTCTGCAGCCACAGCATGGCGCGCGCGGCGTGCGTGGTGGGCAGCGGGAAATGCGTGGGGCGCTTGTATTCGATGCCGTGGAACCGCGCGGTGCGCTCGAAGTCGCGCCACGAGTAATCGCCCTTGAGCGGCAGCTGCGGCAGCGGCGAGGCGCCGGTGGTCTTGAACACCACGCCCAGCAGGATGGGATGCCAGGCGACAATGCGCCCGTACTTCTGCGCCAGGTCGTCGATGCGGGTGCTGGCAAAGTAGCCGTAGGGCGAAGAGAAATCAAAGTAGAAGTCGATCGCTGCGGTCATGTCGGGGCCCTTCTTGTTGTGGTTGCCGGGTCTGGAATCAGGGAAGCGCGCCGCCTTCGCGGCATGCACCCCATCGTACGCGCATAGCTAGGCCAGCGCGCGCGCGATCAGGATCTTCTGGATATCGCTGGTGCCCTCGTAGATCTGGCACACGCGCACGTCGCGGTAGATGCGCTCCACCGGGAAGTCGCTGACGTAGCCGTAGCCGCCAAACACCTGGATCGCATCCGAGCACACCCGCTCGGCCATCTCGCTGGCAAAGAGCTTGGCCATGGCCGCCTCCTTCAGGCAGGGGCGGCCGGCGTCGCGCAGCGCGGCGGCGTGCCACACCATCTGGCGCGCCACGTCGATGCGGGTGGCCATCTCGGCCAGGCGGAACTGCACCGCCTGGTGCTGGAACAGCGGCTGGCCGAAGCTCTCGCGCTCCTTGGCATAGGCCAGCGCCGCCTCGAACGCGGCGCGCGCCATGCCGATGCTCTGCGAGGCGATGCCGATGCGCCCGCCTTCCAGGCCCGACAGCGCCATCTTGTAGCCGCCGCCCTCGTCGCCCAGCAGGTTGGCCGCCGGCACGCGGCAGTCCTCGAACAGGATCTGCGCGGTGTCCGACGAGTGCTGGCCGAGCTTGTCCTCCAGCCGCGCGACCACGTAACCCGGGGTCGAAGTCGGCACGATAAAGGCGCTGATGCCGCGCTTGCCGGCAGCCTTGTCGGTCACGGCCAGCACGATCGCCACGTCGGCGTTCTGGCCGCTGGTGATGAACTGCTTGACGCCGTTGAGCACGTAGTGGTCGCCGTCGCGGACCGCGCTGGTGCGCAGCGCCGAGGCATCCGAGCCGACGTGCGGCTCGGTCAGGCAGAACGCGCCCAGCATCTCGCCGCGCGCCAGCGGCACCAGCCACTGCTGCTTCTGCGCCTCGCTGGCGAACGACATCAGCATGCTGCACACCGGGCAGTTGTTGACGCTGATGACGGTGGAGGTGCCGCCATCGCCGGCCGCGATCTCTTCAAGGATCAGCGCCAGCGACAGGTAGTCCAGGCCGGCGCCGCCGTATTCCTCCGGCACTGCCACGCCGTAGGCACCCAGCGCCGCCAGTTCGCGGTGCACGTCCTTGGGGAAGGTCTTGTCGCGGTCCCACTGCGCGGCCTGCGGCGCGATCACTTCCTGCGCAAACTGGCGCACGGCGTCGCGGATCATTTCCTGTTCGGGGGTCAGCAGCATGTCGGTTCGGTGATCAGTGTGCGGGCGCGCTTACCAGGGGATGGGCGTGCCGTCGTAGTTATGGAAGGTGCCGTTGTCGCGCCGCTTGACGCCAGCCAGCACCTGGCGCATGCCCTTGACGCTCTGCTGCACGGTCAGGTCGGCTTCCTGGCCGCCCATGTCGGTCTTGACCCAGCCCGGGTGCAGCGCGACGCAGGTGGCGTGGCGCGCATCGAGCGAGACCGCGCGCAGCGCCGCATTGGCGCCGGCCTTGCTGACGCGGTACAGCCAGCTGGTGCTGTGCTCCATCGCGGTGATGCTGCCCATGCGCGAAGACAGCACCGCCAGCACCCCGCCGTGGCCGGACTGGCCCGCTTCGACGTAGGGCAGCAGCAGCGGCAGCGCCATCATCGGGCCGAGCACGTTGACATGCATCACCTGGTCGAATTCCTGCGGCGTGACCGGCTGCGCGCCTTCGGTGCGGGGCCCCAGCACGCCGGCGTTGTAGATCGCCACGTCGAGGGCTTCGCCGTCGAGCTTCCAGCCCAGGCCCGCGACCGCGCCGGCATCGGACAGGTCGACCTGGTGAGCTTCGGCACCCAGCGCCTGCAGCGCGCCGACGCCTTCGGGCGTACGCGCCGCCGCGATGACGCGCCAGCCGTCGGCACGGTACTGGCGCACGAATTCAAGGCCGATGCCGCGCGAGGCACCGAGGATCAGGACGGTTGGCAAGGCTGTGCTCCTTTGACTGGCTACTTGGGTTCAGCGAACTGCCTGGATCTTGCGCCCCTCCCCCTTTATGAGGGAGAGGGGCGCAGAACTACGTCAGAGAATCTCAATACCGACCGCGGTTGCCTCGCCGCCGCCAATGCACAGGCTCGCCACGCCGCGCTTGCCGCCGGTCTTGCGCAGCGCGCCGATCAGCGTGGTCATGATGCGTGCGCCCGAGGCGCCGATCGGGTGGCCCAGCGCGCAGGCGCCGCCGTGGATATTGACCTTGTCGCGCGCGATCTTGAGGTCGTGCATGGCCGCCATCGGCACCACGGCAAAGGCCTCGTTGATCTCGAACAGGTCGACGCTGTCGGTGGTCCAGTCCAGCTTGCGGTACAGCTTGGCGATGGCCTCGACCGGCGCGGTGGTGAACCAGCCCGGCGCCTGCGCGTGGGTGGTGTGGCCGAGCATGCGTGCGATCGGCTGCAGGCCGAGCTTCTTCGCGGTGGAGGCGCGCATCATCACCAGCGCCGAGGCGCCGTCGTTGATGGACGACGACGAGGCCGCGGTGATAGTGCCGTCCTTGGCAAAGGCGGGCTTGAGCGAGGGGATCTTGTCGAGCTTGATGCGGCGCGGGCCTTCGTCGGTGTCGATCACGGTGTCGCCGCCCTTGCCGGACACGGTCACTGGCGCAATCTCCCAGCGGAAGTCGCCGTTCTCGGTGGCCTGCTGGGCGCGGCGCACGCTTTCCATCGCGAATTCGTCCTGCTGCTCGCGCGTAAAGCCGTACTTGGCGGCGCAATCCTCGCCGAAGGTGCCCATGGCGCGGCCCTTGTCATACGCGTCTTCCAGGCCGTCCAGCATCATGTGGTCGTAGATCATGCCGTGGCCGATGCGGTAGCCGCCACGGCCCTTCGGCACCAGGTACGGCGCATTGGTCATGCTCTCCATGCCGCCGGCAATGGCGATATCGAACGAGCCCGCGATCAGCCCGTCGTAGACGGTCATGGCCGCGCGCATGCCCGAGCCGCACATCTTGTTGACGGTGGTGCAGCCCACGCCCAGCGGCAGGCCGGCGCCCAGCGCGGCCTGCCGCGCCGGGGCCTGGCCCTGGCCGGCCGGCAGCACGCAGCCGAACACCACTTCTTCCACCTGCTCGGGCTTCAGGCCGGCGCGCTCAACGGCGGCGCGGATGGCCACGGCGCCCAGCTGCGGCGCGGTGACGCTGGCGAATTCGCCCTGGAACGCAGCCATCGGCGTGCGGGCGGCTGAAACGATAACGATCTCTTCCATGTCGGGTCTCCTGGATCGGTGTATGAAGAAGCGGTGTCGGGTGGGTCCGGTCAGCGGATCGACGCCTGCGGCGGATCGCCGTACTGGCGGTAGGCCGCGGCCAGCTGCTCGTGCAGTTCTTCGTTGCTGCTGGCGGCCATGCCCAGGTCGCGCAGCAGGCCGTCGGACACGCCGTAGACCCAGCCATGCACGGTCACGGCCTGGCCGCGGGTCCAGGCATCCTGGAGCACGGTGGTCTGGCAGACGTTGTTGACCTGCTCGATCACATTGAGCTCGCACAGCCGGGTATGGGCGTCGTCCTCGCGCAGCAGCGTGCCGAGATAGGCCTCGTGCTTGTCGGCCACGTCGCGCACATGGCGCAGCCAGTTGTCGGCCAGGCCGATGCGCTCGCGCTTGAGCGCGACCTTGACACCGCCGCAGCCGTAGTGGCCCACCACGGTGATATGGCGCACCTTGAGCACCTCTACCGCGAACTGGATCACCGCCAGCGCGTTCAGGTCGCTGTGCGCGATCACGTTGGCGATATTGCGGTGGACGAACACCTCGCCCGGGGCCAGGCCCAGGATCTGGTTGGCCGGCACGCGCGAATCGGAGCAGCCGATCCACAGGTACTCGGGCGCCTGCTGGTTGGCCAGGCGCATGAAGAAGGTGGGGTCTTCGGCGTTGACCCGGTCGACCCACTCGCGGTTGTTGCGGAACAGCTGGGCAATGGCGTCAGTCATGCGACCCTCCTTGCGGGACCAGGATCGGGAACGGCAGCCTGCACGCTGCCAGCTTCGCCGTAGCGGTGAATGAATCGCTCTGAACTGTGATAGGCAAAGAAGTCATGAACATGTCCGGCCAGGAGCCGGTCCTTGTGGCTCTGCCACATGGCAGGGTCGAAAAAGTCCGCATGGTGGCGCAGGAACGCCGCGCGCACGCGCGTGTCGCCCAGCAGGAAGGTGCGGAAGGTCTCGGGAAAGATATCGTGCGGACGCACCGTGTACCAGACCTCGCCCGACATCTCCTCTTCCTCGTTGCGCGGCTGCGGCACGTCGCGGATGTTGCAGTCGGTCAGGTACTCGATCTCGTCGTAGTCGTAGAACACCACGCGCCCGTGGCGCGTGACGCCAAAGTTCTTGTACAGCATGTCTCCCGGGAAGATGTTCGCGGCAATCAGCTCCTTGACGGCGTTGCCATATTCGATCACGCCGTGCTCGACCTGCGCGTCGGAGCCCTCCGTCAGGTAGATGTTCAGCGGCGTCATGCGGCGCTCGATATAGACGTGGCGCACCACGATCTCTTCGCCGCCGTCCTTGCCGCGCTGGTATTCGATCATCGACGGCGCGTGCTGCTCGAACTCGCGCACCAGCGCATCATCGAAGCGCGAGAGCGGGAAGGCCACGTCGGAGTACTCCAGCGTATCCGCCATGCGGCCCACGCGGTCGTGCTGCTTGACCAGCTGGTACTTGGACTTGACCAGCTCGCGCGTAGTTTCCTTGGGCGCCGGGAAAAAGTCCCTGATGACCTTGAACACGTACGGGTACGACGGCAGCGTGAACACCAGCATCACCAGCCCGCGGATGCCGGGCGCAACGATGAACTTGTCCGACGAATGCTGCAGGTGGTGCAGGAAATCGCGGTAGAACAGGTTCTTGCCCTGCTTCTGCAGGCCCAGCGAGGTATAGATCTCGGCGCGCGGCTTGCGCGGCATGATGTCGCGCAGGAAGGTCACGTAGGCCGACGGAATCTCCATGTCGACCATGAAGTAAGAGTGCGTGAACGAGAACAGGATCAGCAGCTGTTCCTTCTTCAGCAGCACCGTGTCCAGCATCAGCTTGCCCGAGGGGCCGTGCAGGATCGGGATTGCCAGCGGGAAGGTGTGGTCGCCGTTCAGGATGCGGCCGATGATGAAGGCCGCCTTGTTGCGGAAGAACAGCGACGACAGCGTATGGATCTGGAAATTCGGCGCGATGCGCAGGTCGCCGAAATGCTCGCTGACCGCGCGCACCACGTAGCCGATATCGCGCGGCAGGTCCTCGAACGGGCTCTCCAGCTGGAAGTTGTGCACGATGCGCTCGAAGCACGCGGCCATGCCCTCGCGGCTGCCCGGGTAGTAGGCGCGGAAGGTCGGGCGCGTGGGCGATTCCTCGTTCTCGATGTACTCGGTCGAGATCGCCGGGCGCACGAAGATGAAATCGTTGTTGAAGTACGAGCGGTGCAGGATGCGCGTGCAGACCGAGTTGAAGAAGGTCTCGGCCAGCTCGGGCTGGTGGTGGTTGGTCAGGAGGCCGATGTAGTGCAGCTTGATCTGCTGCCAGATCTCGTCCTCGATGTTCTCGGCGTCGTACTCGTCTTCCAGGATCACGCTCGATTCGCGCACGCGCTCGTTGTAGAACGCAATGCGGTCGCGCTGAATCTGCTGCAGCCCGTGCCAGTCGCCGGCCTCGAACTTGAGCTTGGCCTGGTGGCTGACCTCGCGGAACAGGCGGTAGTGCTTGTCGAACCCGTCGAGCATCGTTCTCGCCACATCGAAGGCAATCTGCGAGGAGAGCAGTTTGGGGAAGTGGGACATGGGTCGACGGGGGCCGGGGGCAATACTGCGAGAGGTCTTGCGACGGGTACTGAGATTGTAATGGGGTTCGGGCGGGGGCTCCGGGTGATTTCGGCGCCCCCTTGCGCTTTACATGGTCTCCGCGAACAGCTCGCGGCCGATCAGCATGCGGCGGATTTCCGAGGTGCCGGCGCCGATCTCGTACAGCTTGGCGTCGCGCCACAGCCGGCCGGCGGGGTATTCATTGATATAGCCGTTGCCGCCCAGGATCTGCACGGTCTCACCCGCCATCCAGGTGGCCTTCTCGGCGGTGTACAGGATCACCGCGGCGCAGTCCTTGCGCACCTGGCGCACGTGGCCGCTGCCCAGCGCGTCCAGGTTCTTGCCGACCGTGTACAGGTAGCTGCGCGCGGCCTGCAGCGTGGTGTACATGTCGGCCACCTTGCCCTGGATCAGCTGGAATTCGCCGATGCTCTGGCCGAACTGCTTGCGGTCGTGGATATACGGGGTAACCACGTCCATGCACGCCTGCATGATCCCGACCGGGCCGCCCGACAGCACCGCGCGCTCGTAGTCCAGCCCGCTCATCAGCACCTTGGCGCCGCCGTTCTCGGCGCCGAGGATGTTCTCGACCGGCACTTCCACGTC
>NZ_JBYSYC010000093.1:0-10349 GCF_058782875.1 Cupriavidus sp. FW305-F7 | reverse complement strand
CGAAGTGACTACGTAGAGCATCACGTAGCGCCGTAGGAATCCTCGTCCTTTCCGCCGTAAGGCGGCAGCCGAAGGCTTAGGACGGAGAGGATGTCAATTCCTGCTGCATGACAATGTCCGGCAGCCAGGTCACCACGACGGGCCAGATCGTGATGATGGCGATGGCCACCACCATCATCATGAAGAAGGGCAGCGAGACCCGCGCTATGTAGTTGCTGTCCTTGCCGGTCATGCTCTGCAGCACGAACAGGTTGAAGCCCACCGGCGGCGTCACTTCGGCGATCTCCACCAGTAGCACGATGAAGATGCCGAACCAGACCAGGTCGAAGCCGGCCGCCTGCACCATCGGCAGCACGGTCGCCGTGGTCAGCGCGATCATCGAGATGCCGTCCAGCGCCGTGCCCAGCACGATGTAGATCACCGTCAGCACGGCGATCAGCGCCCATGGCGACAGGTGCATCGCCGCCACCCATTCCGCCAGCGCGCGCGGGATGCCGGTAAAGCTCATGGTCACCGACAGGAACGAGGTGGCACCCAGCACGAACATGATCATCGCGGTCAGCCGCGTGGCCGACATCAGGCTGTCCCAGAACGCCGCGCGCGTAAGCGAGCCGCCCGCCCATGCCAGTCCCAGTGACGCCACCACGCCGTAGGCCGCGGCTTCTGTCGCGGTGGCATAGCCGGTGACCATGACCCAGGTGATAAAGGCGATCAGCACCATGCACGGCAGCAGCTGGCGGATCGATGCCAGCCGCGCGCGCCAGTTGAAGTGCTCCGACGCCGGGGTCTTGTCGGGGTTGGCCAGCGCCCAGGCCACGATATAGCCTGAGAACAGCAGCATCAGCAGCAGCCCCGGTATGAAGCCCGCCAGGAACACGCGGATGATCGACACGTCCGCCGACACCGCATACACCACCATGGTGATCGATGGCGGGATCAGGATGCCGAGCGTGCCCGCGCACGACAGCGAGCCGAGCGTGGTGCGCTCGTCGTAGCCGCGCCGCGTGAGTTCCGGCAGCGCCGACTTGGCGATGGTGGCGCAGGTGGCCGCCGACGACCCCGACACCGAGCCAAAGATGCCGCAGCCCAGGATGTTGACGTGCATCAGCCGTCCCGGCAGCCAGTTCAGCCAGGGCGAGAGCCCGTTGAACATCTGCTCGGACAGCTTGGTGCGGAACAGGATCTCGCCCATCCAGACAAAGAGGGGCAGCGATGCCAGCGTGTATGAGGCGCTCGACGACCACCATGCGTTGGCCAGGCTGACCAGCGCCTCGCGGTCCGAGAACACCACCAGCCCGACCCATGAGGTGACCGCAATGGCCACGGGGATCCACGCGCCGATCGCCAGGAAGACGATCATCACCAGCAGCAGGATCAGTGCAACGACGACTGTGCTCATCAGACCGTCTCCCCGAAATCGCCGGAGGCGAGCTTTTCTTCCTGGGCTACCTGGTAGCGCGGCTTCTGTCCGCGCACCACGCGCAGCCATTCATCGCCGACCGCCAGCAGGAAGCCGATGCAGCCGAGCACCGCGAAGCTCTGCGGCATCCACAGCGGAATCACGATCTGTCCCTGCGAGACATCGCCGATGTCCCAGCTCTGCCACGCAAAGGTGCCGAGCGCCCACGCCGCATATGCGGCAAACGCCAGGCAGATGGTCAGCGAGACCAGCTCCAGCACCCAGCGCCGGCGCGGGCCCACGGCCCCCAGCAGCATCTCGACGCGCACGATGCCGCCATGCTGGAAGGTCTGGCCAAGGATCAGGAAGGCGGACGCCGCGCACAGCCAGGCGACGATGTCATCGCCACCCTTGAAGATCACCGAGGTCTCCCGCGACAGCGACATCAGGATCATGATCACGCAGACGGCGAGGATGCACAGCGCGCCGAGCATGGCAAAGAGGTCAAGCAGGCGGTCGAGCCAGCGCTTGGAGGAGGGGGCAGTTGGCATGATGGACGGCGTCAGGGAGGGAGGGGGGCTCCCCGCCATGCCAGCCTGCGCGGCAAGGGCGGGGAGTTCATGGAGGCGGGCAGGCCCGCAGCCTACTTGCGGTAGGCGTCCAGGATGGCCTTGCCGTCCTCGCCCGCGCCCTTGGCCCAGTCATCCACCATGGTCTGGCCCACCTTCTGCATGTCGGACTTGAGCTGCGGCGAAGGCGGCTGCACCGTCATGCCGTTGCGCGACAAGGTCGCCAGGTACTCCTTGGTCTTCTGCTCCGACACCTGCCAGCCGCGCTTCTCGGCATCGGCCACGGCCTTGAGCAGGGCGTCCTGGGTCGGCTTGTCCAGCGCCGCGAACGCCTTCTTGCTGACCACCAGCATGTTCTTGGGCAGCCAGGCGTCCACCGTGTAGAAGTACTTCACGCTCTCCCACACCTTGGTGTCGACGCCGGTGGCGCCCGACGACATGAAGGAGTTGACCGTGCCCGTGGCCAGCGCCTGAGCCAGGTCGGCAGCCTGGATGGTCACCGGCTGGGCGCTGACCAGCTCGGCGATGCGCGAGGTGGCCGGGTTGTACGCGCGCCATTTCAGGCCCTTCATGTCCCCGGCCGAATTGATCGGCTTATTCGCATAGATGCCCTGCGGCGGCCACGCCACCGCGTACAGCAGCTTCATGCCCTGCTTGTCGAGCACCTTCTCGGTGGCCGGGCGCGAGGCCTGCCACAGCTTGTAGGCATCCCCATAGCTGGTGGCGAGGAATGGCACGGCATCGACGCCGAACACCGGGTTCTCGTTGGCCAGCAAGGACATCAGGATTTCGCCCATCTGCACCTGGCCGGTCTGCACGCCGCGCTTGATCTCGTTGGCCTTGAGCAGCGAGCCATTGGGATGCAGCACGATCTTGAGCTTGCCGCCGGTGGCCTTGTCCACGTCGTTGGCCATCTGCTGCAGGTTCTCGGTGTGCAGGTTGCTGACCGGATAACCGGTCGGCAGGTCCCACTTGGTATCCGCCTGTGCCGCCACGGCGGCCATCATCAGGCCGGCCGCAACGATTGCCTTGACTCGCATCTCGATCTCTCCTGGTGTGCGCGCGGGGGCGCGGTTGTACTGCTGGTTGCGTACTACCTGGTGCCGATCGTGCCCGCATTGGGGGGGGGCACGTCGGCGCAAGATCAACGGCGCGGCGGCAGGCTCAGTCGTCGCGCTGTGAAGGTTGCACGATGCATTCCAACGCAAGGGCCGTGCCCAGCAGGTCGGCATCGCGCATCGGGCCGTGCGACAGCATCAGGCCCACGGGCAACTCGTCCGGCGCGTGGCAGGGCATCGAGATCGAGCAGCCGTCAAGGAAATTGAAGGCCGAGGTATTGCGCAGCAGCAGGGCATTGACGCGGAAGAATTGCGCATCATCGGTGCGCAGCGGCGCAATCTCGGGCGCGACCATCGGCACGGTCGGGCAGACCACGGCGTCGAAGCGGGTCAGGCGCGCTTGCATGCGGGCGATCCAGTCCAGCCGGGCGCGGCCCAGGTCGATATAGTCGGCGGCGCTGATATTGGCGCCGCGGTCGATGCGCGAGGCCACGCGCGGGTCGTACAGCTCGCGCCGTCCGGCCAGCAGGTGGCGGTGGATGGCAAAGGCTTCGGCCGAGCTGAAGCCGCCCTGGGCGTTCAGGCCCGCCAGCTCGCCAAGCTCGGGTAGGTCGACGTGCTCAAGCTGCACGCCGGCGGCCGACAGCCGGCCCAATGCCCGGTCGAAGGCACGGGCCACTACCGGGTCGAGGTCGTCCAGCAGGACCTGGCGCGGGATCGCCAGCCGCGTGGCGGCGGGGTTGGTCACGCGCGGGATCACTGCGCTGTCGGCGATCACGCTGTCCATGGCAATGCAGTCGCTGACCGTGCGCGCCATCGCGCAGGCGGTATCCAGCGTGTACGACAGCGGAAAGGCTCCAGTCAGTGGCACGCGCCGCGTGGTGGGCTTGAAGCCGGTGATGCCGCACAGCGCGGCGGGGATGCGGATGGAACCGCCGGTGTCGCTGCCAAGCGCCGCGACCGCCAGCCCCAGCGCCACCGAAACGGCCGCACCCGACGACGAGCCGCCCGGGATGCGTGCCACGCCATCCGTGCCGGCCGGGTTGACCGGCGTGCCGTAGTGGGGATTGATGCCCACGCCCGAGAACGCGAACTCCGTCATGTTGGTGCGCCCGACCAGGGCTGCCCCTGCCGCGCGCAGGCGGGCGACCACGGTGGCGTCCGCCGTGGCCGGCGCGGCATCCTTGCGCACCAGCGAGGCCGCGCTGGTGACTTCGCCGGCCACGTCGTACAGGTCCTTGACCGAAACCGGCAGCCCTGCCAGAGGATGCAGCGCCTTGCCGGCGCGGCCGGCGGCATCGGCTGCGCGCGCGACCTGGGCCGCAGCCTCGAAGGTGCTGTGCAGGAACACGGCCTCGGCAGCCGGCGTGGCGGCAAGCGCGGCCGCTTGCTCGATGATCTGCGCACGGCTGGTGGCGCCGTCGCGCAGGCGGGTGTTCAGGGTGTCGAGGTCGGGAAGCATGGATGGCATGGGGTCTGCGAACGGGGTGCGAGGGCGGGGCAGGCACCGCCATGGTGGCTGCCGCCTGCCAGCATGGGGAAGGGCGCGGTGCACATGCGCAGGGCCAGTCGTGGCCGGCGTCCTCCCTCATGCTTTACCTGTATTTATTAGGTGTTCATGCTCATAATTCGCCAATAAACTGTCAAGCTAAAATTGCCGGAGCGCGCCCCGGGCTTCTACCTAGCACAGCCAGCGCCAGCGCCACCCACATCGAAAGGAGTCTCCCGCATGCCACGCAAACCAGCCGAGAGCGGGCACACCGCCGCCGCCGTGGCCGATGTCCCTGGCGTTGCCGGTAAGGCAAGGCCGGCCACCGCGCTGTCACGCGCGGCCGGGGCCAATATCGTGTCGTCGTCGCACCTGGTGTCGGTACGGAGCCCCGAGCTGTCCGAGTTCGAGTTCGGCCTGAATACCGCCTACAACGCCTACAGCCGCTGGGTGGTGCGCTGCATGGGCGCGGCCGGCGTGCGCGACCTGACCTTCCTGGACGTGCTGGTGCTGCATCACGTGAACCATCGCGGACGGCCCAAGCGGCTGGCCGATATCTGCTTCGTGCTGAACGTGGAAGACACGCACCTGGTGACCTACGCATTGAAGAAGCTGCAGGGACTGGGGCTGGTGAGCGGGGAGCGGGTCGGCAAGGAGGCCACTTATTCGACCACCCCGGCCGGCACCGAGGCCTGCGCGCGCTACCGCGAGATCCGCGAGCAATGCCTGACCAGCAACTTCACCGAGGGCAGCGAAGAGAATGCCGAGATCGGCGAGCTCGCCCGGCTGATGCGGGTGCTGACCGGCCTGTACGAGCAGGCCGCGCGCTCGGCGACGTCACTCTGAGCCGTCCATTTGGTAAAAGTGATGCATAAGCATTATCAGGATGGGCCGTAACACGGCCCCGCCGTGATGTCGCAGTGCAAAATCCGGGTGCCGGCAAGGTACAATAGCGGTTTCCCGCCAGTCGGCACCCCATGCAGCGGTGCCGGCTAAGCAGCAGCCCCTACCTCACCGCCTCCCGACCGCTACGATCATGGCGCATTTCTCGTGCTTCCCCGGCGCTTTGGCGCTTCCCGCCTTCCGTCAGCAACGCCTGCTCACCGCCCTGCGGCAGATCGACGCCGATATTGAATCGGTGCATGGACAGTTCCTGCACTTTGTTGACGCACAGACGCCGCTGTCGGCCGAAGAGCAGTCCCGCGTGGCGGCGCTGCTGACCTACGGCGCGCCGTTTGCCGATCCGTCTGACGGCGACCGCTTCGTGGTGATCCCGCGCTTCGGCACGATCTCGCCGTGGGCCAGCAAGGCCACCGACATCGCCCATAACTGCGGCCTGACGCATATCCACCGCATCGAGCGCGGCATCGAGATCACCGTGATCTGCAAGAAGGGCCTGCTGCGCGGCCGCAAGACGCTGGACGCGGACACCCGCGCCGCCGTCGCCGCGCACCTGTTCGACCGCATGACCGAGACCGTGGTCGCCTCGCGTGACGATGCCGCCGGCCTGTTCCAGGAACTGCCGGCCAAGCCGCTGCGCTTTATCGATATCTCCGCCGGGCGCAGCGCGCTGGCCGCGGCCAATGTCGAGATGGGCCTGGCGCTGTCCGAGGACGAGATCGACTACCTGGTCGAGGCCTACGGCAAGCTGGAGCGCAACCCGACCGACGTCGAGCTGATGATGTTCGCGCAGGCCAACAGCGAGCACTGCCGCCACAAGATCTTCAACGCCACCTGGACCATCGACGGCGTGCAGCAGGACAAGTCACTGTTCGCGATGATCCGCAATACGCACCAGCTCAATCCGCAGGGCTCGATCGTGGCCTACTCGGACAACTCGGCGGTGATGGAAGGCGACGTGGCCGAGCGCTGGTTCCCGCGCGGCGATGACCACAAGTACGGCCGCCACGAGGCGCTGACGCACACGCTGATGAAGGTGGAGACGCACAATCACCCGACCGCGATCTCGCCGTTCCCGGGGGCCTCCACCGGCGCCGGCGGTGAAATCCGCGACGAGGGCGCGACCGGCCGCGGTGCCAAGCCCAAGGCCGGCCTGACCGGGTTCACGGTGTCAAACCTGATGCTGCCCGAGGCCGTCGAGTCCTGGGAAAACGACCGCGACGCCGCCCAGCCGGTGGCACACCGCAACCCCGACCACAAGCCCGGCGTGACCGGCAAGCCGGACCGCATCGCCTCGCCGCTGCAGATCATGATCGACGGCCCGCTCGGCGGCGCCGCCTTCAACAATGAATTCGGCCGCGCCAACCTGGGCGGCTACTTCCGCGTCTACGAGCAGAACGTGGGCGGGACCGTGCGCGGCTACCACAAGCCGATCATGATCGCGGGCGGCATCGGCAATATCGACGCCGGGCACACGCACAAGAATCCGCTGCCGGCCGGCACGCTGCTGATCCAGTTGGGCGGCCCAGGCATGCGCATCGGCATGGGCGGCGGCGCCGCCAGCTCGATGGCGACAGGTACCAATACCGCCGACCTGGACTTCGATTCGGTCCAGCGCGGCAACCCGGAGATGGAGCGCCGCGCGCAGGAAGTGATCAACGCGTGCTGGCAGCTCGGTGACGCCAACCCGATCCTGTCGATCCACGACGTCGGCGCGGGCGGCATCTCCAACGCTTTCCCGGAACTGGTGGACGGCGCCGACCGCGGCGCGCGCTTCGACCTGCGCCAGGTGCACCTGGAAGAGTCCGGCCTGTCGCCGGCGGAAATCTGGTGCAACGAGTCGCAGGAGCGCTATGTGCTGGCCATCGCGCCGGACAGCTTCCCGCAGTTCCAGGCCATGTGCCAGCGTGAGCGCTCGCCGTTCGCCGTGGTTGGCATCGCCACCGAAGAAAAGCAGCTGCAGCTGGTCGACGCCAGCGTCGACGCTGCGCTCAAGGAGCACTACGCCGTCGACATGCCGATGGACGTGCTGCTGGGCAAGCCGCCGCGCATGCACCGCGACGTCAAGCGCGTGGAAGAGGCATTGCCGGCCGTGGACGTGACCGGCATCAGCCTGGAGCAGGCGGTGCGCGACGTGCTGCGCCATCCGACGGTGGCCAGCAAGTCGTTCCTGATCAGCATTGGCGACCGCACCGTGGGCGGCATGAACGCGCGCGACCAGATGGTCGGCCCGTGGCAGGTGCCGGTGGCCGACGTAGCCGTGACCACGCTCGACTACAAGGGTAACGCCGGCGAGGCGATGACCATGGGCGAGCGCACCCCGCTGGCCGTGATCAACGCGCCGGCATCGGGCCGCATGGCGATCGGCGAGGCGCTGACCAACCTGGCGGCCGCGCCGGTCAAGGACCTGGGCAAGGTCAAGCTGTCGGCCAACTGGATGGCGGCCTGCGGCGTGGAAGGCGAAGACGCGAAGCTGTATGACACCGTGCACGCCGTCGGCATGGAACTGTGCCCGGCGCTGGGCATCAGCATCCCGGTCGGGAAGGATTCGCTGTCGATGCGCACCAAGTGGCAGGACGACGGCGTCAACAAGGAAGTGGTCGCGCCGGTATCGCTGATCATCTCGGCCTTTGCCGCGGTGGACGATGTCAACCGCACGCTGACCCCGCAACTGCGCACCGACGCCGGCGACACCGTGCTGATCGCTGTCGACCTGGGCCGTGGCAAGAACCGCATGGCCGGCAGCATCCTGGCGCAGGTCATGCAGCAGGTGGGCGACAGCGCCCCCGACGTCGACAATGCCGAAGACCTGAAGAACTTCTTCAACGTGATCCAGCGCCTGAACCGCGAAGGCAAGCTGCTGGCCTACCACGACCGTTCCGACGGCGGCTTCATGGCTGCGCTGGCGGAGATGGCCTTTGCCGGCCACTGTGGCGTGTCGCTAAACGTCGACATGCTGGCGCTGGACCCGCAGCAGGAGCAGGACTACGGCGACGCCAAGAACTGGGCGCAGCAGATTGCCGAGCGCCGCAACGACCAGACCCTGCGCGCGCTGTTCTCGGAAGAGCTGGGCGCGGTGGTGCAGGTGCGTATGGACGACCGCGACACGGTCTTCGCCGTGCTGCGCGAAGCCGGCCTTTCGGCCTGCAGCCATGTGGTGGGCAAGCCCAACGCGACCGACCAGATCGAGGTCTACCGCGATGCCAAGAAGGTCTTCGGCGCCTCGCGCACGGACCTGCAGCGCAACTGGAGCGAAGTCAGCTGGCGCATCTCGCGCCTGCGCGACAACCCGGCCTGCGCCGACAGCGAATACGACCGCCTGCTCGACGCCGCCGACCCAGGTATCAGCCCGGTGCTGACCTTCGATGCGGCCGAAGACATCGCCGCGCCGTTCATCGCCGCCGGCGCCCGTCCGCGCGTGGCCATCCTGCGCGAGCAGGGCGTCAACTCGCAGATCGAGATGGCGTACAGCATGGACCGCGCCGGCTTTGACACGCACGACGTGCATATGAGCGACCTGATCGCCGGCCGCGCCAACCTGGCCGACTTCAGCGGTTTCGTTGCCTGCGGCGGCTTCAGCTACGGCGACGTGCTGGGCGCGGGCGAGGGCTGGGCCAAGACCATCCTGTTCAACGCGCAGATGGCCGAGCAGTTCGCGGCCTTCTTCAACCGCCAGGACACTTTCGCGCTGGGCGTTTGCAACGGCTGCCAGATGATGAGCAACCTGGCCCCGATCATTCCGGGCGCGGGTGCGTGGCCCAAGTTCACGCGCAACCAGTCGGAGCAGTACGAAGCGCGCTACGTGACCGTGGAAGTGCAGTCCTCGCCGTCGATTTTCTTCGCTGGCATGGAAGGCAGCCGCATCCCGATCGTGGTTGCCCACGGCGAAGGGTTTGCCGACTTCTCGCAGCAGGGCAATATCGACCAGGCCCACGTGGCGCTGCGCTTTGTCGACAACTACGGTGCGGTCACGCAGGCCTATCCGCTCAACCCGAACGGCTCGCCCGACGGCATTACCTCGGTGACCACCGTCGATGGCCGCTTCACCGTGCTGATGCCGCACCCGGAACGCGTGTTCCGTGCCGCGACCATGAGCTGGGCGCCGGATGCGTGGAAGCAGGTTGTCGACGGCGGCAGCCCGTGGATGCGGATGTTCCGCAATGCGCGGAAGTGGGTGGGGTAAGCATCAGCCCAGGGCCTGCGCCCTTCGTCCCAACCAAGAGCCACCGGCAGCGCCGGTGGCTTTTTAGTTTTTCGGCGATGCAAGCAGCCAAAGCCCGGATGGCGACGGCCATTTCGCTACGCATCTTGGAATCTTCCGCATTTCCTGCCGCTTTCGCACTGTTACTCTCGCGCTGACTCACGATCGGATGCAGGACTGGTTCCCTTGCATCCGGGTCGCTCGAACACGGAACGGTGGATTCGGAGATCCCATCATGAATCAGAAGGTGCAGTCGTCCCCGGCAGTCGATGCAGACTATATGTTTACCCCGGTCCCGCCCGACGCACGCAGGCCGACCTGGAAACAGGTGGCGGTATGGGTGGGGTTTGGCTACGTTGCCACCGGCCTGTTCATCGGCGGCACGCTGGCCGGGCCGGCGGGCGGCGCGGGTGTTTCCTTCCCCATGGCCTTGCTGGCCATCGCCATCGGCATGGGCATCCTGTTCGTGCTGACGTCGCTGCTGGGCGTCATCGCGCAACGAACCGGGCTGAGCCTGGCGCTGCTGTGCCGCTATGCCTATGGCGCAAAAGGCATGAACCTGCCGATGCTGACGCTGGGCTGGTTCTCCGCCATCACCGGCATGGTGGGCGACATCTGGGGCGCGTTCATCGGCAATCCGAGCGGCATCACCGTGCTTGACCAGGTGCGCGGCAAGCCTCGGCCTTTAGGCCGGGGAAGGATAGCGCGGACGCCGTCGGCGTCCTTTCGGCGG
>NZ_JBYSYC010000092.1:0-12881 GCF_058782875.1 Cupriavidus sp. FW305-F7 | reverse complement strand
ACCCAATGGCGCTGAAGGAATGGCTTGAGCCGGATGCGGGGCGACTCGCACGTCCGGTTCTAAGGGGGCGGCGGCGCGGTAATGCGTCGCTGCTACCCGACCAGCTTCACTGGGTGGATGCTGACACAGGCGAAATCGTGAACAAGCAACTGAACGCGCCGTGTTCCTCGAACATTTTGCGAATCGCGAACCGTGCCTTATTGGCATGGAGGCCTGTGGCGGTTCCCAGCACTGGGCACGGCGATTGATCGAGATGGGCCATCAGATCAAGCTGATGCCAGCGAAGTTCGTCAAGGCTTTCGTGATCGGCAACAAGAATGACCCGGCGGATGCGCGTGTGATCTGGATGGCCACACAGATGCCAAGCAAGGCCGTCGCAGTGAAGACCGAAGCGCAGCAGGCCGTACTAGCGCTGCATCGGTTGGGGCAACAGAAGGTCAAGTTTCGAACGATGCGGATGAACAGTCTGCGGGGGTTGCTATCCGAATACGGCGAGGTGATTGCCAAGAGCCGCGCCGCACTAGATCCGCGACGAAGGCACCGTCAGGAACAAGGCCGTCTACCTGGCCTTGGGTATCCGCGCCGACGGGCGCAAGGGTTTCCGGAGAAGTTGATCGATCAACTCATCCGGAAACAGCTTCGGCGCGCTCGATTTCTTGCTCTTCTTGGTCATGCTTGTTGTTTCGGTCATAAGGGCGTTTCTTTCGATATCGTCTCATGACCTCAACACACAAGAAATCTGACAGGCTCGGGGTTGCCAAAACTATCCCGGTTGCAAGGTCAGACTGTCCCGCAACGTCTAGGTACCGGCTCGATCAATCATCGCCGCCGCGCTCTCAGTCAACAAGGTCCCCCCCGGGGAAGGCTGGCTTTCCGGCAGGCTCGAGCGCCGATTTTCTGCCTTGATACCGACACGATGCTTTAGGTTGCGAGGTATGTCACTGGAGAGGCGGAGCAGCGCGGACGCCGGCAAGGACCTGTCGCCTCCATCCGGTCGGCTCTTCCCGACCCCATTCGGTCATTCTCGGTCTGCTGTGGGAATGACCGAAGCTAGGCGTATCCCTGTCATTGGGAATTGTGGTAATGGCACACGCGCAATTCGATAATCCCGTGCCGTCGCGTAGAATTCCGATACGTCCATGTCCTTGATCCCCCCGGCGCAAATGCGTGCCACGATTGCACACCGAGGCTAAATAACATGCGGATTCCTCCGGTGAAGGCCATCATTGCCTTCGAAAGCGTTGCCAGAACCAAGAGCGTCAGCCGTGCATCGGAGGAACTGGGCTTGACGGCGTCCGCTGTTAGCCACCAGATCGGTAACCTCGAGGAGGCGCTCGGCCAGGCGCTCTTCTTCCGGCAAGGACGCGGATTGGTCCTGACGCCTGTCGGCGAGCAATATCTCCGTGACATTACCGGTGTGCTCGCCGATTTGAATCGTGCGACGGAGCGCGCTTCCAGCCCAGCCAACATCGAGATCCTGCGGGTCCACTCGAGTCCCAGTTTCGGCCTGATGTGGCTATTGCCGCGGCTGGAATCCTTCCAGGCTGACAACGGCGACATCCAGTTGAACCTGTCCTGCTCCTATGAGGACATCTCCTTCACGGGCGGCTACTACGACGTGGATATCCGACACGGCTATGCCCATTGGCGCGATGTCGAGGTCAGGACCTTGCGCCGCGAGACCATTGCCCCGCTCGCGTCGCCGGCCTACCTCGAGAAGCATCCCATAGCGACGCCGACTGACCTGCTCGCGCAGCGGCTCATCTATTCGGAAACCCCGCTTGTCCAATGGCAGCAATGGCTCGCCAGATTCGGCGTCGCCGGCGGTCGCAAGACGTTCGATTTCACCTTCGACCGCTCCTACATGTCGCTCGAAACCGCGGCGCTGGGGCTTGGCGTGGCGCTGGAAAGCACGCTGCTGGCCTCTGTCATGATCCGCAAGGGCGCGCTCGTTCCCGTGTTCGACGATGCCCATGCCATCGAGGTTGGCAGCCACCACCTCGTCTATCCCCAGCAGAACACCGACCTGCCGCGCGTGGCGCGCTTCCTGGCCTGGATGGAGCGCCAGTTGCCGAACTCTGGCTGAGCGAATATTCAAAAGTGCCTCCGGCGGCGCCTTGCTGAACCCCGGTCGTGCCATCACCTGAAAATTTCTCAGCAATAGCTGAGGCAGACCGCGTTGATCGGCGGGCTGCCAGCGGCAACACTCGACCTAACAGAATTCAATGTCAAAGGAGACAAAGATGCTGGTCGAGAACAACGTAGTCATCATCACGGGCGCCGCCTCCCCGCGTGGCATCGGCAAGGCCACTGCCAAGGCCTTTGCGGCCCAGGGCGCCTCGGTAGTCATCCTCGACCTGCGCCTCGAGGACGCGCAGGCCGCCGCCAGCGAACTGGGCGACCAGCACCTGGGGCTGGCATGCGATGTGACAGATAAGGCCGCCTGCGAACGTGCGGCCCAGGCGGTGCTCCAGCGCTATGGGCGCATCGACGCGTTGGTCAACAACGCCGGCATCACCCAGCCGGTGCGCACGCTGGACATCCAGGCCGCCAATTACGACGCCGTGCTGGATGTGAACTTGCGCGGCACCCTCTATATGTCGCAGGCCGTGTTGCCGCAGATGCGCGAGCAGAAGCGTGGCAGCATCGTGTGCATGTCGTCGGTCTCCGCGCAGCGCGGCGGTGGCATCTTTGGCGGCCCGCACTACAGCGCGGCCAAGGCCGGCGTGCTGGGCCTGGCCCGCGCCATGGCGCGCGAGTTCGGGGCGGACGGCATCCGAATCAATTCCATTACCCCGGGCCTGATCCAGACCGACATCACGGGCGACAAGCTCACCCCCGAGATGCGTGCCGACATCATCAAGGGCATCCCACTGGGCCGCCTGGGCAACGCCATCGACGTGGCCAATGCCTGCGTATTCCTGGCCAGCGACATGTCCGCCTACCTCACTGGCATCACGCTGGACGTCAACGGCGGCATGCTGATCCACTAAATTCAAGTTGAAGCCGCCCGCAGAGGCGGAACGATCAACAGCCGGTGCGCCGCCGAAGCGGCGTAACCAGGCAGGAGACAACCAATGAAAACCAAATACGCAGCCTCGCCCATGGGCGGCGAGGCAACGCTGCACGCCGATGCCGCCAGCTTCGAGACCCGCACCTACGCCAAGGTGGTGAAGCGGCTCATCCCGTTTCTGATGCTGTGCTACCTGGGCGCCTACCTGGACCGGGTCAACGTGGGCTTTGCCAAGCTGCAGATGCTGAACGACCTGCAGTTCAGCGAAACCATCTACGGCCTGGGTGCAGGCATCTTCTTCCTTGGCTATTTCCTCTTCGAGGTGCCCAGTAACGTGATCCTCCACAAGGTGGGCGCCAAGCGCTGGCTGGCGCGGATTATGCTGACGTGGGCGGTGATCTCTGCCTGCTTCGCCTTCGTCAGTACGCCAACCCAGTTCTACATCCTGCGCTTCCTGCTAGGTGCGGCCGAGGCCGGATTCGCGCCCGGCGTGATCCTGTACATGACCTACTGGTTCCCGTCCGAGCGCCGTGCCAAGGCCTTGTCGCTGTTTTTCATGGCCATCCCGCTGGCGGGCATCGTAGGCGGGCCGCTGTCGGGCTACATCATGCATGCCTTCCACGGCATGGGCGACCTTGCCGGCTGGAAGTGGCTGTTCCTGCTCGAGGCACTGCCGTCGCTGTTCCTCGGGGTGGCCATCCTGCTTTACCTGGACAACGGCATCGAGCAGGCGCACTGGCTCACCGACGCCGAGAAGGCGCTGCTCAAGCGCAATATCGAAGGCGACAATGCGCAGAAGACGCAACACATGTCGATCCGATCCTTCATGGGCGACCGTCGTCTGTGGCTGATGGCCGGGATCTACTTCTGCGTGGTGCTGGGCCAGTACGGCCTGACATTCTGGCTGCCCACGATCATCCGCAAGGCCGGCGTGGCCGATCCGCTGTGGGTGGGCATCTACACCGCGCTGCCCTATCTCTGCGCCATCGTGGCCTTGCCGCTGGTTGGCATGAGCGCCGACCGCCACCGCGAGCGTCGTTTCCACCTGATGGTGCCGATGGTGGTGGCCGCAGCCGGGTTTGCCACGCTGCCAATGCTGGGCAGTGTCAGCGCATCGCTGGTGTGCCTGTGCATCGCCGCGGCGGGCATCCTGGCCTCGTCTTCGCAGTTCTGGGCGCTGCCCACCGCGCTGCTGGGCGGCATGTCGGCCGCAGCGGGCATTGCCGCGGTCAACTGCGTAGCCAACCTGGCCGGCTTCTTCTCACCCGCCATCGTGGGCTGGCTCAACGACCTGACTGGCAAGTCCACCGCCGGGCTGGTGTTCATCTCGGCCACCGTAGTGTTTGGCGCCATGCTGGTCTTCCTCGTTCCGGCCCGCTCCGTGAACCGCTGATACCTGACATCCATGAATACTGACCAATTGATTGCAGGAGACACCATGCAACATCCATCCACCGACCAGGCCGTGTCCTTGCGGGACCGCGCCTATCGTATCCGCCGCAATGCATTGCTGATGGGCGAAGTGCAGGGCCAGGGCTACATCGGCCAGGCGCTCGATATTGCCGACGTGCTCGCCGTGGCCTACTTCGACGCCATGCGCTATCGCCCGGATGATCCCCTATGGGAAGGGCGCGACCGCTTCCTGCTGTCCAATGGCCACTACGCCATCGCGCTATACGCGGCACTGCTGGAGGCCGGCATCCTGCCCGCCGAGGAGCTTGAGACCTATGGCAGCGACGACAGCCGCTTGCCGATGTCGGGCATGGCCAGCTACACGCCTGGCATGGAGATGTCGGGCGGTTCGCTGGGACAGGGGCTGACCATCGCCGTGGGCCGTTGTCTCGGGCTCAAGCGCAAGGGCTCGGACAACTTCGTCTACACGCTGTTCTCGGATGGCGAACTGGATGAGGGCGCCATCTGGGAAGGCATCATGTCTGCCGCCCACTGGAAGCTTGACAACCTGATAGCCATGGTCGACGTCAACAACCAGCAGGCTGACGGTCCCTCCACGCAGATCATGGCCTTCGAGCCACTGGTGCCCAAGCTGGAAGCATTCGGGTGGTTCACGCAGCGCGTGGACGGAAACGACATCGACGCCGTGGCCGCCGCCTTCCGCGCGGCACGCGAGCACCGCGGCGCGCAGCCGCGCATGATCATCTGCGATACCCGCATGGGGTGCGGCGTGCCGTTCCTTGAACAGCGGGAGAAGAACCACTTTATCCGCGTGGATGCCGACGAATGGCAACTCGCACTGCAGGCCCTCGAAGCCGGGAGACAAGCATGAGCAACATCAACGCCAACCAGACTGCCACCGCCAAGCCGAAGCTCAAGACCTCGGCGATGATCGCCTCCATCGCTGGCGAGGGGCAAGCCACGCGGTCCGCGCCGTTCGGCCACGCGCTGGTGGAGCTCGGCCGGCAGAAGCAGAACGTGATCGGCATGACGGCAGACCTGGGCAAGTACACCGACCTGCATCTCTTTGCGAAGGCTTATCCCGAGCGCTTTTACCAGATGGGCATGGCCGAGCAGCTCCTGATGGGTGCCGCGGCCGGCTTCGCACACGAGGGCGCCCAGCCGTTTGTCACCACGTATGCGGTGTTTGCCACGCGGCGTGCCTACGACTTCATGCATCAGGCCATCGCGGAGGACAACCTCGACGTGAAAATCGTGTGCGCGCTGCCCGGACTCACCACCGGCTACGGCCCCAGCCACCAGGCGGCGGAGGACCTGGCGCTGATGCGCGCCATGCCCAACATGACGGTGATCGACCCGTGCGACGCCATCGACATCGAGCAGATGGTGCCAGCCATCGCCGCGCACAACGGGCCGGTGTATGCGCGCCTGCTGCGCGGCAATGTGCCGGTGGTGCTGGACGAGTACAACTACAAGTTCGAGCTGGGCAAGGCCAAGCTGCTGCGCGATGGCGGTGAAGTGCTGATGATCTCGGCGGGCATCATGACCATGCGCGCGCTGGAGGTGGCCAAGGCGCTGGAGAAGGATCGCATCGGTGTGGCGGTACTGCACGTGCCGACCATCAAGCCACTCGATACCGAGACCATCCTGCGCGAGGCGAAGCGGCAAGGGCGCCTCGTAGTGGTGGCCGAGAACCACACGGTGATCGGCGGGCTGGGAGAAGCTGTGGCCACCACGCTGATGCAAGCGGGCACCGTAGTACCGTTCCGGCAGGTAGGTCTGCCGGACGAGTTTCTGGACGCAGGGGCACTTCCCACGTTGCACGATCGCTATGGCATTTCGGCGAATGTAATGGCGGAGGCGATCAAGCAATGGATTAAGTAGAGGCCATAGAGATCGAGTGCCGACGCCTTACAAAGTTTCGCTTAGTAAGGCTGGTCCGTGTGCCGCAATCTACGCCCTCCGTGCCACTCCAAAAGAAAAGCGGCCGAAGCAAAGCAGACTTCGGCCGTTCGAATGAATCGCTGCGGCTGACCGAAATTGGCCGGGAACAGACCCAGAGAAGAAACTGGCTCACCGCATCGCCTCATTTCCTGCGCATGCCAGCGTTCCTGCGCATGCCAGCGCTCATGCCAAGACGGCCGTGGATTCTGGAGCATTTCGTTCCATGGCAGGGGGGCTTCTGGTGGAAGCCCACGAGTCCGATTTGAGTGTCGCTAGCGAGGAGACGCAAGCGCGCGTGAGGAAGCATTGAAGGTTGGCCCCGAAACTTATGAAGGCGAGCTGGAGATGGATTTTGTATCTTGGAACGCTCGGGTCCTCAGAAGTAAAGGCCTCGATTTGCTGGTCATTAGCCGATTCCTCCAGCGAGGCGGGCTGATTCAGGCAGGGATTTCAATCGCAGCATTGCCAGCACGCCTAAAGCAGGCCCAGGAGCCAAAAACACAAATGCCCATCGCCACCCGAAGGCGCCCGCTAGTAACGGGATGAGCCAGATCGTTGCGACCGTGAGAATGAAGCCGATGGCAAGTTGCAGTGTCAGGGCTGTTCCCACATAAGATTGGTCCGCAAGCTCTGTCACCATTGCAGAAAACTGCGGCGAGTCCGCGACCACGGTGAACCCCCACACTAGGCCAACAAGGAAAAGCAGCCAGGGGGACGAGTCGAATAACAACC
Source organism: Cupriavidus sp. FW305-F7 (assembly GCF_058782875.1). NCBI lineage: Bacteria > Pseudomonadati > Pseudomonadota > Betaproteobacteria > Burkholderiales > Burkholderiaceae > Cupriavidus > Cupriavidus sp. FW305-F7. The sequence continues at coordinate 5,779 of NZ_JBYSYC010000092.1, read as the reverse complement.
CGATGAGCACGCAGCAAGTCCCCGAAATAGCCATCATGAGGGCGGTCGTCCTAGTCCTGCCCCACCGATCTCCAAGGATGCCACCGACCCAACAGCCCACCCCCCCAGCGGCGATAACTGCGAATGTCGCGTAGGCCGCGGCCGGGCCAACCCTGATTCCCTTGGCTACCAGCGCTTCGGAGAAGAACGCCAAGAACCACGCATACATTGCGAACAGTTCCCACATGTGGCCGAAGTATCCAAACGAAGCGAGCCTAACCCCGCGATTCGCGAATACCCGCCACGTTTGCGTGGGATCGAACCTCGCCCTGGGGAAGGGAAAAGGGCCTTCCTTCACCGCGAACACTGTGATTACGCCTCCCCCGAGGGTCAGCACGCTGGTTACGTAGATGACCAGCCGCCAGTTCAGTCCACCGAGTCCGTTGATGAGATGGGGCATCGCTTGGCCGACGACTATCGCTCCAACGAGAATCCCTAGCGCGATGCCGCGCCCCTTGCGGAACCACGTGCACATCAGCTTGAGGGCCGGCGGGTAGACGCCGGCGAGGAAAAAGCCTGTTGCGAAGCGCAATGCGATTCCGACTCCTGCTCCGCTTGCGACCTCCAGCAGTCCGTTCGCTGTGGCAGCCCCGACCGCTCCCCCCATGATCACATGCCTCGGCGGCACGACATCTGAGATGTTGAGTAGACTCGAGACCAGTGCGCCGCACACAAAGCCGAGTTGAACCGCGATGGTGAGCCACGCGGCCGCACTTACGGAGAGCGCCCATTCCGCGCGCAGTTGAGGAATCACTGCGGCGGCCGAGAACCACGGCGTCATGGACAGGACAAGCATGACGGCGAGCAGCGCCAGTGCACGCCATCGACCGGGACTCTGCTCTTGGAGGACGTCCTCGCTCATTCTCGTACTCCATCCTCAATGTTGAATCGCGGCGGGATATTAGCCTGAATATTGCGTCTCGCATTACGAGACACTGACGCGCTCTATGCGCCGCTTTGCAACTGCAGACCGATCTTGAGAATCGCTAATTTTTGAGGAGGCGCCATAGGGTGGAGCGACCAATACCCAAGCGTTTTGCGGCCTGGGTACGGTTTCCTCCACACTCCTTGAGAATCTCCTTCACATTGGCGATGGTCATGCCAGAGAGCGTGGTGTCTGGCGGCTCCGGCATAGCGGCCAGTGAATCGTAGTGGTCCGGATCACGGTCGAGAAGTGCGGCCAGTTGCCTTGCTGGCACTGCCGCGCCGGCTTCGAGACAAGCCATGGCAACACGCTCGGCGAAGTTCTCGAGCTCGCGGACATTACCTGGCCAGGCATGTTGTCTGGCGACGACCAGGGCTGCAGGCAGGACAGTGTCAAGCAAGTCTGCAAGCTGCACCCGTCGCATCGCCGCACTTACCAGCGCCGTTGCGAGAGAGTCGCGGTCCTCGGGGCGCTCGCGCAGTGGCGGCACCTGGACGCGCAGCACGCTAAGGCGATAGAAGAGATCTTTCCGAAAGGCGCCTTCGCGCACGCGCTCCCACAGGTCTCGATGCGTGGCGGCAACGATGCGGACATTGACCTGCAGGGTGTCGGTACCGCCGACTCGCGTCACTTCTCGCTCCTGCAAGACGCGTAGCAGCCGCGTTTGCAATAACGACGGCATCTCCGCCACCTCGTCGAGGAAGACCGTTCCTTCATTGGCGGCTTCGAATAGGCCCGCTTTACCGTTGCGCCGCGCGCCGGTGAAGGCGCCTTCTTCATAGCCAAAGAGTTCCGTCTCCAGCAGCGTCTCAGGCAATGCGCCGCAATTGACCGCCAGGAACGGGTGCCGCCGTCGGCGGCTGGCGTTATGCAGGCCTTGGGCAAGCAGTTCCTTGCCGACGCCGGTTGGCCCTGTGATCAGAACGGTAGCATCGCTGCGCTCGGCCGCAACTCGGCAACGGGTAATGGTGGCGGCCATGGCTGGCGAGGCGCCTACGATGTCCTCAAGCTTGTACCTGGCTGTTTGCGAGTGCGTGTACCGATGCGTTCGGAGCCTGTTAAAGGCCCTCTCGACGCGTGTCGGCTGGCGGAGCGTCAGTACCGCGCCAACGCGCACATTCCCTTCGTACAGCGGCGCTCGGTCAATGATTACCGTGCGTCCGTCGATCTCCTCAACGGCGCCGCTGTCATGCTCGCCATCTGACAGGGCACGTCCTGGACGCAAGGCAGGGAATGGTAGCGAGAGCGTTTTCCCGGTAGATGGGATGAGGGGACTGCCAACTAATTTCTCCGCTGCGGGATTGGCCGCGATCAGCCTGCCGGCGGCATCCAGCGCGACAACGCCATCGCCAAGGTGGTAAAGGACGCTGTTCAGCAGCGAATACCGCGAGCGCTCGACCGCTTTCGCGTTCGCCAGGGCGATCGCGTCTTCCAGCGCAAGCCGCACCGAGTCGACGGAATAGAGGAACACGCCTGCCATGCCCGCTGCGGCTGCCGCCTGCATGACTACGCCCGCGCCCACGACCACGCGCGTGTCCAGGCGCCGCAACTCGTCAATCACGTTGCGGACGTCCGGGGCAGACTCGTACGACCGAAAGACAATTGGCAAAGCGAACACTTCCGCAAACTTCGCCATGTCATCACCGGCATCGCGGTGGAGCACCACGGCAAGGCGTTCGGAGATTGCCCTGGCCCGGACGATAGCGGCCATCACGTCATGGCCGCCGACGCGTACGGAGACCACCGGAATCGACAAGTGGCTGCGCAGGAATTCAGCATTTGCGCCGGCTGAAACCACGACGTCGCACGGCGCCGATTCCTGCCGACGCTGAATCTCGGCGAGCGCCTCATCAAAATGCGCGTCGACCACGCTCACTTGCGCACGCGCGTGAAGCGCCGCACCCACGTCGCGGATGTGCTCGGCGAGCTGGTATGCGCTGACGCCAATGATCACGGGGCGGCGTGGCTTTGGGGGTTCTTCCATGAGAAGCGGCCGGGTGGCGTAACGGGTGGGGGTAGTTTAGCGTTTCATTCGATCGTTTCAAAGTGAAACGGTAGCGTTCCAATGTGACTCAATCCTGTTTGTTCTCCGAGCGGCCCGGTGACACTAATTTTTCATTACAAATCAGTTGGTTACACGGAAGTTTGGGTTCGCTTCGGCATCTGGCATGGCCATTGCGCTCATGGGGTCACCTACGAACACACCGCAGGAAACCCATGAATCGCAGAGACTTCAACCGCATCGCCTTAACCTTGCTCGGCGCCGCCCCGCTAACGGTGGCGCGCGCCGCCGAACGCTATCCCGCGAAGCCGATTTCCCTTGTCGTCGCCTACAGCGCCGGCGGAAGCGCCGACTTGCGGGCACGCCAGGTGGGCCGCTTCATGAGCACTGCCTTGGCGCAACCGGTCGTCGTGGAAAACCGGCCCGGCGGCGCGGGAAACATCGGTACGCAGTACGTGGCACGGGCGAGGCCCGATGGCTACGTGCTTGGCATCGGCAACCTTGGCCCATTGAGCGTCAATCCTTCGCTGTTTGCCAACCTCTCGTTCGATCCAGCCAGGGACCTGACAATGATCGCGCTGATTGAGCGCGGCCCGCTGCTGCTGCTGGTCAGGCCGGATTCGCCGTACAGAACGGTGGCCGACTTGATACGGTCCGCCAAGGCCAGCCCCACCGGCTTGACTTATGGTTCCAGCGGAGCGGGCGGCGCGCATCATCTTTCCGGCGAATTGCTGAAGTCCATGACTGGCTGCAGCCTGGTACATATCCCTTACAAAGGCGGCGCCGGCGCGATGGTCGACCTACTGGGCGGCCGCCTTGATTTCCTGTTTGAGCCGATGTACTCGGCGCTGCCGGCAACACGTATGGGCAAGGTGCGCTCTCTGGCGATTACCAGCAAGGGGCGTTCGCCATTGCTTCCGGGCGTCCCAGCCATGAATGAGGCTGGCGTCCCCGGATTTCAGGTGGAGCACTGGCAGGGGCTGGTCGGCCCCGCTGGCCTGCCGACGCCCATCGTCCAGGTTCTCAACAAGACCGTCAATCAAGCGCTCGAGGACCGAGAGATTCGAGCCCTCCTGTTATCCCAGGGCAATGAGCCAGGCAGGGGGACGCCAGAGGCATTTGCAGCTTACGTCAAGGCGGAGAGAAGCCGCTGGCAACAACTGATCCGCGCCAGCGGAATCGAACCGAGCTGATTTACTGGACGCTTTTCTTTACACACAACCAAATTTCCGAGAACGAAATGAAAGCTATCATGATCGAGAGCTATGGCGGCCCCGAAGTCTTGCAGCGCCGGGAAGTACCAGCACCGGAGCCCGGTCCCGGCGACATCGTTGTAAAAGTCGCCTTCGCCGGCATCAACTTCATGGATGTGCATACGCGTCAGGGCAAATATGCGATGTCGACGACTTACCCAGTGCGGCTCCCATGCACCTTGGGCATGGAGGGAGCCGGCGAGGTGGTCCATGTAGGTAGCGAAGTCAGCCGCTTCGCGCCCGGCGACCGGGTGGCATGGTGCATCGCATGGGGCAGCTATGCCGAGTACGCCCGGGTGCCGGCGGGGCTCGCGGTCCGGCTGCCCGACGACATCGCCTACGATCAGGCGGCGGCCAGTCTCTTCCAGGGCAGCACCGCCCACTATCTGCTCAACGAGGTGGCCAGGCTGCATGCCGGGCAGGCCTGCCTGGTGCACGCCGCCTCCGGCAACATCGGGCAGTTGCTCGTACAGATGGCCAAGGCCGCCGGCGTTACTGTTTTTGCGACGGGCAGCTCGCCGGAAAAGTGTGCCGTGGCACATCGCCTCGGCGCCGATCACGCCATGCTCTACGACCATGGCCGATTCGCCGACGCAATACGCGAGGCCACGCAGGGCCGTGGTGTTGATGTGGTATTTGACTCGGTGGGGAAAGCGACACTGCGCGACAGCTTCCGCGCCACGCGCAAGCGCGGGCTGGTGATCAACTACGGCAACGTTTCCGGATCGGTGGACGACCTGGACCCCATGGAGCTGGGGGAGAGCGGCTCATTGTTCCTGACCCGGCCTCGATTGGCAGACCACATGTCAGATCCTGAGACGGTACAGCGACGCGCGGATGACATCTTCGCGGCGCTCGCCTCAAAGCAAATCCATATTCCTATCGCGAACCGCTATGGCTTTGACGACGTGGAGCAGGCACATGCGATGATCGAGCAACGGCAGCAAATCGGCAAGTCCGTATTATCGATTGCTGTTTAGAGGCGGCACCGGATGGGCGCTTGCGGCGCCGACAATCCCCCGGGTCTCGATTGTGGCCGGCTGGCCTCCGCCCGCTGAAGGGCCGGAGAGCGGTTGTGAGCGGTCATCGAAGCTGAGGTTGCCGATCGTCTCTTGATCGGCCGACTCGGACTTCCAACCCCGCGACTTCGGATGACTCAAACTGGCCGGCTACTGCCGTTGCGCTCCCGCCAGACTCGCAAACAAGGGGGCCGCTGCGCGCGTGGTCAGGATGCTCGCGACGCCAGCGTTGCCAGGGCGCGGCGATATGGCACGATAACGTTGTGCTTATCAAGCGGCGACGCGCCGCCCCCTGGGAAGGGGAGTTTGGTGAGGCCGGCTGGCAGTTCGTGTCGCAGGAGATTGTTTTGCGCAATGGATACAGCCATCCTCAACAGTTCGAAGGATTTTGGCAACTGGAGGGGCGTCAGAGTTGAGGATATTTCGTTTGCGCGCGGGGGATGATCACCCCGTGGAGCCGTTTCCGGGCCTGTCAGTTTTTTTGTGTGCAGGGCAGTTAAAGGCTCATCGTCATTTCGACCGGTGAGCCAGCATTATCTCA
>NZ_JBYSYC010000091.1:0-12940 GCF_058782875.1 Cupriavidus sp. FW305-F7 | reverse complement strand
CTTGTTGTTTCGGTCATAAGGGCGTTTCTTTCGATATCGTCTCATGACCTCAACACACAAGAAATCTGACAGGCTCATCCGCCCTCGCGCCGGACAGGCCAATTCACGTCAAGCCACCTTCTGAAGCTCGACGCCATACAAGGGTTGCAGGAGCCTACTTGCCACCGACGCCGACCTTGCCGCGCCCGACCTTTCGATGCGGCACACAGGGACGCAGCCTCTTCCTGGAGCCAGCCGTCAACGTGACGTGCTCCGCAGGGTAGCGGGTCGTCCTGTGCGGCGCGGCCTGATAGGCGGAATGGCCTGGATTGATGCGCTTGATAGCTGACATGACTGACACCTCCTCGTCTTGTTAGCGGCACTTAGCCCGGATTACCGCCCTGCGGTGGAGACGTAGCAGCGCCCTGCTCGAGGAATCGACGCCCGCCTCGCAGCTCACGGCCGGCTTGCCGCAGCGGAAGCGATGAGACCGCATGGCTTAGCGACTGATAGCTCTGGTGCAGCATCGATTGGATGATTGCCCAGTCCGCGTCCGTCATGTCGCCCGCTTCTGCGCGAGCATCGCGAAGCAGCATCGCTTGCGCGCGCAGCCGCCCGTGTTCGCGCGTGGCATTCGCGGGCACCATATACAGCGAGGCCGCCGATTCCGCGCAAGTGTTGGTCAACGCATCGGGCCCATAACGATCATGCTCCCGATGCACGATCCACCATTCCAGTTCCAGCCTGGTGGTTCGGGCGATGTCGAAGTTGCGGTCCCCCGTGTAGTGGATCAGGGTGAAATAGGACTGCAGCGCGGGCATCGCCTTTTCGTAGTCGCTGCGCTGCTTCCCCTCTTTGAAGGTGAAGGCGGCGGAGGCGCCATAATAGGCGCCGACGTACGACCTCAGCCACGGAAACCGATACTGCGTGCGCAGGGTCTGCGCCAGTTCAAGGAAGAGCGAGACGGGTCGGCGATCGTAGTACGAGCGCCACATCCTCGTTTCCAGCGTGCCGGTCGCGATCGGATCGAAGCGGCTCAGGTCGCGGTGCCATGGCCAGAAGAGATCGGCTGCGGCATAGCCGATTAGTAACAAAAGCGCGACCAGGATCGTCCGTCTCGAACGTCCTGGCCGGGCAGCAGTCGGATAGCGCCTCAGGCCGCGAAGGGGGGCGTGCCGGGGTGTGTGCATGTCGAATCGCGTTGCTACGCAACAAGCGCCTGGTCTATTTCTTGGCTACCCGCCCGAGGACGGCGGCCAGCTCGGCATCTTCCAGGACCGGCATGATCTCCAGCTCCATCAGATCGCTCCACTGATAGGCGAACTCGGTGAGCTTGGCCGCATCGTCGGTTTCGAGCAGATCGAAGCCCGACCCGAGATCGGCGCTGGTCCACCTGCCCAGCAACTGGATGCCCTCCGGCGGTAGCCCGCCGGTTCGCAGAAAGCGATCGATCGCTTCGGCGCGCTGCTCCTTATCCGGAGCCCAATGGAAGGTCATCATGAATTTCATGGCGGCATCTCCTGATGGTGGTGTCTCACCTCCTCCTACTTCTATATACGTTCCGGCGCGCCATGCGGATGCGATCGAGCGCGCGCGTCTCCGCGCGTGGCGAAATGGGGGAGTTTGTGACCTGTCGGGATGCCCGGAACGGACGCCGCCCGACGCCTGTCACCCGACGCGGACGGCTGGCGGCGCTAGCAGGTGAGGTGCAGGATCGCGTTGGCGCCTTTGGGGTTCGACGCGAGCGTCTTGATGGCGTCGGCTGTCGGCTGGATGACCAGCTCGACATGGCGCCGTTTTGCCTCGCGCTTCACCTCGTCCATCACCGGCAACGCGCCGGTTCCGGTGCCGACCACGAGTTTGCTGCAGTTCCAGGGGATGTCTTCCTGGATCGACAGCGGCGTGTGGCCGAAAGCTTCGCGGAATGGCTTGGAGGGGCCCTTCCTGCGTTTGTGGACCTTGCCGTGGTCGATGACTACGTCGTGGTTGTATGTGACGCCGTCGATACTGATGGTGCCGAAGGAGAATGATTCAAACCGCATTTAGAGCTCCTCTGCGATTTGGGTGCGCGTTTGCTGTGCGCGGTGGCTGGCCTTTGCGTGCGCCCGCTGTGGTCGTCAGACGGGCTGGCGAGGTGGTGCGGTCATCCGGCACGTTGCGCGGGGTGCTGCAGGCTGGCCTTCAGTTCCTCGCGTTCGGTGAAGGTCGGGTTGGCCTGCCAGCCGACTAGTTCGTCGTGCCAGCTCTCCCACACGTTCTCGTCGAACTCGAAGTCCTCATCCAGCCGCCCGCCGTCGCGCAAATAAGCGCCGATCACCTGCGTGCCATCCCAGTAGGCAACGGCCACGTCGGAGAAATCGGCAGTGGTTCCGATCGGCATGTCGCGGAGCAACATTGCCAGGTTTGCCTTGAACGCTCGGAATTCTTGGGAGGTCATGGCGGGCTCCGGTGCGGAGGCGGAAGATGATGGAAGGTTGCACCTGATCTTTCGGCGCGTCAATTTGGAGCGTTGACCGGCACACTTTGGGCCGCCGTGAAAGTCGACAAGAGCCGACCGGCCCACAACTGGCGGAGGTCGCTTGCCGGCCAGTTTGAGCCACTCGAAGGCTCCCATCGGATGACCGCATCGGCCGATGATCCGCCGTTGGCCGGCACGGCGGCGGACCGCTCTTCCCGGCTGAGGAACTGCCGTTCCCTGAGGCAGCTTCGAACGGCCGACCTCGGAAAACTAAGGGAAGAAGCTCAATGCCTGCTTAAAGGCGGAGACACCTCAGGACAGAAGCAAGTCCGCAATACTTCAAAATGCAAACAGTAACGCTCGGCATCAGCGACGGCGCCTTAGCGCCGTCCGCAGCATGGCGTTGTCAGGTGCTGGTGCGTCCTGTTTCATGGCGCAGGCCGGCTGAAATGCAAGACTTTCGCGTTCATCCGGATGGGGCAGATACAGCCGTTACGCGTCACACTGGATGCACAGCGCGCAAAGCCGTGGAATCCTGGTCGCTTACTTCATTCCTTGCATACACTCCTTCGGATCCATGGGCCCCAGGTTCTTGACGATTTCGAATTTCATGCCCTTCACCTGGGCGATATACATGTTCAGCCGGACGTGATGCTGACTGGGCACCATTTCAGCCGGCCCCCCTGGCCCCTGTGCGATCTTCGCGTGGTCCAGTGCTTTGATCACATCATCCTGGTTTAGCGAGCCGGCTTCTTTTACCGCAGCCTCCCAGAGTTTCAGACCACGGTACAAGCCGGTGGCTGCGCTGCCAGCGGTGAATTTGGCTTCGCCTGGATAGAGCTTGTCATACTTCGCCAACAGTTCCTTGCTAAAAGGATCGCTGACGTTCTGGTAGTAGTCGAGGCAACTATATAGGCCCTCCACTTGTTCCGGCGGAAAGAAGCCAAGGAAGTTCTCCTCGAAGTACGTGCACACGAGGTGGCCGCCGCGCTTCATGAAGCCGGACTGATGGAGTTGTTCGAGGAACGACCCCAGGCCGGGCGGAACTATCGTGTTGAATACCACCTCGGCTCCGCTGGAGATAATTTTTTCGATTGTCGCTTTATAGTCGGTATGGTCGAGCGGAAAGTACTCCTCGCCGACGATCGAGCCGCCATGGGCGGTTGCCACCTCACGTAGCTTCCTGTTCATCGTGTGCGGCCAGATGTAATTAGCCGATGGACAGTAGAACTTCTTTGCTCCGGTTTTCTGCATCAGCCATGGAATCGTAGATTCAACCTGCTGAGCAGGCACTGGGCCGGTGCAAAAGATCAGCGGGTGGCATTCCTCTCCCTCGTATTGCTCCGGATAGATGTAGAGCTTCTTGCCCTGCGAGACAGCAGGACCCTTGATGGCTTGCCTCATGGAGCTGTAAATGCCGCCGAAAACAACGTCGACCTGATCTTGCTGGACGAGCTTCCGCGCCTTGGCTTCCCCAACGCTATCGGTCGTTGCACTGTCCTCGAGGTACAGCTCGATCTTCCGTCCCAACAAGCCCCCCCTTGCGTTGATCTCATTGATCACCATTTTGGCCACATTTGCATTGGCGATGCCCAAGAACGAGAGGGGACCTGTAATGTCGGTGATGACGCCCACCTTGATGGATCCACTTGTTGATTCACTCATCGGTTCTTCTCCCTCAAACGGCCACGTTAAGCAGCAGAAGGCACGGCCGCCGGCTTGCCCGGTAGCTGGGCGATATTGTCAAGACTAGTTCATTGGGGCATTTCTTCTGTCCACTACCTCATTAGCGATGCCCCGTTCAAGTTAAGAGTTAAGACGGCCAATGGCAGCCACAGGTTGTGGGGCAAGCGGCACATGATCGAAGTGCAAGTGGCTACTTAGGCCGATGAAGCGACGATCGCCAACCTTGAGAGCCGCTAGCCATCCTTCACCGGCCGTCCGGCGAGCGGAGGCTGGATGGCGGCACATCGGCCAACTCAACCCTTCCGCACTGAGCAGTCGAATGACTCAGTCACGCCCTGAGGTGGTCAGTCAAGTTTTTTTCAGAGCAAAGTTGGTTTCCCGCACGAGCCTTTAAGCCGGCAATCCTGTCCGTCTTCGTACCTGGGCGAACTTCGTCACCGCCGACCGAAACGGATTACCTTGGAAGCGCTAGGTTCCCGAGGAGTGGCGAACCGCGCTTCCTCAAGGCGTTGAGGTAGCTGCTCTCGTCGTACCGAGCTCCTGTCTGCCAACAACGGTAGAGGATCCGTATCCACTTGAACGCCAATGCGCGAACCGCAACCTGGTACGAGCTGCCCTTCGCTCGATACAGTCAAACTCGCGCCTGCCCTCACCGGCCGGCTGCAGGCAGATGTCATGTTTAGTATCGGCCCAATCGATGCCGACGAAGGCCTTGAATTGCTGATTCAACAGAGGTGCCATGTGAACCTCCACAAGTGATAGATTACTTGGCAGGGACATGCATGCTTGCGTTCAGCGAAGGCAATATAGTGAGCCGGTGCGACGGCGAGCCCTGAGTATTCGTTTGAGCGCAAGCGCACCTGTGGACTCGGAGCTAACTGAGCAATCGTCCTGGCGTTTGGGTCGGGATATTCGTAGCCCACAGGTGCATGTCCCGCCTTCACTGGCAGCTTCGCTGCCAGTCCCAAGGTATCGATGAAAGCGGGACGGACTATCTATAAAGGGTCGGGAAGCGCCGGTCGGCACCCTGCCCTCACTTGACCCAGATCGGCGACGAATCGACCGGTCAGTGGCGGCTACCTCGAAGGAGACCGCCCAAATCGGGGGCTGATTAAGCGGCAGGGCGGGGTTCTCCTCCGGAGACCGCGGCTAACTTCGTCGTTGCCCCCGCTTTGGCACGCTGTCTCCAACAACGGCTATTTGTCGCACCTTCCCCTGTCTGCTGGTTTAGTGTTGCGCCACCGCGTCGGCGTCATCCCGAACTGCGCCGTGAACCAACGGACAAACGAGCCATAAGAGGAGTATCCGAGCGACTCGGCAATGCGGCCCAGCGAGAGGCTTCCGTTGTCCATATAGTGGATGACAAGATCGCGCCGTACGCTATTGACCATGTCGGAGAAGACCGCTCCGGTGCTTTCGAGCTGGCGCTGCAGCGTGCGCACGTTCATTCCCACGCCTTGAGCAACTTGCTCGATGGTAGCGCGCCCTATCGGAAGCATCAGATAGATCGCCTTGCGCACCTTGAGCACAATTGACGGCTCGTTAGCCCCCGGCAACCCTTCAAGCAAGCGTTGGGCATGGCGTGCCATGACGGGGTCGGCAATGGGGTTGGGAATCTCCAGGTCGGCAGCTCGGCAAACCAGACCGTTGAACGAGCTTGCGAACTCCAGCTTCCCCCCGAAGATGCGGCGGTGCAGCCGCAGATCAGGTGGGGCGTCATGGGTGAAATTGACGCTAAGAGGGTGCCAGGAGGTGCCCAGAAGCGTGCTACACATGCGTGACAGTGTGCCCAGTGCCAGCTCAACTGACTGTATGGATGGGCCGGCGTCATCCGCGACGACGTCCTCCCGGACGAAAACCTTCTTGCCGACCTCCTCGATCCGGATGACCAGGAACTCATTCATCAGGTGCCGAAACTGAATCAACGTTCCGACAGCGTCGCGCAGGGTCCTTTGATGCGTGAGCAAAACGCTGACGACACCGAGGTCAGACAGTTGCCACAGGTCGGCCATACGCAGCCCGAATGTCGGACATTGTGTGATCCGCGCAGACTCTTCAAGCAAGGTAACGGCACCACTCCCGGAAATCCAGTGGTCCGGGTCCGCAAGCATCTCTCTGCTCAACCTCAGTTTCCGTAGCAACGGCTGCGGTTCCAGGCCCAATTGCTGCGCAACCTTGAAGTAGTTCCTGAGCACGCCGGTGCGAATCAATGTGGCCATCGTTTCTCCGTTACTCGGGAAGTAACCCAGATCCGTTCGTTCAGGGGAAACCCGGGTATTCCGAATATTCTGTCATGAAATGAGACATGAATGTCATGAAATGAGAGAAAGCGACCGCCCCGGGATTACTAGACTAATCCCGGTTCGAGCTCAACAGTTCGTTGCGGCGCCGATAGCTACCCCCCATTAAGGAGAACGAAATGCAATTTCTGGATGATTCGCTGCACCCGGAGAACATGGACAAGGTCGTGATCACGGTGGCCCCCTACGGTCCGGAGTGGATGCCGGAAGATTTTCCCGAAGACATCCCTGTGACCATGGAAGCGCAAATCCAGAAGGCAGTCGATCGCTATGAGGCCGGCGCCAGCGTGCTGCACCTGCATGTGCGCGAACCGGATGGCAAGGGCTCCAAGCGCCTGTCCATGTTCAACGAACTGATCGCCGGCGTGCGCAAGGCGGTGCCGGACATGATCATTCAGGTCGGCGGCTCGATTTCGTTTGCACCGGAAGACGATGGCCAGGCTGCCAAGTGGCTGTCGGACGACACCCGACACGCACTGGCCGAACTGGACCCGAAACCGGACCAGGTGACGGTAGCGCTCAACACCATCCAGATGAATATCATGGAGTTGATCTATCCGGAATTCTACGAAGGCACGTCCCTCGCCAATCCGGCTACGTACGATGCCTACCGTGAAATGATCGTTCCGGCAGGCCCGACCTGGGCGGAAGAACACTTGCGCCGCCTGCAGAATGCCGGCATCCAGCCGCACTTTCAGTTGGTTGGCATGCACGCGCTCGAAACGCTGGACCGCATGGTGCGCAAGGGGGTCTACAAGGGCCCGCTGAACCTGACCTGCATCGGCATCGGTGGCGGCCACCATGGACCGCATCCGTACAACCTGTTCGACTTCATCCAACGTGCACCGGATGGCTGCACCGTTACCGCAGAGTCGTTGTTCAAGAACGTACTTCCGTGGAACACGATGGCGTTGGCGATGGGTATGCATGTGCGCTGCGGCATTGAGGACACCCTCATCGATCAGCATGGCAAGCGCTTCACCTCGGTGCAGCAGGTGCAGCAGCTCGTACGAATCGCCAAGGAGTTGGGCCGCGAGATCGCCGATGGCAAGGAAGCGCGGGAAATCTACCGTATTGGCACCTGGTACGACGATGTCGATGAAACCCTGGCCGCCAACGGCATGACCCCGAACCGCAAGCCTGGTGTCAAGAACGTGCCGCTGCGCCGCGCAGCCTGAGTCGACTACGGCACAGACGAGAAGTCGGTCCAGTTGATATGTGCACTCCAGCCTGAATTGCGACAACTGGATCGATCTGCTTTGTCTTGTTCGCTCCTGCTGACGTCAGTCATGAGGAGCAAGTCTGAGCGCCCCTGCTCATGCCAGACACACCTGTCATTCGCACAACCACCGCATACGACGCCGTAACAACACATACGCAAAGGGCCAAATGACCTCGAACATCATCCGGCTTGTACGCCGTACCTGCCTTGCAACACTGTTGTCCGCCCTGCCCCTCTCCAGCGCACTGGCGGAAGGGGATTGGCCCAATCGCCCCATCCGCATCCTCGTTCCAGCTCCGGCGGGGGGCGCATCCGACATGATCGCACGTACGATTGCGGAGAGCATGCGCCAGAACCTCAGACAATCCGTGGTGGTTGAAAACAAGCCCGGCGCGGGCGGCATCATTGCCACGGACGCAATGCTCGGCGCGCCACGCGATGGCTACACATTCGTGCTGTCTCCCAACTCGCTAGTGACGGAAAACCCGTACAGCTACAAATTCCGCTTCGATCCCTTCAAGGATGTGGTACCGGTCGCTGAAGTGGCCAGCGTGCCGCTGGTGCTGGTTGCCGACCCTCGTCTGCCGGTCACCAATCTCAGCGAGATGGTGGCCTACGTGAAGGCACATCCGGGAAAGGTCTCCTACGCGTCCTACAGCTCGGGTACGATTTCTCACATCAAAGGCATGCAGTTCAACAAGGCGGCCGGGCTGGACATGGAGCACGTCGGCTACAAGGGCTCGCCCCCTGCGCTCACCGACCTCATGGGCGGCCAGATTCAGTTCATGTTTGACGGCATGGGCACCGCGCTTGCGCTCGTGAAACCCGGCAAGGTCCGGGCGCTGGCGGTGACATCGGCCGAGCGTTCGCCGTTCCTGCCCGATGTGCCGACAATGGCGGAAGCGGGCTATCCAAATCTCAGCCAGATCATGGGCACCAGCGTCTGGTCCACGCCAGACGTGCCGGCTGCCATCCGCAGCAGGCTGCAGAGGGAGCTACTCAAGGCCGTCTCATCCCCTTCGGTGAAGAGCCAGCTTGCGGCACTTGGAATGAACCCAGGGAGTCTCACGCAGACGACGGCCGATTTGGAGAAGACGCTCAAGCGGGAGAACGAGCGGACGGGTCAGGCACTACGTGCCATCAACTACAAGCCCTCCTTGAACTGACCGCCATGCACGACGACAAGTACACCGGTACAAGCACCCTGCCAGCCACGCCCATCAGCGACAGCTTGCGCGCGAGCGGCTATTGGAATCCGGAGTGGAACAGCTTCACCGAGCTAGACCCCATCTGGACCGAGAAATTCCTCGACATGGCCATGCATCCTATGACCAAGGGGCTGATAGAGCCAAAGGTCTGGGAGTTCATCTCCATAGCCGTCGATGTATCCTGCACGCACATGTACGGTCCTGGTACGCGGCGCCATATCCGCCGGGCGCTCGAGCTCGGCGCCACCAAGGAAGAGATCGCCGCTGTCCTTCAAGGCGTCAGTGTTCTAGGCTTGCACGCGAACAGCATGGGTGCGCCGATGCTGCTCGAAGAAGTCGCGCGCTTTGACGCGCATTCTCAAAGCAAGAAGTGAATCTCTTCCATCCAAGGCAAAGCATGCCAGTCAGCCTCATGTGCTGACTGGCATGCTTTCGGCTCTTCAGCGTTTTCCGGGAAAGGGTCTCATCTCGTTTTCAGCAACAACACCAGTCAAGGCGGCAGGCGCCATGTCAGGCTGCAATAAACACAGCAGTCCGCCCTCGCCAACTGGCACCGGGCACGCCATTGCAGCGTGCCCGGCTTGCAGACGCTTACTCGACCGCGATGCCTTTGTCGCGGATCACCTTGCCCCACTTGGCATAGTCCTGCTGGATGCGCTGGGCCATCTGTGCCGGCGCCTGGTAGTTGGCAATGGCACCGGCCTTCAGCAATTTGTCCTGGACATCCTTGTCGGCCAGGATCTTGCCGACCTCGCCCGAAACGCGGTCCACCACCTCTTTGGGCGTTCCCGGCGGCGCCAGCAGGCCGCCCCAGGAAACGGCGTCGTAGCCCTTGAAGCCTTGCTCGGCAATGGTCTTGACGTCGGGCAGCATGCTCACGCGCTGCGGCGAGCCGACCGCGATGGCGCGCAGCTTGCCCGCCTGGATGTGCGGCAGCGCGGCGACGAGGTCGGCGTACATGATCGGGACCTGGCCACCGAGGGTGTCGCTGATCGCGGGAACGCCGCCCTTGTAGGGCACGTGCTGCATCTCGAAGCCGCCCATCTGCTTGAGCAGTTCCATGCTCAGGTGGCCGAAGCTGCCCGCGCCGGAGCTGGTGTAGTTGAGCTTGCCCGGCTGTGCCTTGGCCTGTGCGATCAGCTTGGGCAGGTCCGTCACGCTGGGCAGCAGCGTCGGGTTGACCACCACCACGATCGGCAGATCATAGACGGTGGCGACGGGCGTGAAGTCCCTGGTCGTGTCGTAGCCCGCCTTCTTGTACAGGTGCGGCGCCAGCAGCGTGGGCGTGGCCAGCATCATCAGCGTGTAGCCGTCGGGCGCGCTCTTGGCCACCTGGGCGGCAGCGATGGAACCCGATGCACCGGCGCGGTTCTCCACCACCACCGGCTGCTTGAGGCGCTCGGCCAGCTTCTGGCCGACGATACGCGACGCCGTATCCGTGGGCCCGCCCGGCGGGAACGGCACGACGAGCTTGATCGGCTTGTTCGGCCAGGATTGCGCGAAAGCGCTGCCGACCAGCAGCGGCACCGCGGCCAGGGCCAGGATGGCACGACGCCGGGAGTGGACCATACGGGTGAAATTTCGAGTACGCACGATTGTTGTTCCAGTTGAATCAGTGCAAGGGAACCCAAGCCCCCTTGCCGGGCAGGGCTGCGCGGACGTTCATGTGCGTCCGCGCGGCACGAATGCTCAGGCCTGCTGTGGTGTCTCGGGCAGCGTCAGCACGCCGCGGGCCTGCAGTGCCTGCAGCTGGTCATCGCTCATCTGCAGCAGGTTCTGCAGAACTGCCCGCGTGCCCTCGCCCAGCGTCGGGGGCGCGTTGCGGATCGGCAGGCGCTGGCCATCCAGGCGGTAAGGGGGCGCGAACACGTGCGTGCTGCCTGCCACGGGATGGGGCATCTCGCGCAGCAGGCCGCCCTCGCGGGTCCGCTCGCTGGTCAATGCCTCATGCAGTCCCGCCACCTTACCGCAAGGAATGCCGCAGGCCGTCATGCGCTCCAACAGCAGGTCGCGCGCAAAGCCGCGGATCAGGCCCGTGATCATGGGGGTCAAGGTCTCGCGGTTTTTGGCGCGCTCCACATTGGTGGCATAGCGCGGGTCCTCGACGATGTCCGGACGCTCGATGACCTGGCGGCAGAACTTGTCGAACTGGCTGTTGTTGCCCACGGCGATGATCAGCGGGCCATCGGCGGACTCGAACATGCCATAGGGCACGATGGACGGATGGGCATTGCCATAGCGTGCGGGGTCGCGCCCGAGCAGCATGGCGTCCAGGCCGTAATAGCCGGTAACCATCAGCCCGCAGTCGTACAGCGCCATCTCGATCAGCTGGCCCTTGCCCTTGCGCTCGCGGCGGAACAAGGCCGCCAGCACCGCCTGCGCGGCATACATGCCGGTCATCAGGTCCACCACGGCTACGCCGAACTTCAGCGGCGGCGTGTCGGCTTCGCCGTTGAGCGCCATGAGCCCGGCCTCACCCTGGATCACCAGGTCGTAACCGGGACGCTTGGCCTCGGGGCCGCTGGTGTTGTAGCCGGAAACCGCGCAGTAAATCAGCTCGGGCTTGATGGCCTTGAGCTGTTCGTAGCCGAGGCCAAGCTTCTCAGCCCCGCCGGTCTTGAAATTGTGGATGACCACGTCGAACTGCGGCAGCAGGTCGTAGACAATCTGCACGCCTTCCTTGCTCTGCAGATCCAGCGTGATGGACCGCTTGTTGCGGTTCATGCTGTTGTAGTAGGTGGTCTCGGTCTTGCCGATGCGCATGCCCCAGTCGCGCGTGTCGTCGCCGCGGCCGGGGTGTTCCACCTTGACCACCTCAGCGCCGAAATCGGCCAGGACCTGGCCACACAGCGGTCCCGCAAACACTCGCGACAGGTCGAGTACGCGCACGCCCTCAAGCGGGAAGTCGATGCCTTGGGATTGGTCAGGCGTCTGCATTGTTTGTCTCCATGGGCTGTTTCGAGGCACGAGCCGTCTGTGAATAATCGTAGCTTATGTCGGGCTGGCGTCACGCGATGCCGGCAGGGCTGCCGCAGCGCAGCACTCTGGATGCGGTGCCGGAATCGCGAATGTCCGTGCCGGCGATGAAGACTGCAGTGCATCGCCGACGACGGTGGCGACAGAAGGAAGCGGAAGCTTCCTCGGGCGTGGGCGGGTCCCCATCGCGGTCAGCCTAGCATTCTTGCTTGGATAACACCGCTATACAATCCCGATTCAAATTGACAAAATGTTCAATAAAATTTGACAGTGAATCGGGCCGCTGAGGCACCCTCCGTCGGCGACCTTGACTCGAGGTTGTGCTTCTTGAGCAAGAAGGCGGTTCTGATTGCACCGCCCCTCTCCTCCGCAGGTCAGGGCTGGCCCTTTGGGGCCGACGCGGGGTGGCTACGCGTGGCCGCTGCCGAGGCGCCTTGGCCGCCTGCACGCCCCATATATCGCCGTGAGCTGCGCTCTTGTCCTTTTTGGCGCTCTCGCCGGAGGCACCGCTGGCAGCCTGCCCAGACGGCTCCGCGCGCCTGCCAGTGTCAGTCCCTGGTGTTGGAGGGGAGCCGTAGCGGCCGCCCTGGGCCCAAGCCGCAACAGCCGTA
Organism: Cupriavidus sp. FW305-F7; assembly: GCF_058782875.1. Taxonomy (NCBI): domain Bacteria; kingdom Pseudomonadati; phylum Pseudomonadota; class Betaproteobacteria; order Burkholderiales; family Burkholderiaceae; genus Cupriavidus; species Cupriavidus sp. FW305-F7. The sequence continues at coordinate 500 of NZ_JBYSYC010000091.1, read as the reverse complement.
AGCGAAAGGGCGGCGAGGAAGGCTAGCTTTTTCATTGCTGTCTCCGTTCATGTGAGATAGCGCGCTTAGAGATAGAGGCGTATTAGATTTTTCAAACCTTCTTCACGTAAGAGTTGCACCAACCGTTTGCTGCGACCTGCTTATTACTGAAAATGGGACAGGGTCCCCACGCGTCGCCGGCTTTTCCTTGAAACAATTGGCAGTTGCTGCACTTCTGGCTTGCCTCGTGCCTTGGAAATTTGGCCTTATCGACCTTCGTTGTTTCGTGCTTGTATCCTAGTGAGACGGCTTGTGGATCGTTCTCGTCAAGCTTCCCCGCTTGTGCATTTGCCGGGGACTCGATGCCACCCACTGCGGCCGCAACAACGCCCGATATACCCCTCAAAAATGTTCGTCGAGTAGTCATCGCAGCACCTCCAGTCAAGGGCCTGTCAGTTTTTTTGTGTGCAGGGCAGTTAAAGGCTCATCGTCATTTCGACCGGTGAGCCAGCATTATCTCA
>NZ_JBYSYC010000090.1:0-13286 GCF_058782875.1 Cupriavidus sp. FW305-F7 | reverse complement strand
AGGGCAAAGGCGGTGATGTTCGCGGCGGACATGCGCGCGTTGTTCTCGGCGTCGAAGGGATTGAGCATGCCGACCAGTACGGCGCCCGGCTTCATGTGCGCCAGCTCGGTGATCTCGGGCGCGCGCACCTTGAGCACCAGGTCGGCGCCAAGCGCCTCGGCGGCTGTGCCGATGGTCGCGCCGACGGCCTCATAGGCACTGTCGGGCTGACAGGCTCGTACGCCTGCACCCGCCTGCACCACGACCTTGTGGCCCTGCGCGACGTACTTCCTGACAGTCTCGGGGGTGCCGGCGACGCGGGTCTCGCCGGCCCGCGTCTCGCGCGGGATACCTATGTACATCTCTGCCTCCTTGGATGATGATCGATGTGGGTGGCGGGCGGCCGGGGATACCTGCCGCGCCCCACGTGTGGGACTAGAAAATATGCTTCATGCCGGCTGCCAGGCCGGTCTGTCCCACGCCTGGCGCGACCTTGGTCGCACTCGCCACGCCCAGCGTCGAGCGGCCCGCGTTGTCCATGTAGGACGCGTTGACATAAAGCTCCGTACGCTTCGACAGGTTGTACGCCGCCTGCAGCACGTAGCTGATGGCGTCGTCGGCCGAGACACGGTTATCCGTCCGGTAGATGCCGGCGCGCAGCGTCAGTGCCGGTCTTACCGCGTAAGCACCGCCCAGCCAGTAGAGATGGGAGCGGCTAGCGGGCGCGCCCAGTCCGTTCTGCAGGAGCCGGTATCCGGCCTCGGCCGTGAAGGGGCCGCTGGTGTAGAGAAGTCCCGCCGCGTAGCGGCGCTCAATGTTGCCCGCCGTGGCCGTGGATGTGCCGCGGCGCTGGTCATAGGCAATGGCCAGTCCGAACTTGCCGACGGTGTACGAGGCGCCGGCGCCGATCTCCTGGCCGACGCGTGGCGCGCCGGGGACTTCGCCGCCGTTGCCGATGGTCGAGTCATAGCCGGCGCTGTACAGCCCGCTGACGGTCAGTTCGCCGAAGTTGCCCGTGTACTTGATGGCATTGTCGGCCCGCCCCGCGAACTGCGCATCGTGGGCAAGCACGGAGTACGGCGCATAGCGGTTCGCGTCGAAGGGGATGAAGAAATCGAACAGGATATTGTTCTGGCGCCCGAGCGTGACCTGGCCCCACGGCCCCGCGATACCGACGAATGCCTGCCGGCCGAACAGGCGGCCGCCAAATCCGGCCATGCCGGTGTCCGTCAGGAAGCCGCTCTCCAGCACAAAGATCGCGCTCATGTCCGCGCCCAGTGCCTCCTTGCCCCGCATGCCCCACCGCGATGCCGCGGTGTTTCCGGAGGTGACCCGGTATGCGGACCCCGAGCCATTCGTGCCGGCATGGCTGACATACTCCACGCCGGCATCCATGACGCCGTATAGCGTGACGCTCGACTGCGCCTGTGCCGTCGCGGCGAGCAGGCACCCCATTGACGCCGCGATGGCGCACTTTCCTGATGTTTTCATCGTTCTCCTCCGTAGGTATGTTCGAGTTGCTGCCCGCGCAGGGCAGCGCGCGCCACCGCCCGGGCACGGGCGATTCGGCGATAGTGGTGATGCGGCTATGGCGGTTCAGCGGGTTGCCGTGCGTGTCACGCAGGCGCTGCCATCTGCGTCGATGGCACTCGGCGCGAACGGGGCCGCCAGCAGCGGCGGCCGTGCAAGTCAATGGATCAGGCCACGCGAGCCGGCGCGCGTCCGGCGCGGTGCATGCCGAAGCGCTCCACGGTCAGTCCGTCCATGTCGATCTCCGGCGGCCTGCCGGAGACCGCGTCGGCAACAAGCCGGCCGGTGCCGCACGCCTGTGTCCAGCCATTGGAGCCGTGGCCAGCATTCAGGTAGAGCCCCTGCAGCGGTGTCGCGCCGAGGATGGGCGGCCCGTCCGGCGTCATCGGACGAAGGCCGGCCCACGACGTGGCCGCGGCATAGTCGAGCCCGCGTGGAAAGAGCCGTCGCGTCAGTGTCGACAGCAGTTCCGTGCGGACCCGGCGCACTGACAGGTCGTATCCGACGAACTCGGCCATTCCCGCGACGCGCAACTTGTCGCCCAGGCGGGTCAGCATGATCTTGTTGTGCTCGTCCATGATCGCCATGCGCGGTGCAGCCCCGGTGTCGGCAATGGGGATCGTGATCGAATAGCCCTTGAGCGGATAGATCGGGATTCGCAGGCCTGCAGTAGCGAGTAGCGCGGGCGCCTGGCAGCCGAGCGCCACCACGCAGGCATCGGCCTGGCGCTGATCCGTCCGCCCGTCATGCGTGATCTCGACGCTGCGAAGGCGGCCGTGCGCATGGACGAGGCGGGTTGCCGAAGCGCCGTACTGAAACGACACGCCGCGACGGGCAAGATAGCTGGCAAGGCCGGCGCAGAACTTTGCGCTGTCGCCTGATGCATCGTCCGGCAGATGCAGTGCGCCTTGCCATGCGGCGGCAGACGCCCGCAGCGATGGTTCGAGGGCCATGGCTTCGTCGCGCCCCATCATTCGCCATGGCACCTGGAACTGGCTGAGTGTGCGCGTGGCCAGCTGTGCCAGTTCGACTTCCTGGTCGGTTTCGAGCAGTTGCAGCGTGCCGTCGCAGTGAAAGCCGAAGTTGAGCTCCGGCACTTCGTCACGCAAGGCCTGCATGCAGCGCATGCTGTAGTGTGCCATGCGCTGCATGCGTGCCTTATTGATGCCAAAGCGCTCCGCATTGCATTCCTTGAGCCATTTGGCGAGCCAGCGCAGGCGCTCGGCATCCGGCATCATCGAAAAGCGCACCGGCGCATGTTTTTGCAGGGCCATGCGCAGCACCTTGTACGGCATGCCCGGCGACGCCCACGGTCCGGCAAAGCCGGGGCAAAGGCCCCCCGCGTTGCCGAAGCTCGAACCCATCCCCGGGCCCGCTTGCCGCTCCAGCACGGTCACCTCATGGCCGTCGCGCCACAGGTGGTAGGCGGCGGATATGCCGGCGACGCCGGCGCCAAGCACTAGTACGCGCATGTCTGCTGCCCCGTTCCAAGGATTCAGTCGGCGGTGATGTGTGCACGATCGATGATCGCGCGATAGCGCCTGGTTTCGCTGTCGATATATTGCTCGAATGCGACGCCATCCTTGTAGGCGCTCTCGAATCCCAGTCCGTTGAGGCGATCCTTGATGTCCGGCGACGACATGATCCTCGCCGAGGCGCTGTCGAGCTTCTTCCTGATCCCATCGGGCAGCCTGGCCGGTGCCCACAGGCCATACCAGGAATAGAACTCGAAGTTCTTGAATCCCGCTTCCTGCATGGTCGGGACGTCCGGCAACAACGGGCTGCGCGTGCGCCCGGTCACCGCGATCGCGCGCAGCTTGCCGGCCTTGACGCCGGGCAGCGACGAGAGCATGGGATCCATCATCCCCTGGGCCTGGCCGCTCATGAGGTCGGTCAGCGCCGGACCGCCGCCCTTGTACAGGGCAATGGGCACCTGCAGGTCCGCGATGCCGCTGTCATACATGAACTGGGACAGGGCCAGGTGGCCGGCGGAGCCGTTGCCGCTGGTCGCGAAGTTGTACTGCTTGGGGTTGGCTTTCACGGCGCGCGCCAGTGCCTGCGGCGAGTTCGCCGGCACCTGCGGATTCACGCTAAAGATCAGCGCGCCTTGCGCGAGCATGCTGACCGCCGTGAAATCCTTGACCGCATCGAACTTGATGGTCTTCCGATAGAGCATCGGATTAATGTTGTGGATCGAGGCGTTGATGTAGAGGGTGTAGCCATCAGCCGGCGCGCGGGCGACGATGCCGGCCCCGACAAGGCCCGATGCGCCCGGCCGGTTGTCGACAATGACGGTCTGCTTCAGCTCCTGGCCGAGCTTCATCGCGAACACGCGCGCAAGGCCGTCCACCGAGCCGCCAGGCGCATGCGGCACGATGATGGTGATCGTACGAACGGGGTAGGCGCTGTCAGGCCTGGATTCCGCTTTTGCGACGCCCGCGGATGTCAGGACGGACAGGAGGAAGATGCCCATGCGTGCGACGGGCATGGGGCGGGAACGGATCTGGGTGAGGGGGCGTGGTTGCATGGCCGGATCAACGTAACTTGCTGGACAAGGGAAGGCAGCGCCATCGCGCGCGATGACGTGGGGCGCGGCGGGCGGCGCTGCCTTGGAATGGCTTCGGTGAAGCTGGTGGCTCAGAAGGTGCCGGGGTAAGCTGCACCGTCGATCAGGATGTTCTGACCGCAGATATAGCTCGCGTGCCCGGAGCAGATGAAGGCGCAGAGTGCGCCGAGCTCTTCCGGCCGGCCATAGCGGCCAGCCGGGTTGTCGGCGCCGCGTTCGTTCCAGAGTTGCTCGAAGCTCTTGCCGGTCGATTCCAGCATGCCTTCGATGTGGTGGCGCTGGGCATCGGTCGCGAACACGCCCGGGAGCAGGTTGTTGATCGTGACGTTGTGGCGAACCGTCTGGCGCGCAAGCCCTGCGACGAAGCCGACGAGGCCAGAGCGCGCGCCATTGGACAGGCCCAGTTCCAGCTGCGGCGTCTTCACGCTGCGCGAGACGATATTCACAATGCGGCCGAAGCGGCGTTCGATCATGCCGTCCACGGTGCGCCGGATCATGTCGATCGGCCCGATCATCATGGCATCGATCGCAGCGTGCCAGTCTGCCGGTGTCCACTGGCGAAAATCACCGGGCGGGGCACCATCCGCGTTGTTGACCAGGATGTCGGGGGCAGGGCATGCCGCCAGCGCGGCGGCGCGCCCCTCGTCCGTGGTGATATCCGCTACCACGTAGCGGACATCACCGCCCGTCGCGGCGCCGATTTCCGCTGCCGCCGCGGCCAGCGTGCTCTCCGTGCGGGCGGCGATGAATACCTTCACGCCTTCCGCCGCCAGTTGGTGCGCGCAAGCGCGCCCCATGCCCTTGCTCCCGCCGAAGACGAGTGCATGGCGCCCTGCAATGCCGAGGTCCATTGATCGCTCCCGGTTCGGTTCAAACGGCTTTGAGCATCGGCGACGACCAGCCGTACTTCCGGTCGAGTTCGAGCTCCTTGATGACGCGCAGGCCGCGCAGCAGGGGCTCGCCTTCCAGGCCGGTGAGCGGCTTGCGCAGTTCGCCCGAAGGCAGGCCCACCGCCTTCATCAGCGACTTGATCGCCACCGGGTTGATGGCCGAGTAGGCGTAGTGCAGCAACTGCAGGTTCTGCAGGTAGGCCTGGTGGAAGCTGGCCGCGGTGTCGGGGGATGTCCAGGGACGGGAGATCTGCGTCAGCTCCGCCGGGGCGATATTGCCGGTCATGTTCGCGGTGCCATGGCCGCCCAGGCTCATGGTTGGAACGACCAGGCCAAGGTTGGGCGAGTCGCAGCACATCACGGAGACATCCGGCGCGCCGCGCAGCACTTGCGCTACCTGTCCCACGCGCGTCGTCGACTCCTTGTGGACGACATAGTTGGGATGCTTGAAGATGCGCAGCAGGCTGTCCCAATGCAGGTCGGTCTTCACACGCGGCGGGTTGTTGTAGATGCCGAGGGGCAGGTCGGTCTCGTCGGCCACTTCCAGGAAGTAGCTTTCGATATCGGCTTCCGGCGCGCAGATGTAGGCGGGCGCGGCGATGATGGCGCCATCCGCGCCGTTGGCTCTGGCAAAGCGCAGATAGTACTTGGTGGTTTGGGTGTTGTTGCCGGTGCAGCCATAGAACAGCTTCATCTTGCCGGTCTTCATTTTCGCGGTTTCCACGATGATGGCCTCGCGCTCTTTTTGCGAGAGCATCGAGACCTCGCCCGTGGATCCCATGATCAGCACCGCCGAGGTGCCGTGGCGTTCCTGGAAATCCAGCAGTTCGCGAAAGGCGCCGAAGTCCGGGCTGCCGTCCTTGGCAAAGGGGGTGATCAGGGCAACAAAGGATCCTTCAATCTTCATCTTGCTCATGTCTGTCTCCGTCGTGGATTGGTGTAGGGGGGGAAAGTGCCGGGAAAACCCGGCTTTAGGCTGCGTTGTCGTTCAGGTCGGACAAGCCTGGTCGGCCTGGACGTCCTGCAATGCCTCCAGGCTGGATTCATGCGCGGACAGCGCCATCAGGCCGCGCTGCAGATCGTCGATGAGGTCTTGCGGGTCTTCGAGACCCACATGCAGGCGCACGGCCTGCCCTTGATACGGCCAGCGCGCGCCGGTGCAGTTCTTTCCCGGGGTGAACGGGATGGCGAGGCTTTCATAGCCGCCCCAGGAAACCCCCAGGCCAAAGTGCTCCAGTGCATCGATGAAGGCGGCAAGCGATGCTTTCGAGTTCGTGCGCAGCACTACGGAAAACAGGCCGCAGGCACCGGTGAAGTCGCGCTTCCACAGCACGTGGCCGGGATGGGATGGCAGTGCGGGATGCAGCACTGCCTCGACCTGCGGCTGGCGCTCCAGCCATCGGGCGACGCGCAGGCCGGATTCCCAGTGGCGCTGGAGCCGCACCGCCATCGTGCGCAAGCCCCGCAGTGCCAGGTAGACGTCGTCCGGGCCCGCGGTCTGTCCCATGTCCTGCGTGGTCTGCTTGATCAGCGGCCAAGTATCCCGATTGCACGTGACCACGCCGAGCATGGCATCGGAGTGACCGACGATGTACTTGGTGGCGGCCTGGATCGAAACGTCGACGCCGTGGGCGAAAGGCTTGAAGAAGAGCGGCGTTCCCCACGTGTTGTCCATGACCACGACGGCGCCATGTCGATGTGCGGCGGCCGAGATGGTCGCTATGTCTTGAATCTCAAACGTCTCCGACCCTGGTGATTCGACGTATACGACACGCGTGTTGAGTCGCAGCAATGACTCGATCGGCGTGCTGCCGACGGGATCGTAGGTCTCGACTTCGACGCCGAACCGCTTCAGGACGCGCTCCAGGAAGGCGCGTGTTGGCGAATAGGCGCTGTCAGTGATCAGCACGTGGTCACCGGCGGACAGCAGCGCCGTCAGCGCGGTGCTGATCGCCGCGAGGCCAGACGGAAACACCAGCGACCGGTGTCCGCCTTCCAGCGCGGCAACGGCTTCTTCCAGCGCGTGGGTCGTGGGCGTGCCGTAGCGGCCGTAGGTCGTCGCGCCAGGCTCTTCCGCGGCGCGGGCGCGCTTCATTTCCTCCCATTCGGCCATCGACCCGGCAAGAATGGTCGATGCCCTGAAGATCGGCGTGTTGACGACCCCGCCGAAACGCTCCGGATGGCGGCCGGCGCATACTAACTGAGTGCTTTCTTTCATCGAATCTCCGTTGCTGAGCGGTGCGGCTTTCGTGTTGTGATCGCCGCTGGAATGTCAATCAGCTTAGGGATGCGTCCGGAGAAAATTCATCTCTTTCCGCTGGAGTATCCCGTGCAAAAGAGAAAAAAATGCTCGCACGGCCCGCCCAACATTGGGTGCTTGCGCCGCCCGTAGCGGGCGCCTGTATTTCGGTGGAGGAGACCAACATGACAACGAAGCTTGCTGCAGCCGATACTCGCAGCCGCTTTCCCACGCTTTCGCACTGGGGTGCATATACGGCCGTCGTAGAAGGCGGAAAGCTCGTCGCGTGCGAGCCGTTTCCCTGCGACAGCGCACCTTCACCGATCCTGCAATCCATGCCGGGCATGGTGCATTCGCCCCTGCGCATCCGCCGGCCTTCGGTGCGGCGCGGCTGGCTGCGCAACCGCGAGAACGCGGAGCGCAGCGAGCGGGGCAACGATGAGTTCGTCGAGGTGGATTGGGACACCGCGCTGGACCTGGTGGCCGGCGAGCTGGCACGGGTGCGCGCCGACCATGGCGATGCATCCATCTTTGGCGGATCCTACGGATGGTCCTCCGCCGGGCGCCTGCATCATGCCCGCACGCTGACGCACCGCTTCTTGTTCGCAGGCGGGGGGTGCACCACGCAGGCAGGCAACTACAGTTGGGGCGCCGCGCAGTTCCTGCTGCCCCATGTGATCGGCACCTACAAGCCAGTCACGGGAAGAGTAACCGACTGGCGCAGCATTCTTGAACACACGGACCTGTTCATCGCCTTTGGTGGCCTGCCCTTGCGCAATACGCAGATCACTTCCGGCGGCGCGGGTGCGCACAGCTCGCAAGAGTGGATAGAACGTGCAAAGTGCTCGGGAGTGAAATTCGTTGTAGTCAGCCCAACGCGCGCTGACATACCCGACGGCCTGCAGGCCCGATGGGTGCCTATCCGGCCCAACACCGACACTGCGCTGATGCTGGGCATCGCGCACACGCTGTTGACGCGCGGCCTGCACGCCGCGGATTTTCTTTCGAGCCATTGCGAGGGCTTTGACGCGTTCGCGGCCTATCTGCTGGGCCGCGACGACGGCCAGGCCAAGGACGCCCGCTGGGCGGAATCGATCTGCGCAGTGCCGGCCGAGACCATCATCGAACTGGCCACGGAAGCCGCCCGGCAGCGCACGATGTTGAATTGCACGTGGTCGTTGCAGCGCGCGCACCACGGCGAACAGCCATACTGGGCCAGCATCGCCCTGGCGTCGATGCTCGGCCAGATCGGCCTGCCGGGTGGCGGCTTCGCGTTCGGGCATGGCTCCATCAACGGCGCCGGGACGCCTCGGCCCGACGTTGCGGCACCGGAAATGGGCGCGGGTGCCAATCCTGCGCGCAGCACGATCCCCGTCGCGCGTATTTCGGACATGCTGCTGAACCCGGGGTGGCGCTACGACTTCAACGGCCGTGAAGGCATCTATCCGGATATCCGCATGGTGTACTGGGCCGGCGGCAACCCGTTTCACCACCATCAGGACCTGAACCGGCTCGTGCGCGCCTGGCAGGTGCCGGAGACGATCGTGGTGCACGACAGCTGGTGGACGCCCACCGCTCGGCGCGCGGACATTGTTCTGCCGGCCACCACGACGCTGGAGCGCAACGACATCGGGGGCTCGTCAAGAGACCGGTACGTGCTGGCGATGCATCAGGCGCTGCCGCCGCAGTACGGCAGCCGCAACGACTTCGACATCTATCGTGACCTGGCACTGCGCGCCGGCTGCGAGCCCGCGTTCACCGAAGGCCGCGACGAGTTCGCGTGGATTCGCCATATCTACGACAGTATGGTGGAACGCTGGGCCCGGGCAGGCTTCGAAGCGCCGCCGTTTGAACAGTTCTGGGAGGAGGGGTGGACCGGCTTGCCGGAGCCGGGCACGCCTTTCGTGCTGTTCTCGGATTTCCGTGCCGATCCACAGGGGCGTCCCCTGAGTACACCCAGCGGCAAGATCGAGCTATACTCCCGGCGCATCAGCGAATTCGGTTATCAGGATTGCCCTCCGCATCCGTCCTGGCTGCCGCCCGCCGAATGGCTTGGCGATGCCGCGGCCCGGCGCTGGCCTTTGCACCTCATCACGTCCCAGCCGGCTGACAAGCTGCACTCCCAGCTGGACGCGGGCAGCCACTCCATGTCTATGAAGGTTGGAGGCCGGCAGGCGATCCATATGCATCCGATGGACGCGGCAGAGCGCGGCATTGTGCAGAACGATATCGTGCGCGTGTTCAATGAGCGAGGGGCATGCCTGGCCGGTGCACGTCTGGACGATGCGCTGATGCGCGGCGTCGTGGTAATGCCCACCGGCGCTTGGTTCGATGCGAACGACAGCTCGCTCGAGCGCCACGGCAATCCCAACGTCCTGACGATGGACCGCGGCACCTCCAGCTTGGCCCAGGGATCCAGCGCGCATTCCGCTCTGGTCGAGATCGCGCCGTGGTCCAACGGAGAACCGCCGGAGGTTCGTGCCTTCGATGCGCCGCAGGTGTCGCCGCTCGTCGGCTCAAGCGCGGGGTGAAGACCATTTCTTTAAGCACATGGAGTTTCGCGAAAAAAAGTCATCGGCACAGCGATAGAGCTCGCAAGACATACACAATATTTTATTCGGCATCTCCAACTGTCGGAACCCGCGCCCTGCGCTGCATCGGTTCGGGCGCAGCACGCCGCGCGCATCCGCCGCTCAGTTGTGAACTTCAAGTTGTGCAGCGGTCAGTAAGTTGAGCGCGCTACGCCATATTGCGACGATAGATATCGACGGTGGTCGGGCGACTCGATGAATCTCATTTTGACCGTACATGCAAACCTCCACGCTGTCGACCGGCTCCCGTCCGGCGCCAAGCACCAGAACAGGGGCGGACTGGTTTGCCCGTGCGCCGCATGGTGTCCACAGCACCTGCGAGCAGACAGACATGCTACCGGCGCTGTCAAACTGACACGTTTCGACGCTTGCGAGGCGCGAGGCAGATGGTGCAAAATCCGGCGAGATGGCATCAATACCTATCTCTATCTGCATCGTGCCAAGGAACGAATCGCAATCGGGCGCCAATGGGGGACTTGTCGCAGTCGTCGTCTACGACGGCCTGAGCCTCTTTGAATACGGCTGCGCCGTTGAAGTGTTCGGTTTGCCCAGACCGGAAATGGGAAAAGCGTGGTATCGCTTTGCGACGTGTTCGGCCGAGCTTGTCCTGACGTCTGCCGGAAGTGCAGCGGGAATCGATCTGTGCCTGCATCTGATCCGCCGGGACTTTGGGCGGCCAATCAGGTCGCACGCCGACTTGTCATGCCGCCACACCGTGAAGGCGGCCAAGCCCAGTACATTGCCGAGCCGGTCTCGAAGCGCAGCAATGCTTCGTTGGCCCCCCTAGTGGACGCGGTGCGCAACATTGGACGAAGACTGGCCGATTGCCAGGATGGCAAGGCAAGCCGCAATGAGTGCCCGCACGTTCCAGCGGCACTTTGTCAGTATGATGGGTATGCCGCCTGGCGAGTGGTTGCTGATAGAGCGTTTAAGCCGAGCGAGGGTGTTGCTCGAAGAGACCGATTCGTCCGTGGATGACATCGCGGTGCAAGTGGGGTTCGGCGCCGCCGCCACGTTGCGCAATCACTTCCGGATCCGGCTCGGAACAAGTCCCGGATACTACAGACGGCATTTCAGTACATCTGCGCTGCATTGATTCCGGCCAATGGCGGATCCCAGTTCCATTGCGCTCCTTTATGGTGGCCCGGGGTGTCCATCCAACCGAGCCACCCATACGCGGGAGATAGTAGGTTTCTTCGCCAGTCCAGGATGACCCGTGCCCGCTTACGCGTAATCCAATGGTAGCGCAGTTGTGTACTTGATCTGTTCCATCGCAAAGCTGGAGCTAACATCGGCAAGCTCCGCCCCTTGGATCAGCTTCTTATAAACGCGATCATAGGCCGCGATATCCGGTACTACCACGCGCAGCAGGTAATCGGTGTCGCCGGCCATCCGGTAAAACTCGGTCACCTCCGGGATCGATGCCACCAATCCATGGAACAGCTTGATCCATTTCAGGTTGTGGTGGCTGGTACGCACTGAGACAAAGACTGTGACACCGGCATTCAACGAGTCTGCGTCCAGCAATGCAATCCGTTTGCGAATGATGCCGGCCTCTTCCAGCTTTTGGATGCGGCGCCAGCAGGGCGTCGAGGTCAGGCCGACGCGGTCCCCAATTTCCGTTACGGAGACAGTGGCGTCTTCCTGCAGGATGGCAAGGATTTTTTTGTCATAGCGGTCCATGTCCGTTAGCTGACTGGGTCCGAGGTTTGAGTAATATCGAGGCGGAGCATCAGTAGCTTGTCTCTCACTTTCTCTCTCTGTAAGTTGAAGTTTCTGGCGGACTCTGCTCCCCTGTCGGGCCGCGATCCACGGATCACAGGATAGGGAGCGCGGGTTGAACGGACTAGTGGCACGAATGACAATTTACGTTCATATCATGCCAAAGTGAGCCTCATGGTGATCCCGATGCGGACAATCGTTCAGGGACCGAATGGTGCACGGCTCGAGCCACTGCTATTCCTTATCGACAAATGGTATGAACGCCCCCACCTACCCAGTTATGGGTCGCAAAATGAGCGATTCCTCACATTCCGACGGCATCGATGTGGCCAAAATGAGGAAGATCATTGATTTCTTCACCGGAGAGTTCGAAATGAAGCGTACGACGGTCGAGGTGGATATCGCGAAGAATGTCTTCGTGCGACCTGCAAGTCGTCTGAATTTCTGTTTCACAGGAGAAGGTATGACCTGACGAAACCGGTTGTTCCATCAACCGTTCCCTACCCAGACATGCGGAGCCGGTAACAGCTCGGTGTGAAGCTCTGGGGACAACGTAGCCGCCGGATAACCGGTACGCCCAGCCGCGAGGCGAAGCGGAATCTGCCAGCACGAAGGCGGAGAGGAGCAAGGGATGAGTGGGTACGACCAACATATGTGAACTTCCGATAAACGTCGTGATCTTTGACAAGCCAAACGTGCTGACAGGCTTGAACCAAAACGGTATGCGGTGAGGAGTGGTCCTTAAAGACTGGGCCACCATGGACAACCAGCCGCCGGCGAAGAGGAAGGGTCCGCCCCGCTCGGAGATTCATGCGGAACAGGGTAAGCCCATAGTACTGCCGGCAACGGCAGGTGAACCGTAAGGAACGCTGTTGGTGCTGTGGGTAAAGGAATGCGGAGAAAGCGAACGCCCGGCTGTAATGGCCAGGATACGGGCTGCAACATTGCCCGACACGAAAGTGGGCAGACTTCCGCGCGGTCATTCATGGCGAGATAACTTTGACCAATCGTTATACGGGGGAAAGCAGATGACGGCATCCGACGCGAAAGCGCCCGGGGCTGGTGCGCCCTCGCGCGCTGCGCAGATGTGGGATCAGGCGAACTGGTCGCAGATCGAGGCAGAAGTGAAACGACTTCAGGTGCGTATCGCCAAGGCAACTCGGGAAGGCCGGTATGGCAAGGTGAAAGCCTTGCAACGTCTGCTGACCCGCTCGCATAGCGGCAAGATGTGGGCCGTGAAGCGTGTGACGGAAAATCGCGGTAAGAGGACGCCGGGGGTGGATGGCAGGATATGGCCGTCCCCGGCGGTCAGATGGAACGGAATGGTGTCGCTACGTCATCGCGGCTATCGTGCGATGCCGCTGCGGCGGGTTTACATTCCCAAGAGTAACGGCAAGAAGCGTCCGCTGGGAATTCCATGCATGCGGTGCCGGGCGATGCAGGCTTTATGGAAGCTCGCTCTGGAACCCGTCGCGGAAACCCTGGCAGACGTCAATTCCTACGGCTTTCGGCCCAAACGCTCGACCGCCGACGCCATCGAACAGTGCTTCAAAGTTCTGGCCAAGCGTGCCTCGCCAGAATGGATTCTAGAGGGTGACATCCGAGGATGTTTCGACAACTTCAGTCATTCCTGGTTCCTGGAGAACATACCGATGGATAAGGGGGTTCTGCGCAAGTGGCTTCAGGCCGGATATATCGATGAGGGAACCCTGTTCGAGTCGCGGGCGGGTACACCCCAAGGGGGTGTCATCTCGCCCGTGATCGCGAAT